>CAMPHU010000218.1 GCA_946886065.1 uncultured Massilia sp. | reverse complement strand
GCGTTATCGGGCCGGAACAGCAGCGAACTGGCCAGGGCCTTGACCACCAGCGCCGCCGCGAGCAGGGCCAGCATCAGCGAAAAGCGCGGCGCGCCCCGGCGCACCAGGCACATCAGGGTCAGGGCGGCGCCGGTCATGCCGCAGGCGGTAATGATGGTCTCGGACAGCCAGTACTGCTCCACGCTCATCATGGCGCCGGGGCGCAGCATGGCGACCAGGTCGATGTCTTCGTCCAGCCATTTCGACAGCCAGCCCGAAATGATCGGCAAGACCTGGCCGTGGCCGAACAGGTAGCTCTGCGGGTAGATCTGGGCCAGCGGCCACAGGGCCACCAGCACCAGGCCCTGGCTGGCATGCGGCGCGAACCAGCGCCGCCGCAAATGGAACAGGCGGCTGCGGTCCAGCAGGATCGGCGCCCATAGCGCGCCCAGGACGGCGCCCACCAGGCAGCCGCCCGAATTGGTGATGAAGTCGAGGTTGGACGGCACCCGGCTGGGCAGGTAGTTCTGCACCGCCTCCATCGTGCCCGAGACCAGCGCGCCGCCGATGGCCGCCAGCAGCACCGCCCACACACCGCGGATGCGCGGATAGAGCGACAGCACCAGCAGCACCCCGAAGGGGATGTAGCCGATGATGTTGACGGTCACGTCGAAGCCGGTCCAGTAGCGCTGCTTGGCCAGGTTGAGGAAGGCGAGCGGCGGCGCGCCGCTGTCGCGCCAGCCGGAAAACGGGTACCAGCTGGCGTAGATGATCAGCAGCAGATAGGCCAGCAGGGTGGCGCGCGAGATCGGCGAGCCGCGCGGGCGGCCCGTCACTTCCGGCTCGGTCATTTGCTCACGCTGGATTTGCTCATATCGAGTGTCGCCAGCCAGGCCAGGATGTCGGCGCTGGTGGCGTCCAGGCTCTGGGCCAGCGCGCGCGCGCCGCCGGCGGCGTCGGCGCTGGCGGCCGGCGTCGTGCGCGAGAAGCTGCGCTGGTCGACCAGGCGGTGCTCGTTGAAGACCGAGGCGCGCAGCGCCAGCTGGCCTTCGCTCTGCGCCGCGCCGGAGAAGCTGTGCATCAGCTCATCGACTTCGATGCGCAGGATCGGCACGCCGGTCGAGGCGTCGGTGGCGGACAGTACCTTCATGCCCGACTGGGCCAGGCGGGTCTTGACGCGCTGGGTCACCAGGGCCAGCGGGTTGCCGCTCCAGCGGCTGTTGGCATAGGTGCGCGCCTGCAGGGCGTCGGCGTAGTTCAGGCGGTAGTACATGCGTTCGTTGTCGAGGATGGCGGCGCCGGTGGCGTCCATCACGACGATCGCTGGTATGGTGGACGGTGCCGAGGCGGCTTGGGTGGCCGGCAGGGCCGGGCCGAAGTCGAACACGGTCGAGGGCGTGCTGCTCTTGCTGCTGGCGCAGCCGCCGAGGATGACGGCAAAGGCAAGGGTGGCGAGAAGGCGTGGTGCGCTCATGTTCACGGTGGTCCTCATTTGGTCGGGGGCACGAAACCCGGCTCGCCCGGGCCGGGCTGCTCGCCCGGCGCGCCGAACAGGATGCTCTGCGGGCGCTCGGACAGCGAATTGGCGGTGCGGCGCACGGCGCGCAGCGACAGGCGCGCCTCGTCGGTCATCTGCACCACGTGCGGCAGGGTTTCGAGTTCCAGCTCGCTGGTGGCGGCCTGCAGCGAGCCGATGGCGCCGTTCAGGCGCTCGACCGGGCCGTCCGGCGACTGCAGGCGGATGGCCAGCTGGTCGTAGTTCTTGATCATGCTGTCGGCGCTGCCGGCGACCCTGTCGAAGGAGTCCAGGCTGCGTTCCAGCTTGGCCGAGAGTTGCGGCAGGCGTTCGATGGTCGGCTCCAGCTTCTGCGGGATGGCGGCATAGGCGTCGGCGGCCTTGCCGATGCTGTCGAAGGCGCCGATGATGGTCTGCTGGTTTTCCGGGCCGACGATCTTGGCCAGGCTGTCGGTGATCTGCTCGGTCTTTTCCAGGATCGCCAGGCCGCGCTTTTCCAGCATGTCGAGCAGGCCCGGGCGCAGCGGAATGCGCGCGGTCCGGTCCTGGCTGGTCTGCAGGCGCGGCGAACCGGTGCGGTCGTCGTCGAGCTGGATGAAGGCGATCCCGGTCACGCCCTGGTAGCCGAGGGTGGCGAAGGTGGTGGTGGTCACGGGCGAGTTCTCGTCCACCGACAGGCGGATCAATATCTGGCCGGTGACGCGCGGATCGAACACGATCTCGTCGACGCGGCCCACTTCCAGGCCGCGGTAGCGCACCGTCGCCTGCGGATTGAGGCCGGGAATCGACTGGGTGGTGACGATTTCATAGGGGTCGTAATCGGTGTTGTCGCGGTTGAGCCAAAGGCCGACCAGCACCGCCGCTATCAGGAGCGCAATCGTGAACACGCCGGTCATCAGGGCATATGACCTGTTTTCCATATCAAGTCTCCGAATCGTTCTGGGCCTGGCGCTCTTCGAGCACTTCCAGCGCCCGCTGGCCGCGCGGACCCAGGAAAAAGTGTTTGATGAACGGATGGTCGACGCGCAGCACGTCGCACGACGGACCGACCGCCAGCACGTGTTTTTCGGCCAGCACCGCGATGCGCGAGGACAGGGCGAACAACGTGTCGAGGTCGTGGGTGACCATGACCACCGTGAGCTTGAGCTCGCGGTGCAGGGTTTGGATCAGCGCCACGAAGGCATCCGACAGGTCGGGGTCGAGGCCCGCCGTCGGTTCGTCCAGGAACAATAACTGAGGTTCCAGGGCGAGGGCGCGCGCCAGCGCGGCGCGCTTGACCATCCCGCCCGACAGGTCGGACGGCATCTTGTTGGCGTGCTCGGGGCCGAGGCCCACCATGTCCATCTTGAGCAGCACCGCGTCGCGGATCACGTCCTCGGGCAAGGCGCGCAGCTCGCGCATGGGCAGGGCGATGTTGTCGAACACGGTCAGGGCCGAGTACAGCGCGCCTTGCTGGAACAGCATGCCCCAATGGTTGCGCATGCGCTGCAGGTCTTCCGGCTCGGCCGCGCTGATGTCCTCGCCGAACACGTGCACCGTGCCTTGCGAGGGGCGCTCCAGGCCCAGCATCTGGCGCAGCAGCACGGTCTTGCCGGTGCCGGAGCCGCCGACGATGGTCAGGATCTCGCCGGCGAAGATGTCCAGGTTCAGGTCCTGGTGCACCACGGTGCGGCCGAAGCGCGTCCACAGGTTGCGGATCTGGACCACCGGCGCGCCGACTTCCTCTTCGGGGCGCATGTTGAGGCGCTGGGGGCCGCGTTTATGGTCCGCCATCAGAACCCCACTCCACTGAAGATGATCGCGTACACCGCGTCGGCCAGGATCACCACCGTGATCGCCGTGACCACCGAGGTGGTGGTGCCGCGTCCCAGGCTCTCGGTGTTGGCCTTGATGCGCAGGCCGAAGTGGCAGGCGATCAGCGCGATCAGCACGCCGAAGGTCACGCCCTTGAGCAGGCCGATGGTGTAGTTCACGTAGGGCACGGCGTCCGGCAGCTTCTGGATGAAGTAGCGGAAGGACAGGTTCAGTTCGATCTTGGCCGAGACCATGCCGCCGATCAGGGCCATGGCGTCGGTCCACACCACCAGCAGCGGCATCGAGATCGCCAATGCGATCACCTTGGGCATGATCAGGCGGTAGCCGTGCGAGATGCCCATCACCAGCATGGCGTCGAGTTCTTCCGTCACCCGCATCACGCCCAGCTGCGCCGTGATCGAGGAGCCGGAGCGGCCGGCCACCAGGATCGCGGCCAGCATCGGGCCGAGTTCGCGGATCACGGCCATGCCAAGGATGTTGACCAGGTAGATGTCGCCGCCGAACATGCGCAGCTGCTGCGACGACAAATAGGACAGCACGATCCCGATCAGGAAGCCGACCATCGCCGTGATGCCGAGCGCCTGGAAGCCGGAATGATAGATGTTGGCCGAGATCTCGCGCCAGGGGCCGGTCTGCGGACGGCGCAGGAAGCGGCCCAGGTCCTGCACCACGACCCCGATCAGGCCGACGAAGGCGCGCAGGTGCTCGAAGAAATTCAGGATGCCGGCGCCGAGGGTGATGATCCAATGCAGGGGACTGCGGCGCTGGCGCGGCAGCTTGATGGCGCTGGCCTTTTCGATGCGCGCGAACAGGTCTTCCTGGCGCGGATCGAGCTTGAGGTGCGGCGGGCGTTTCTTGTGCCAGGCATTCCAGAACATCTGGGCGCCGATATGATCGAGGCTTTCGATGCCGGACAGGTCCCAGTCGCAGGCGCCCTTGTCCTTCAGGGTGGCCAGCTGGCGCGCGATGCCCTTGAGGGTGCCGCGCCGCGACAGCGCGTGCACTTGCCAGACCCCGTTCGCCACGACAGATTGACCCGCCCCAGAGGCGGAATGCCGGATAGTTAATGTTGGCGCATTTTCAATCTGCATTGTCGCAGTGTAAAAGAGAATCGTTTGCGCCGCCAGCGACGCTCCTCTACGGTGTCAGGCGGCCAGGTGGCGCACCTGGCGCTGCGGTGCGACGGCTGCCGGCGGAGCTTGTTGGACGGCCGGCTTGTCCACCTTGCCGGCATAGTCGCTGGCCAGCAGGGCGGCGGCTTCCTCGCGCCCCATGCCGCGCGCTTGCAGCCATTCCTGCACCAGCTTGGCCAGGCGGTCGAGGGCGATGCGGTGGGTGGCGTCCGTTTTCGTATAGATCCAGTCCGAGAAGGCCATGAAGTTCTCGAACGGGGCGTCGGCCAGCATCGCGCGCGTGGTGTTGGCGAAGCGGCCCGAATTGGCCACCAGGTCCCAATAGCGGGCGAAGCGCACCAGGCGCTGCATGTTTGCGAAGTCCACCTTGTTCGTGGCCAGCACGGTGTAGGGCGGATAGGGATCGTAGACCATGCCGAAAGGCTCGGTGTGGCGGATGATCGGGGTGCCGCGCAGGCGCTTGAGGATGCCGAACTGGATCTCCTGCGCGCCCAGGCTCACCAGCTGGTCGAAGCCGCGCGCGAAGCTGGCCACGTCCTCGCCCGGCAGGCCGGCGATCAGGTCCACGTGCAAGTGGGCGGTCGAGTGCTCGCACAGCCAGCGGATGTTGTCGGCCGCCTTCTCGTTGTTCTGGCGCCGGCTTACCAATGCCTGCACTTCCGGATTGAAGCTCTGGATGCCGATCTCGAACTGCAGCGCGCCGGGCGGGAACTTGGCGATGGTGTCCTTCAGCGCTTCCGGCAGGTGGTCGGGCACCAGCTCGAAGTGGGCGTAGACCGGATCAATCGGGTTCGCCTCGATCTTATCGAGGAAGAACTGCATGATCTGCAGGCTGGTCTTGACGTTCAGGTTGAAGGTGCGGTCGACGAACTTGAACAGGCGCGCGCCGCGTGCGTACAGCGCTTCCAGCTCGGCCAGGAAGGATTCGAGCGGGAAGGGCCAGGCGGTCTTGTCCAGCGAGGACAGGCAGAACTCGCACTTGAACGGGCAGCCGCGCGAGGCTTCCACGTAGAGCGTTCGGTGGGCGATGTCGTCTTCACTATAAAGAGCGTAGGGCAGGACGATGTCGCCCATCGGCGGCTGGACGCCGGCATGCACCTTCATCAAGGGCTTGGGACCGTTCAGGATCTCGCCGCACAGCTTGGGGAAGCTCACATCGCCCCAACCGGTGACCACGTAGTCGGCCAGTTTTGCGATGTCCTGCTCGCCGGTCTCGTAGGAGACTTCCGGGCCGCCCAGCACAATCGTGATGTGGGGCGCGACCCGCTTGAGCATGGCGACCAGCTTCGTGGTTTCCTCGACGTTCCAGATATAGACGCCGAAACCGACGATGCGCGGCTGGTGGGCCAGGATGCGCTCGACCAGGTCGGTGGTCTTGGCGCCGATGACGAATTCCTGGATGCGGGTCCGGGCCTGCAGCGCGCCCATGTTGGCAAGCAGGTAACGCAGGCCGAGCGAGGCGTGCGTATAGCGAGCGTTGAGGGTACTGAGCAGGATGGTCATGGCGGCGGGCGGTTCGGCAAAGGCGTCATTTTACTGTGAGGGCGCACGGGGGTACGGAGATATGCATAATGAATTGCCAGCAGTAAATTTACGTGTCTACAATCAACCACTCTTTTTTCCTGGTGCCCCCATGCTTCTTACAAATATCGAAACCATTCCCGGCAAGACGATCGCAGTCTGCCACGGCGTCGTCTCCGGCAGCTCGGTGCGTTCCAAGCATGTGGGGCGCGACATCATGGCCGGCCTGAAGAATATCGTGGGCGGCGAGCTGCGCGGTTATACCGAACTGCTGGAAGAATCGCGTGAGCAGGCGACCGAGCGCATGAAGGCGCAGGCGTCCCAGATGGGCGCCAACGCCATCGTCAATGTGCGTTTCTCGACCTCGTCGGTTGCGGCCGGCGCGGCGGAAATCTATGTGTATGGCACTGCGGTGACCGTCGAGTAATGGAATACCTGATCCTGCTGGCGTTCTGGTCGGTGCCTATCGCACTCGGCTATATCTTCGGCCGCTCCGCCGAGGCCAGGCACTACCGGGCCATCCACGAACGCGAAAAGGCCATCGTGCACCTGCCCGCCACTTCGCTGAAACGGCCGATGGGCAGCGGCGCCGTGGCGCGCAGCGAACTGGTGACCGGCAGTGTCGTGGTGTCGGTGGACTATTTCAAGAAGGCGGCGTCGGCGCTGCGTTCCCTGGTCGGCGGGCCGGTCAAGTCCTACGAGACCCTGCTCGACCGCGCCAAGCGCGAAGCGGTCCTGCGGCTGAAGGAAAGCTGCCCGGGCGCGGGCGAGATCGTCAACCTGCGCCTGGAAACCATGCCGCTGTCGAAGAACGTGCGCGGCGAGGTGACCGGCGTCGAAGTGCTGGCCTACGGCACGGCGATCTATTACGCATGAAATACCAGGCTTCGCTTCCTGAGCATAACGACAACATCTCGCACGAGCATCCGCTCAAGGATTTCCTGCTGATCCTGGCTGCGCTGTCGGTGCTGGTGGTGGCGGGGATCTGGGTGCTCGGGTTCATGGTCGATGCCGTGGTCGACCGGCTCAGTCCGGAGACCGAGAAGCGGCTCACCGGCCTGCTGGCCATGTCTGCACCGGCGCCCGTGAAAGCGCTGCAGCCGAGGGAAGCCTATATACAGTCGCTGGTCGACAGCCTGCGCAGCTGCGCAGGCGTCGATACGCCGGTGACGGTTCGGTTGACGTCGTCGAAAGACGCCAACGCGGTCGTGATGCCGGGCGGGACGGTGCTGGTATTTTCCGGGCTGCTGGAGCATGTGGAGTCCGAGAATGGGTTGGCCTTCGTGCTGGCCCACGAGCTGGCGCACCTGGCCAACCGCGATCACCTGCGGGGGATGGGGCGCGGCATCGTGATCATCACCGTGGCGACGCTGGTGACCGGAGACGGTTCCTGGACCGCAGGATTGCTGGCGCCGGCGCAGCAGTTGGGCGAATCCAGTTACTCGCGCGGACGTGAGTCGGCGGCCGATGCGCTGGCGCTCAAGGCCCTGCAATGCCGCTACGGACATGTCGGCGGCGCGACCGAATTGTTCGCTTCGCTGGCTAAGGACGATGACACGCCTGCCATCGCGCATTACCTCGGATCCCACCCGTCCATGGGCGCACGCATCGATGCGATCGAGCTGGCAATCAAACAGGCCGGGTTGCGCAAGGCAGGAGTTCGTGCGCTTCCAAAACCTTGAGGCTGCTTGCTCTGGCAAAAAAGTATGTGCCGACGCAAAAAGAGGGTTGACGCGGATCAGCGCCTCCCGCATAATCTCATTCCTCTGCTGCTGACGAACACAACGCTTCGTC
>CAMPHU010000217.1 GCA_946886065.1 uncultured Massilia sp. | reverse complement strand
GATCGACGCCTTCGCCCTGTTCAACCAGATCCGCGAGCACGGCGCCTACATGGTCTGCACCGGCCCGGTGCCGCCGGCCCTGCTGCAGGTGCGCGAAGACCTGCGCACGCGCATGGGCTGGGGCCTGGTCTACCAGATCCACGGCCTGTCGGACGACGAGAAGATCGCCGCCCTGACCCAGGCGGCGGAAGCGCGCGGTTTGACCTTGTCGGCCAGCGTGTTACCCTATTTGTTGTCGCATTTCAAGCGCGACATGCGCTCGCTGGCCACCATGCTGGACGCCCTCGACCAGTATTCGCTCGAGACCCAGCGCCCGGTCACCCTGCCCTTGTTGCGCGATTTATTGCTGCAGGAAAACCAGCAGCCGGAATCCACGCAGTCAGAACCTAAAGCATGAAAAACCTTACCATCTTCGATCTCGACCATACGCTGTTGCCGATCGACTCGGACTACGAATGGGGCGAGTTCCTGGTGCGCGTGGGCGCGGTCGACGAAGCCGCCTTCCGCCGGCGCAACGACGAGTTCTTCGCCCAGTACCAGGCCGGCGTGCTCGACCCGGTCGAGTACCTGGAGTTCGCACTCGGCACCCTGGCGAGCTTCCCGCGCGAGCGCCTCGAGGCCTTGCGCGCGCAGTACATGCGCGACGTGATCGAGCCTGCCATCCTGCCGCAGGCCGTGACGCTGGTGCGCGAGCACATCGATGCGGGCGACCTGGTGGCCATCATCACCGCCACCAACCACTACATCACCGCCCCGATCGCGCGCGCCTTCGGCGTCGAGCACCACATCGCCGCCATGCCGGAAGTCGACGCCCAGGGCAAGCTGACCGGCAAACTGGCCGGTACCCCGACCTCGGGCGCGGGCAAGATTCACCACATGCACGCCTGGCTGGAACGCATGGGCCGTCCGTTCGAAAGCTTCGAGCGCAGCCATTTCTACAGCGATTCGCACAACGATATCCCGCTGCTGTCGGTGGTCTCCCATCCGATCGCCACCAACCCGAGCAGCGCGCTCGCAAGCCATGCGCAGGCGCAGGGCTGGCCAACCATCCGCCTATTCAATGATTAAAAAATTCATCCGCAAAATCCTCGGCGTCAAAGACGAGCGCAATCCGACCGAACCGGTGATCCTGGGGCCGGAAGAGCACCAGATCGACCCGAAGAACGTCTCGGCGAATGCGGTCCGGGTGACCCAGACCCTGCAGGAGGCGGGCTTCAAGGCCTTCGTGGTGGGCGGCGCCGTGCGCGACCTGCTGCTGGGCGTGAAGCCCAAGGATTTCGACATCGCCACCGACGCCACGCCCGAGCAGGTCAAGCGCCTGTTCCGGCGCGCCTTCATCATCGGCCGCCGCTTCCAGATCGTGCACGTGATGTTCGGCCAGGACCTGCTGGAAGTGACCACCTTCCGCGGCAACGGCAGCGACAACGCGCCCAAGGACGAGCATGGCCGCGTCCTGCGCGACAACAGCTTCGGTCCGCAGCACGAGGACGCGGCGCGCCGCGACTTCACCATCAACGCGATGTACTACGACCCGGCCACGCAGAGCGTGCTGGACTACCACGGCGGCATCGAGGACATCCGCGCCAAGCTGCTGCGCATCATCGGCATGCCGGAAGCGCGCTACCGCGAAGACCCGGTGCGCATGCTGCGCGTGGTGCGCTTCGCGGCCAAGCTGGGCTTCACCATCGAGCCGACCACGCGTGCGCCGATCCCGGTCATGGCGCCGCTGATCGACAACGTGCCGGCCGCGCGCGTGTTCGACGAGATGCTCAAGCTGCTGCTGTCGGGCCACGCGCTGGCCTGCCTGAAGGAGCTGCGTTCGGCCGGCCTGCACCATGGCCTGCTGCCGCTGCTGGACGTGGTGCTGGAGCAGCCGATCGGCATGAAGTTCGTGACCCTGGCGCTGGAATCGACCGACGGCCGCGTCAAGGCCGGCAAGGGCGTGTCGCCGGGCTTCCTGTTTGCCTCCCTGCTGTGGCACCAGGTGCTGGAGAAGTGGAACGCCTACCGCGCCGCCGGCGAGGCGCCGATCCCTGCCCTGCACCTGGCGGCCGACGACGTGCTGGAGACCCAGACCGAGAACCTGGCCCTGCAGCGCCGCATCGCCACCGATATGCGCGACATCTGGGCCATGCAGCCGCGCTTCGAGCGCCGCACCGGCCGCGCGCCCTACAAGCTGCTGGAGCACCCGCGCTTCCGCGCCGGCTACGACTTCCTGCTGCTGCGCTGCGCCTCCGGCGAACTGCCGGCCGAGATCGGCGAATGGTGGACCGAGTTCTACGACGCCGAAGGCGGCGAACGCGAGCGCCTGGTGGCCGCGGCCAACACCCGCGAACGCGAAGGCGCCGGCGCGCCCAAGAAGCGCCGTCCGCGCCGCGGCCCGCGCAAGACCAATGGCGAAGGCGCCCCTGTGCAGAGCGAAGGCGCCGGCGGCGAATGATCGCCTTCATCGGCATCGGCGCGAACCTGGGCGACGCGCAGGCCAACGTGGAAGATGCGATCGCGCGCCTGTCCGCCCTGCCCGGCGCCGTCCTGCTCGGCCGCTCCAGCCTGTACCGCACCGCGCCCATCGATTCCAGCGGCGACGACTACATCAATGCCGTGGCCAGCATCGACACCACGCTGGCTCCGCAGGCCTTGCTGGAGGCGCTGCAGGAGATCGAACTGGCGCACGGGCGCGAGCGGCCCTACCGCAACGCGCCGCGCACGCTCGACCTCGACCTGCTGATCTACGGCGATGAAACCATCGCCACCGACACCCTCACCGTTCCGCATCCGCGCATGCACGAACGCGCCTTCGTGCTGGCGCCGCTGCTGGAGATCGCGCCGGATGCCATTGTTCCCGGCCGTGGCCCGGCCGCCGGTTTCGTGCCGCAGGTGGCCGACCAGTTCATCACCCGGATCGCCTGACCTGGCCAGCCGATCCGGTTCATGCCACGTCCACCACGATCTTGCCGCGTGCGCTGCGATCCTGCATGGCCGCGTGGGCCTGCCCGGCCTCGGACAGCGCGAAATGCCGCTCGTCCAGCAAAACCCTGATCTTCCCTTCATCCACCAGCCTGGCTGCCTGCTCCATGATGAAGCCATGGTTGGCGCGGCCTTTGCCGCTCAACAGGGGCAAGAGGGTGAACACGCCGGAATAGGTGGCGGCGCGGAAGGACAGCGGGGCCAGCGCATGCGTACCCCAGCCCAGGCAGCTGACGACGTGGCCATGGTAGCGGCGCGCCGCCACGAAGGAGGCATCCAGGGTAGCGCCGCCCACGGTGTCGTACACGATATCGAAGCCTTCGCCGTCCGTGTATTGCTTGACGTATTCCTCGACGCTGCTTGCCTGGTAATCGATGAACACGGCGCCGAAGCCTTCGATGGTGGCGCGCTGCGGGGCGCTGCCGGTTGCATAGACCTCGGCGCCGGCAGCCTTGGCGATCTGCACGGCGACATGCCCGACGCCGCCGGCGCCGCCATGCACCAGTACCTTCATGCCGGCGGAGATCCGGGCGCGGTCGACCAGTCCTTCCCATGCGGTGATGAATACCAGCGGCAAGGCCGCTGCCTCGCGCATCCCGATACTGGCCGGCTTGTGGGCAAGCAGGAGCGCATCCACGGCGGCGTATTCGGCGAGCGATCCTTGTACACCGCCCACGCCGCCCGTCATGCCCCATACCTCGTCTCCCGGCGCGAAGCCTTGCACGCCTTCTCCGACAGCTTCCACCACGCCTGCCATGTCGATGCCGAGGATGGCGGGCAGGCTCACCTTGGCGTGATCCGCCTTGCCGGCGGCAATCTTGAGGTCCAGGGGATTGACGCCGCTGGCCTTGATGCGGACCAGGACCTGGCCCGCGCCCGCAAGCGGCCGGCTTGCCTGGCTCACTGTCAGCGGGGCGTCGAATGCGCTGAGGACAACTGCTTTCATCGTCTGTTCCATGATCTGCTCCAGTGGGTGAGGGATGATTCAGTGTAGTGAACCGGCACGGGCGCTTCAATGGAGCGGGAGCGGATGCAGTTTTCAGGAAGTCGGGATAATCGGCGCCTGGGAACCGGCCCGCGCAGCGAACAGTTCCGCCACAAAATCGACGAAGGCCCGGACCTTCGCGGCCCGTTGCTGCCGTTGCTGGAACAGGGCGTGCACCACCGGGCCATCGGCTTGCCACGGCTCCAGCAGCGGCAGCAGTTCGCCGCTGGACAGCGCGTCCGCGACGGAGAGCGACAGGAATTGTCCGATGCCGCCGCCCGCCTTGCACAACTCGAGCAGGGTGTCGGCATGGTCGGAACTGATGCGCGCGCGGGGAAGGACATCGCCGGCGCCCTTGAACACCCAGGGCCTCAGGCGCCTTGCCTTCGGCAGCATGAAACCGAGGCAGGGGAAATCACCCAATGCCTCGGGCGACGTGGGCAAGCCGTGGCGGCGCACGAATTCCGGCGACGCGCAGCAGATGAACCTGGTCTGCATGAGCTGGCGTGCGACGAGGCCGGAGTCCGCCACAGGTCCAATGCGGATCATCACGTCCACGCCTTCTTCGACCATATCGAGCAAACGGTCGCTGATGGTCGCACGCAAGCTGATCTCAGGGTATTGCGCCATGAAACGCGGCAGGGCGGGCGCCATATACAGCCGCGAGACAAGGCCAGGCATGTCCACCCGCAAGATCCCGCTGGGGATATCGGCGGCCTCATGGAGCCGCGATTCCAGTTCCTGCATGTCGGCCAGCAATTGCAATGCATGCTGGTAGCACCGGCTCCCCTCACTGGTCAGGGACATGCTGCGCGTCGTCCGGTGCAGCAGCTTCACCCGGAAGTGCGCCTCGAGGCTCGCCACATGGGTCGTCACCGAGGACGTCGACATGCCGAGCCGCTCGGCAGCCCTGCTGAATCCCCCCGCCTCCACCACCGCGCAGAACACGCGCATCGCATCAAGTCTGTCCATGCTGTCCTGTTTGCAGTGATCAGAAAAGCAGCGCCAGGTAAACGCCGGAAACGGCCAGGGTCGCCACGGTGACCGGCACCCCGACGCGGGCATGGCTTTTCCAGTCGATGGCGATGCCATGCCGGGCCGCGGCATCCACCACGATGATGTTCGCGATGCTCCCTACGATCAAGAGGTTTCCTGCCAAGGTGCTGACCAGGGCGAGCAGCACACCGCCGATTTCATGGTGGACAGCGGGCAGGAGCAGCATCACGGCCGGCACGTTGGAGACGAGGTTGGAAAGCAGGAAGGTGGCCATGAACAGCGAACCCGGCTGATCCAATCGGACGCCGGCGGCGGCGAGGTAGGCCATGGCGTCGGCGGGCATTCCCGTGCGCTGCAGCGCATGGTTCACCACGAACAGGCTCATGAACAAGACCAGCAGCTCCCAATCGACCAGCCCCAGCATCTTGCGGGAATGCAGCCGGCGGCTCATCAATAAAATACCGGCGCCGATGAGCGCCATGTGCTCCCTGGGCCAGGGCGCCACCAGGAAGGCCACCAGCAGCGTGCCGGCAATGACGAGTCCTTTTGCCGTTTGCCAGGCGTCGAACGGCAGCTTCTCCGCTCCCGCCCCGGGAGCGGCCGCAGCGTTTGCCACGCCCCCGGTTTCTTTCCAGCGTCCGCCGACCTGGCGCACGATCAGCGCCCAGCTGATGAAGAGCCCCACCGCGACCGGGAGCAGCGCCTTCAGGAAGTAGGCGCCGAAAGGCAAACGCAGTGTCTGGCCGATCAGCATGTTCTGTGGGTTGCCGATCAGGGTCGCGGCCGAGCCGATGTTGGCGGCAACGGCGAGCGCCAGCAGGAAAGGAAGCGGCGCGAGCTGGCGCCGCCTGCAAGCCTCGATCAGCACCGGCGCGATCGCCAGGCAAACGATGTCGTTGCTGAAGATGGCCGACAAGGCGGCCGTGATGACGACGAGCACGGCCAGCAAGCTTGCGGGACGCAATGGCAAGCCTGCCAGCCGGTGGGTGATCCAGTCGTAAAACCCGCCCAGACGCATCTGGGCCGAGATCACCATGAAGGAAAACAGCAGGATCATTGTCGGCAAGTCGATCGCCGCCACCGCTTCATCCAGGCTCAGCGCGTCGATGCCGATGAGCGCGATGGCCCCCAGCAGCGCCACGCCGGTCCGGTCGAGTTGCAGGAAGGGCAGACCGCCGAGGATCATGCCGAGATAAACGATGAGAAAGATGATGAGGATGGTCGTGGCCATTGCGGTATCGATAGCCAAAGCCGACCTGCCCCAGGCGAAGAGGACTTGTCGATGGCATTTTGTATGTAAACCCTGTTCATCTTAGCAAAACTCGTCCAGGCTCCGTTTCATTCCTAGAAGCCAGTTTCTAGAAGCTTTCCTGCGCATTCGCGGCCGTAGCATTACACTACGCGCTCTGGACGTTTTGTTTTCAAAAGGATATCTATGAGCGCTTATCTCGGGGGTGGCAACGAGGCCCCGGCAACGCCGAAGCCAGCCGCCAAGGCCGTGACCGTTCCCTCCCTGCTCGCCATGCGCGCAGCCGGCAACAAGATCGCCATGCTGACCGCCTATGACGCCAGCTTCGCGTCCCTGATGGACCGCTGCGGCGTCGAAGTCCTGCTCATCGGCGATTCGCTGGGCATGGTCTGCGCCGGCCACGACTCGACGCTGCCGGTGACGGTGGCCGAGGTGGCTTACCACACCGCCTCTGTCGCGCGCGGCAACAAAAACGCGCTGGTGCTGGCCGACATGCCTTTCGGCGCCTATGGCAACCCGCAGCAGGCCTACGACAGCGCCGTGCAGCTGATGCGCGCCGGCGCCCAGATGGTCAAGATCGAAGGCGGCGCCTGGCTGGCCGACACCGTGCGCTTCCTGGTCGAGCGCGGCATTCCGGTGTGCGCCCACATCGGCCTGACCCCGCAGTTCGTGCACGCCTTCGGCGGCTTCAAGGTGCAGGGCAAGACCGACGAGGCGGCGGAACGCCTGAAGGCGGACGCGCTCGCGCTGCAGGCGGCCGGCGCCATGATGGTGGTGCTGGAAGCCATTCCGGCGGCGCTGGGCAAGGAAGTCACCGACCTGCTGTTCATCCCGACCATCGGCATCGGCGCCGGTCCCGACTGTTCGGGCCAGGTGCTGGTGATGCACGACCTGCTGGGCGTGTTCCCGGGCCGCAAGGCGCGCTTCGTGCGCAACTTCATGGAAGGCCAGACCAGCATCGACGCGGCCGTGAACGCCTACGTGGCGGCCGTGAAGGACGGCAGCTTCCCCGGTCCGGAGCACTGCTTCTGAGGAGACGGCGATGAGCGGCCAGCAAGAGACGGCCCGTCTGTTCCTGGCGCTCTGGCCGGATCCCGCCATTCGCCACCAGTTGCGCGAATGGCGCGACGCCTGGGGCTGGCCGCGCGGCGCCGCCCCGGTGCATACCGACAAGCTGCACCTCACCCTGCACTTCCTGGGCAACCTGCCCTCCGGGCGCCTGCCCGAGCTGTTCGACGCCTTTACCGTCCCCTTCGAACCCTTCCGCCTGGAACTGGGACGCGCCGTGATGTGGCCGCGCGGGCTGGCCGTGCTCGAACCGCACAGCGAACCGCCCGAGCTGCTGGCGCTGCATGCGCGGCTGAACGAGGCGATTGCGGCGCTGGGACTGGTGCCGGAAGCGCGCAAGTACCGGCCGCATGTGACCATGGCCAGGCGCGCGCTCGGAGCGGATGTGCCCTCCTCCGGGCCGGCCATCGCATGGGAAGCGCAAGGCTATGCGCTGGTGGAATCGCGGCCGGGCGATGGAGGTGGGTATGTCGTCCTGCGGGACTATGGGGACAGGCCTGCCTGACGAAGTCCC
>CAMPHU010000216.1 GCA_946886065.1 uncultured Massilia sp. | reverse complement strand
TCGCCAATATTCCACTTGCCGTTCAGGGCATACACGAAGGAATCGGTTTTCGACGTGGTGTAGTCGCCGCTGTTGAAGCCATAGACGTTATTGACCTTGCGGGTCTTGATGACGTTCGTTCCCGGGAAGGTCGTGATCGTCCCCGCGGGGTTGCTGCCGAGGTCGCCCCACCAGTCGACGAAGCTGAACAGCAGCTGGTTGAAGGCCTTGTCGCGATAACCGTTGTACATCGACTCGAAGGTGTACACCGCATCGCTGTTCGGTTTCCACTGCAAGGCGATATTGGCGGCAGGACGCTTCCGTTCACCCTGGACGTCGCTCTGGAAGACGGCGTCGCGCGCCAGGTAATACGGATAGGCCTGGCCGTTGAAATTCAGCGTCGAACCCGCCGCCATCGGCAAGCCGGTACGGGTACCGGGCGCCCAGATATTGTTGTCGAAGATGCGCTGCAGAGGCACGTAACCTGGTGGAACTTCGGCAGCATTGGGGCTGGTAAACGGCACCATGGCACCCGGCGTCACGCTTTCATTGCGGTATTTCGTCTGGGTACCCGCCACATTGACCAGGGCGCCGACTTCGCCGATGCCGGTTTCCCAGCGGTTGCTGAACATGGCACTGAGCTGCGGGTTCCACTTTTTCGCAGGATCCAGATAGGTCTCGCGCGCCGAAATCGACACTTGCGACCCCTTGAAATCGAAGGGTCGCAGCGACTTGACGTCGATTTGGCCTGCAATTCCGGTTTCCAGCTGGCTGGCGTCGCGCGTCTTGTAAACGTCGATCTGGCGCACCAGGGTCGAGGGAATGTCCTGGAGCGCGACCTGCGTGCCCGACGCGGTAAAGATATTGCGGCCGTTCCAGGTGGTCTGGACGTCGGGCAGGCCACGGATGGACAAGGTGCCGACTTCGCCGCCGGCGCGGTTGGTGACCTGGATCCCCGTCACGCGCTGCAGCGCTTCGACGACATTGTTATCGGGGAGCTTGCCGATGTCTTCGGCAACGACCGATTCCACGACCTGGTCATTGAGGCGCTTGTTCGTCAGGCTCTTGATGAGCGATGCCTTGACGCCCGTGACGACCACGGTCTGGGTGTCGCTCGGCGCCGTCGTTTCGGCGGCTTCCGTGGGGGAGATTTCCTGGGCGCCGACCGTGGCGGCGCTCATCAGGCCGGCGCCGGCGAGCGCGGCGACGGTGGCGCGCAACATGAAGGTACGGGTGGGCGCAGCTTGGCCCGGTGCTAAGCGTTTCATACGTCTCCTCTGTCGTTATTTTGGTGCGCCGGCGCTGGCTGCTCGCGGCTGCTTTTTTTACATGCTCGAGAGGAATGGTAGGCGTTGCACCGAGAACGATCCAATCAATTTTTCCGCCGTTCCGATACCGATTTTTGTATCGACAAACCCAGTATAAATATGTTAGCGCTATCCCATGAAAGGCGTATGTAAGAGAAATTGTGTACAATTCGCAACGCTCATTTTGCGAAGTCACAATCAGCATAAGTATAGTGCTAAGGATTATTGGTAAAGCAAGTGCGCACCTGTTAAGGTACGCTTAGCGATGTTTCCGTTTCGCAACTAATCCCGTCTCTCTCCCGGGCGGGGCAATGACAAACCGCTATCCTCATGTCATGATGGATTGGCATTTTAAATTTTAACTACTGGAGAGACATCCATGAAGAAGAAGATCCTCGCCGCAGCGCTCGTCGCGAGCCTGCCGCTGTTCGCCCAAGCCCAGACCGCCGTCACCATGTACGGCGTGGTTGACGCATCGGTCGGCATCGAAGACACCGACACCCCTGGCACCGACAGCACCTTCGTCGTCCAGTCGGGCACCCAATCGACCAGCCGCATCGGTTTCCGCGGCACCGAAGAACTGGGCAACGGCCTGAAAGCCATGTTCAACATCGAAGCCGACGTCTTCCTCGACACCGGCGCCGGCAACAACACCCTGTTCCAGCGCCGCGCAGTCGTCGGCCTGGAGGGTGGCTTCGGCGCCGTCACCGTTGGCCGCGAATACAGCCCGGCCGCTGCAATCGCCCTGGCCAGCGATGCGCTGGGCCACGGCTTCTACGGCAGCAGCCTGTCGTCCTTCGTCGGCACCGAGCGCCTGACCCGCCGCCTGTCGAACTCGGTCAACTACAAGAGCAAGGCCTGGAACGGCGTCACCGTGGGCGCGGCCTACAGCGCCGGCGAACAGCAGACCGGCGAATCGCGCGACCTGAAAGGCGTGTCGCTGGAAGCCACCAACTTCGGCATCTACCTGGGCGCTGCCTACCAGGAAACCGATCTGCCGACCGGCAAGAAGAAGGAATTCGCGTCGGGCGCCGGCTACAAGTGGAGCGACTTCGAAGTGCGCGCTGGCTACCTGGTCGCTGACCCGGCAGGCAGCAACAACGCCTACGAGCAGCTCAACATCGGCGGCACCTACGCCACCGGTCCGAACAAGTTCTTCGTGCAGGCCCAGCGCCAGGAACTGGGCAATGGCGCCAAGGGCAACGGCTTCACCCTGGCCTACTCGTACACCCTGTCGAAGCGCACCAACCTGTACAGCACCTTCGCCATCCTGAAGAACAACGACATCGGCACCTTCGGCCTGTCCTCGGCCGGCGGCACCTTCGGCCCGGCTGCGAACGCATTCGGCGCCGATCCGAAAGTCTTCAACGTGGGCGTGCGTCACTCGTTCTAAGCTGACGCGTTCCAACGCAAAAACGGCAAGCCTCGCGGCTTGCCGTTTTTTTTACGCCTGTCCCCGGGGCGGGAAAATCAGAACTCTTCCCAGTCCCCGGCTGCGGCTGCGGCAGTGGCCTTCGGCCTGACGGCCGCCGGGCGCGCCGCCGCCGGCTTCGGCAGTGCCGGCACGGGCGCCGAAGGCGCTTTCGCCTGTGCGGCAACCGGCGCCGCCTGGGCCGCTCCGATCTGGAACACGGCCACGGCCTTGGCCAGCATCGCGGCCTGCTCCTGCATCTGGCTCGACGCGGCCGCCGCTTCTTCCACCAGGGCCGCATTCTGCTGCGTGGTCTCGTCCATCTGCACCACCGCCTGGTTGATCTGCTCGATGCCGGCGGTCTGCTCCATGCTCGCGCTGCTGATCTCGGCCATGATGTCGGTCACGCGGCGCACGCTGTCGACGATCTCCTGCATCGTCGCGCCGGCCTCGGCGACCAGCTTGCTGCCGCTGGCCACCTTGTCGGTCGATACGCCGATCAGCGTTTTGATCTCCTTGGCGGCGTTGGCCGAGCGCTGCGCCAGGTTGCGCACTTCGCCCGCCACCACCGCGAAGCCGCGGCCCTGCTCGCCCGCCCGCGCCGCCTCCACCGCCGCATTCAGGGCCAGGATATTGGTCTGGAAGGCGATGCCGTCGATGACGCCGATGATGTCGTTGATCTGGTTGGCCGAGGCGTTGATCTCGCCCATGGTGCCGACCACCTGGCCGATCACCTGGCCGCCGCGCGCGGCGACGTTCGACGCCGCTTCGGCCAGCACGTTGGCCTGGCGCGCGTTGTCGGCGTTCTGCCGCACGGTCGAGGTCAGCTCTTCCATCGAGGACGCGGTCTCTTCCAGTGCGCCGGCCTGCTGCTCGGTGCGCGAGGACAGGTCCTGGCTGCCTGCCGCCACCTGGGCCGCGGCCACCGCGATGGTGTCGGTGCCGGTGCGGACCACGCCCACGGTGCGCGCCAGGTTCTCGTTCATGGTCTTGAGCGCCTGCAGCAGCTGGCCCATCTCGTCGCGGGTGCCGACCTCGATGCGGCTGGTGAGGTCGCCGGCGGCGACGGTGTTCGCCACCTCCAGCGCCTGGTTCACCGGGCGGGTGATCGAGCGCGTGATCCACCAGGCCACGGCGGCGGCCAGCGCCAGCGCGCCGATGCCCAGGCCCCACATCAGCAGGCTGGTGCTGCGGTAGGTGCCGGCCGCTTCGGCGGCGGCGTCCAGGGCGATCTGCTTCTGCAGCGCGCTCTGGTCGGCCGTGGCCTTCTTCAGGCGCACCAGCAGCGGACGCAGCTCGCTCTTGAGCAGGGAACGCGCGGCGTCCAGCTCGTCGAGGTTGATCAGGCGGATCAGCTTGTCCTGGCCGCTCACGTAGCTCGCGGTTTCCTGCTTCATCTGCGCCAGCAGCTCCTTGCCGCGCGCACTCGCGAGCGACTTGTCCAGCCCGGCCAGGATCGCGTTCATGCTGCGGCGGTGCTCCATGACTTCCTCGACCAGCTTCTGGCGGTCGTCCGGGTCGTCGGTCAGCATCATGTTGCGGATCGCGATGGCGATGTCGTTGATGTCGGCCTGCATGTGTCCCGTCATCTCGATCTTCGGCATGCGGCCGTTGACGATTTCGTCGGTGCCGGCGTTGACGCGGGCCAGCATGGCATTGCTCAGTGCGGCCATCAGCACCAGCATGGCGCAGATGATGCCAAAGCCCAGCGCCAGGCGCGTGCCGATCTTGAGGTTAGCGAGCTTCATGGTCTTGTTCCCTGCCGTGGCTTCAGGCGGCGTGCGGCAGCGACGCCACCAGGCCCAGTTCGTCGGACTGCATCAGCTTGTCGATGTCGAGCAGGATCAGCATGCGCTCGCCCACCGTGCCCAGGCCGAGCAGGCAGTTGGTCTCGACGCTCGCGCCCATGTCGGGCGCCGGGCGGATCTGGTCGCTGGTGAGGGTGACCACGTCCGACACGCTGTCGACCACCATGCCGATCACGTGCTGGGCGATGTTCAGGATGATCACCACCGTGAACGAGTCGTACACCGGCTCGCCCAGGCCGAACTTGATGCGCATGTCGACGATCGGCACGATCGAGCCGCGCAGGTTGATGATGCCCTTCAGGTAGGCCGGCGCGCTGGCCAGCCGGGTCGGCGCTTCATAGCCGCGGATCTCCTGCACCTTGAGGATGCTGATTGCGTATTCTTCTTTTGCAAGGCGGAACGACAGGACTTCCTGTTCTTCCACCGTTTTTACCGATTCCATGTAGGCTCCAGATGCGTCAATGTAAGGTCTTGCCACTAAGCAAGATACATTACGGCTTCGCCAGCGCAAATTCGATGGAGAAATCACAATTCCTGGAAAATATTTCACATTTCCAGTGCAGAGTATGGCGCGGCTGCAACGGATGCATGTCCGGACGCCTCTCCACGCCAGGCGCGCGTAGCGAAACCGGCGATTGTGCGATTGCACGTAGAATTCCGCTGTTCAGTCCACCCCGGATGACAATGTGAACGGTGACGCCGTATCGACCACCCGCAGGCCCCTGCGGGCCTACCTGTTGTGGCTGGTGCTGGCTACCCTGCTGCCGGGGATCGTCGGGGCCTCGCTGCTGTTCGTCCACCAGTACCAGAAGGCGCGCGCCCAGTTCGAGAAGAACACCATGCAGACGGTGCACGCCCTGGTGCATACCGTCGAGAGCAAGCTGCTGCTGGGCCAGGCCATCGCCCAGACCCTGTCGACCGCCGAGGCCCTCGAGCAGGAGGACTTCGCGCGCGTGCACCGCCAGGCGCGCGAAGCCCTCGCGCTCACCGGCGCCAGCATGAACGCCGTGCTGCGCGACCGGCGCGGCCAGCAAGTCATGAACACCGCGGTCGACTTCGGCGTGCCGCTGCCGCTCGACCATTCGGACCAGATCGACAAGGTGTTCTCGACCGGCAAACCTTCGGTGGCGAACGTGTTCACCGGCGCCGTGCAGCGCCGGCCGACCGCGAGCGTGGACGTGCCGGTGCTGGCGCACGGCGAGATCGCCTATGTGCTGAGCATCGGCCTGCGCCCCGACTACTTCGAGGACGTGCTCACGCCCCGGTCGGTGCCGGACGGCGCGCTCGCCTCGATCTTCGACGCCAAGGGCGTGATTTTCGGGCGCAACGTGAATGCCGGCAGCGTGGTCGGCCAGCGCGTGACCGACAGCCTGTTCAAGGCCATCCAGCACGCGCGCGAAGGCGTGTTCAGCGCCACTACCCAGGAAGGCGTGGACGTGCTCACCTTTTACTCGCGCTCGGAACTGACCGGCTGGGGCGTGGCGGTGGGCGTGCCGCGCGCCTCGCTGATCCAGGCACTGCTCGAACCCCTGGCGCTGCTGCTCACCGGCCTGGCGATCTTGTTCGCCACCGGCCTGTGGCTGGCCTGGCAGATCGGCGGGCGCCTGGCGCGCGCGGTGCGCGGCCTGCAGGCGGGCGCGGTCGCCCTCGGCAAGGGCGAGCCGGCCCCGCCCTTCCGCGAAGCCTGCGTCCGGGAAGCGGCCGAGGTGGCGGAATCGATCGGCACCGCCTCGCGCCTGCTGGCCGAGCGCGCCCGGGCGCTCGCGGCCAAGGACAGCGAACTGCGCGAATCGCACCTGCTGGCGCGCTTCGGCACCTGGCACTGGAACCTGGCCGGCGACATCATCGAAACCTCCGATTCCGTGCCGGCCATCTTCGGCCGCGCGGTGCCGCCCTTCCCCCGGCAGCGCGGGACCCTGCTGCCCGAGGAATCCTGGCAGCGCGTGGACGGCCTGCGCCGCGAGCTAGAACGCACGGGAGGCAGCGGCCGGCTCGAGCTCGAGGTCAACCACGCCGACGGCCGGCGCATCTGGATCGACTGGCGCGCCGAGAGCATCGCCGGGCCCGATGGCCGCGTGACGGCACTGCGCGGCACCCTGCAGGACATCACCGAGCGGACCAAGGCCGAGCAGGCGCTGCGCCAGGCGGACCAGCGCAAGAACGAATTCCTGGCCATGCTGGCGCACGAGCTGCGCAATCCGCTCGCCCCGATCGCCTCCGGCGCCCAGCTGCTCGGACAGGGCCGGCTGGAGCCGGCGCGCGTCAAGCAGATCAGCGACATCATCGCGCGCCAGGCGCGCCACATGGCCGGGCTGGTGGACGACCTGCTCGATGTCTCGCGCGTCACGCGCGGCCTGGTGACCCTGGCCAGGCAGCGCCTCGACATCAACGAGGTGCTGGCCGACGCCGCCGAGCAGGTGCAGGAAGCCGTGCAGCGCAAGGGCCACCGGCTCGAGGTCCGGCTGCTGCCGGAGCCGGCCTGGGTGATGGGCGACCGCAAGCGCCTGGTGCAGGTGGCCGGCAACCTGCTGCACAACGCCGTCAAGTTCACCGCCGACGGCGGGCGCATCGAGGCCGCGCTGAGCGCCGATCCTGAATCGGTGCGGCTGCGCGTGAGCGACAACGGGATCGGCATGTCGCCCGCCGAACTGGAACGGGCCTTCGACATGTTCGTGCAGGGCGAGCGCACGCCGGACCGCGCGCTGGGCGGGCTGGGCATCGGCCTGGCCCTGGTGCGCAGCCTGGTGCAGCTGCATGGGGGAACGGTGGCGGTGGCGAGCGCCGGCGCGGGGCTGGGCAGCAGTTTC
The DNA here is from genome assembly GCA_946886065.1 of uncultured Massilia sp. The sequence continues at coordinate 477 of CAMPHU010000216.1, read as the reverse complement.
ACGGTGACCCTGCCGCGCTGCGCGGAACGCGGCGGACAGGGGCCGGCCATGGGCGCGGATGCGGACGCCGCCGCGCAGCCGCGCCGGCTCAGGGTGATGGTGGTGGACGACAACCAGGACGCGGCCGAGGTGCTGTCGATGTACGTGGCGGCCCACGGCCACGAGGTGCTGGTCGAGAACGCGTCGCTGCGGGCCCTGGAACGCGCGCCCGGCTTCGCGCCGGACGTGTGCCTGCTCGACATCGGCCTGCCCGACATCGACGGCCACGAGCTGGCGCGCCGCCTGCGCGCCGATCCGCGCACGCGCGCGGCGCTGATGGTCGCCGTCACCGGCTACGGCCAGGACCAGGACCGGCGCGCCAGCGCGGCGGCCGGCTTCGACCATCACCTGGTCAAGCCGGTCGACATGGCGAGCCTGGGCCGCATCCTGGAGCAGGCCGCGGCGCGCGGGAAGACGATCAGCGCATGATCAGCGCAT
>CAMPHU010000215.1 GCA_946886065.1 uncultured Massilia sp. | reverse complement strand
GATCGAGCGCGCGCGAGGCTGCAGGGTTTAGCCACAGGCATTCGGTGCGGATCCCGGCGCCGCGGGCGGCCGAGATACGTGCCTCGGTGCTGGCCATGGACCAGCCCTGCAGGGCTCCGAGGTACAGCGCGCTCTCGTATCCGCTCAGCACGACCATGCCTTTTACAGTGCACAGCTTCTCCAGCAGCTGGACATGCTCGGCGTCGGACATCTCGCAGGTGTAGTAGCGGCCGTGCTTCGCGCCGACGTTACGGGTGCCCATGACGTAGGGCGGATCGACGTAGAACAGCGTGTCTTCGGTGTCGTGCTGGTCGATGATGTTCAGGGCCGGACGGTTCTCGATCATGACCCCCGACAGGCGTGCACATACTCGAGCGAGCGATTCAGGGAAGCGCGCCCACAGCTGCTGGGCGGTCCCGTGTTTGCGCCGGGTGTCGACGCGGAAGCCCGTCGTGCCCTTCGTGGCGCCGGCCGAGCCGAACCCCATCTCAGCGCGAACCAGGGTCCGGCGCGCGCGCTTGATCGGGTCGGTGGTCGGTTCATAGGCCGCGTCGAATTCGTCGCGGGCGTAGGGCGTAAGCAGCAGCTGGGCGATTAGGCTTTCGCACTGGTCCCGATCGCGCAGCACGCGGAACACGTTCACGATGTCGCCGTCGAGGTCGTTGTACACCTCGGCGTAGGCGCGGTCCTTCTGCACCAGGACGCCAGCGGCGCCGCCAAAAGGCTCGACGTAGCAGCGGTGCGGGGGGAAATGGCGGATGACCCACGGCGCGAGGCGGAACTTCCCGCCGTGGTAGCGCAGCACCGGGCGGGCCGGCGCTTCGATCGCGCTCAATGGGAGGCCGGCCGCCGCGTCAACGTCAACGGCAGCAGCCAGCGCAGAATCAACGATGGGGGAGGATATGCCCGCAGTGGCGGGCGTGAAGGAAGTGGTCGTCATGGCGGGCAGGCCTCCGCCAGTTGGGTGGCCTGCTGCTTCTCGGCCTCGCACAGATCCCATTCGTGCTGCCAAGTAGAGATCACGGCGGTGCAGAACCAGTTGAAGCCGTGTTGATCACGAGTGGCGCCGCGTGCGTGTGCAGCGCGGGCCTTCTCGCGGATCATGTCGCGGGAGATGATCGAACCATCCATCAACGGACTCCCGCGTCATCGATCACGCGGCGCAGGTGCTGGCGCGCGCGGTATTCCTCGCGCTGCTTCTGCGCGTCGCTCTTGTCGGCGATTGCGGCCTGGTCAAACGTCCTCCAGGTCCTGGCCTGGTCGGCGATCTTTTTTTCCGGCGTCGCCTTCCGGTTCTCTTGGTCGTGCATGTGGTCCTTCCGTTCTAGTCAGGTGCGGCCCAGGCAAGGGAACGCAGTTTGAAATCGCCTTTAAAGATGGCGGCGGCCGAAACCGCCAGCCACGGCTGCCCTGCTCGGGAAGCGCTGCTGGCCATGAACATGGCCTTGGCGTGGCCATTCGCTTCGGCGCTTTGAGCCGGTACGATTCGCCACGTTGCGGATGTGGGCGAAGACCAGGTCACGTACAAACGGGGCGACCTGGCCCGGGCAGAACTTGCGCAGCTGGTCCTGCTCGACGTCGTTCAAAGGCACCTTCAACGTGTTCTCGCGCTTCAGGTTCGGGGTGGTGGTGCTCATGGTTTTTCTCCTAGTGGTGCGGCGGTTCAGGACTTCGGGGTGGTGCTGGGAAACTGCCCTTGTGCAACTTTTCGGGCGTGAAAAAACCGCAGGGCTTACTGCGGCTGGGATTCGGGCTGCTGTGCATCGGGCAGCGTGGCCATGTAGCGCAGCGGATACAGGATCTCGACTTCCGTGATCTCGCCGTCGAAGTGCTTCACCAGCTTCTCGGCCAGCTCGGGCGAAGCGTTTTGCTTGGCGTTCTCGATGCGCGACAGGTTGCCGGGGTCGGTCTGCACAGCGCGGCTGACCTCGACAATGGTCTGGCCCTTACGCTCGCGGATCAGGCGAAGAGGAGATTTCATGTTTTTCCTGTGGAATGTTTTGCGTGTAACGCATATTAACGCCGACGCAAAATATGCGCAACACGCTTTGCGCACGTCGCAAAGTTGCATCAACATCTATGGATGACTGTGGGAACTAACATTCGAAGGCTCCGAAAGGAGCGAGGCCTGACGTTGAACCAGCTCGCGATTGAGGCCGGAACAGACGTAGGCAACCTGTCGCGTGTCGAGCGCGGCGTTCAGGGATACAGCGATCAGATGCTGAATAAGATCGCCAGCGCACTACGCGTGCAAGTCGCAGATTTGTTCATGGTGGATCACATTCGGCCGCACACGAAGGGTGGGGAAACCTCAACCGATAATCTAGTGTTGGTTCCTTTCGACGTGAATGTTTCCCCCGCTGCAGTAGGAATGCGTCCAGTACCAGTTATTTCGGCGGTACAGGCCGGACAGCTCAAGGATATGGAAAATCCCTATTCACCTGGGGATGGTTACAGCATCGAATATACGGATCAAAAGTTGTCGCGTTGGGCATTCGGATTGGAAGTGGAAGGCGAATCGATGTTGCCTATTTTTAAACCAGGTGATCGGCTTATCGTGGATCCGGATTTGGCGCCACAGCCAGGCGATTATGTTATCGCACGTAATGGAAGCGATCAGGCGACATTCAAGAAATATCGACCGCGCGGCATGGACGCGAATGGCGAAATGATTTTCGAGCTAGTGCCATTGAATGATGACTATCCAACCATGCGGAGCGATATAGAACATCTGATTGTAATTGGCGTCGTTACAGAACACCGAAAGAAACTGAGGCGAGTATGAGAATGCGAATCGTGTTTAAGGTGGTTGGATCATTATTTCTGGCTGCTCACGCCTTTACTCCTAGTGCCACAAGCGCAGCCGAGCCTGTGGCCAAGCCGCCTGAAGTAGCTACAACCAACCACGATGCATTGCGCGACATATGGCACGGTTGTTTAGCACGAGCAATTCGCGAAGTCGATGACCACATTTCTCCAGCTTCCGATATTGCAACTGGAGTGCAAAGTCAATGCCAAGCAGAATATGACGCGTTGACGAATAGTTTTAAATTCTCGCCGGAAGTGGTCCAGCGCATCAACGAAGATCGTTATGTGCGAACCAGGGAGCTTGCAACCAAGTTGGTGCTGCAAGTGCGCGCTGCCGATAGAAAAAAGTAGAGCAGCAGTGATGAGTTTGTGAGTAACGCGCCTTTTATTCCTGGGTCGCGCAAATACCGAATTACCGTGTCCGGCGATAGCGATCAGCAGAGCAGCTTATCTAATTTGGTCGGCCGCCGGCTCCAAGAACGACTCAACATCAAGGTTCGCGCCCAGCTGGTGCTTCAGGACGCTGCACCCGAAGTGCTGGTATCGATCAACGGCCAGCAGGTCGGACACCTATCACCCGCCAAAGGGAAGGCGCTGCACCGTATCGTCCGGTACGGCGAGCGAAGCTCACACGAAACGTTCGAGTGCGGCGCGCTGATCTACGGCACGGTAGGTCAACTCGGAGTTCGACTCGATCTACCTTTGGAAGACTGACCATCTACTGCCCCTCTAGGCCCGCCGCGCGCGGGCTTTTTTGCGCCTAACCCCTGACGACCTTCTTTCGTTCGAGCACAAATTTGCGCTTGACGCATATTTTGGATATGCGTAATATGCAAATCACGCAAACGAACTCAGCACCTGCTGAACCGAACTGGAGAGCACAATGGATCGCTTTGACCCTACCGAAGAAGACCGCGACGCCCTGATCGCGGACCTGGCCGGCAAGATGCTGGCGACCCGCCTGGCGCAGCTGCGCGACGGTGACGCCACTGTGCTGCGCGAGGTGAACAACTCCGTCCTCGACTACCTCGCCAACTCGATCGACATGAGCACCCTGGTGCTGGGTGCGGCAGCGCCGGCTGCTGGCCAGGCCTCGATCGCCCAGGTGCAGGTGCTGGGCCAGACTTTCGCCGATGTGTTGCACGCCGTGATGTTCGGCGAGGCCGAGGCAGAAGCGATCGTCGAAGTGGAAGCGATGGAGTGCCGCCGCGCCGAGTCCCGCGACGACAACCGCATTGCGCGCGCCCAAGCCGACCGTGTAGCGGCATGAACTGCACCCGCTGCAACGACACCGGCAGCCTGTCGAAGGACCTCGGCGGCTTCCTGGACTGCGGCCACTGCGACGTGGCCGTCGAGCGCGCGAAGCTCGAAGCCTGGGCGGTCGAGATGATGACTCAGCACGGCGCCACCGCTGCCATGTGGCTGGTGTTCCAGCACGGCAAAGCCGCGGTCACTGGGAGCGCAGCATGATCGCCGCCGGCCGCATCGCGCGCCGCCTGGTGCGCAAGCTCCTCAAGCCGTTCTCGCTCTGGCTGATCGAGCTGCAGATCGCTGAAGCCGAGGCCCACGCCGAGCACTACAGCCAGCTGCGCACCGACCTGATCGGCATGGAAAAAGACATGCGTGTGCACGCCGTGCAGCTGGTCGGCCGCCGCAATCAGATTCGCAACTGGTAACCCATCACCACCACCGAGGAAATGACCATGTTCCGCCACATCCTGAACCAGTACCGCCTGTCGCTGCGCGCCGGCTTCGAGCCGCGCAAGGCCATTACCCGCGCCGTGCGCACCTACGTTTTCGGCTTTTAACCACGAAGGAAACCATGAACGAACTGACCACCCAGGGTGAAGCAACCTTCTCCCTTTCCCCGCGCAACCTGGCCGAGGCCATGGATTTCGCAAAGATCATCGCTTCTTCGGACATGGTGCCGAAGGACTACGTGAACAAGCCGGGCAACGTCCTGGTGGCGGTGCAGACCGGCGCCGAGCTGGGCCTCAAGCCGATGCAGTCGCTGCAGGGTATCTCGGTCATCAACGGCCGGCCCAGCATCTGGGGCGATGCGATGCGCGCGCTGGTGATCAGCCACCCCGAATTCGAGGATCTGCACGAGGACAAGCAGGACACCTACTGCACGGTCACCTTGAAGCGGCGCGGGCGCTCGGCGGTGGTCACCACGTTCACGATGGAAGACGCGAAGAAGGCCGGCCTGGCCGGGAAGTCCGGACCGTGGCAGACCGCGCCGAAGCGGATGCTGCAGATGCGCGCGTTCGCCTTCGCAGCCCGCGACCTGTTCGCCGACGCCCTCAAGGGCATCAAGTCGACCGAGGAACTGCGCGACTACCCGCCTGAAGAGCGCGTCGAGCGCGACATCACGCCGGCATCGACGCCAGCCGCGGTGGCGGCGCCGGCCCGGCCTGAGCTGCCGGTGTGCACGCCGGAGAAGTTCGCCGAGAACACGCCTGCCTGGCGCGACCTGATCCTGTCGGGGAAGAAGACGGCGCCGGCGCTGATCTCGATGCTCAGCACGAAAACCATCCTCAGCGAAGAGCAGAAGCTCACGATCGACAGCTGGGCCCACGAAGGCGAATAAGGAGAACACCATGGCAACTATCCACGACCTCACCCAGGGCAGCCCCGAATGGCAGCAGTACCGCCTCGAGAAGTTCGGCGCCAGCGAAGCGGCCGCGATGTTGGGTATTTCCTCGCTGGTCACCCGCACCGAGCTCCTGCACATGAAGGCGACCGGCACCGCGCAAGAGTTCAGCGATTGGGTGCAGAAGAACATCCTGGACTACGGCCATCAGGTGGAAGCGCTGGCGCGCCCGCTGGTCGAAGACCTGATCGGCGAAGACCTCTACCCCGTCACGTGCTCGGACGGCCGCCTGTCGGCTTCCTGCGACGGCCTGACGATGGGCGAGGACATCGCCTTCGAGCACAAGCAGTGGAACGAGGCGCTGGCTGCTGCCGTCGCCGCCGGCCAGCTGCCGGACGAGTACATGCCGCAGTGTCAGCAGATCATGATGGTCACCGGCTGCGGCAAGGTCGTGTTCGTGTGCTCGGACGGCACCCTGGATAACTTCGTGTACCTGTGGGTTCTGCCTGACCCGGTATGGCAGGAGCGCATCCGCGCCGGGTGGACGCAGTTCGAGGCCGACCTGGCCGCCTACCAGCACGTCGAAGTGCTGCCACCACCGGTCGCCGCCGCCGTGCAGGACCTGCCGGCGCTGTCGATCCGCGTCGACGGTCAGCTGAGCCTGAACCACAACTTGGTCCTGTTTGGCGAGCGCCTGCAGTCGTTCATCGCCGACATCGACACCAACCCGAGCGACGACCAAGCCTTCGCCGACGCCGAGCAGGCCATCAAGGTGATGGAGCGCGCCGAGACCGCGCTGGGCGCCGCCGAGGCCTCCGCGCTGGGCCAGATCTCGACCGTCGATGAGATGGTGCGCACCGTCGCCAGCTACAAGGAGCTGGCCCGGAAGACCCGCCTGATGTTGGAGAAGGTGGTCAAGGCGCGCAAGGAAACGATCCGCGTCGAGATCCAGCAGTCCGGGAAGGATCGGGCCGCCGCACACATCGCCGCGCTAAACGTACGCCTGGGCAAGCCGTACATGCCAGCTGTGGCCGTCGACTTCGCCGGCGCCATGAAGGGCAAGAAGACCGTCACCAGCCTGCGCGATGCGGTCGACACCGAGCTGGCGCGCTTCAAGATCGAGGCCAACGCCGTCGCCGATCGTATCCAGGTTAACTTGACCACGCTGCGCGAGCTGGCCGGCGGGCATGCCTTCCTGTTCGCCGATGCGCCTTCGATCGTGCTCAAGGCAGCTGACGACCTGACGGCGCTGGTAAAGATGCGCATCGCCGAACACGAGCAAGCCGAGCTGGCGAAGGCCGAAGCCCTGCGCGCCAAGATCGCCGAGGAAGAGCGCGTCAAGGCCGAGGCGGCCGAGCGCGCACGTGTCGCGGCTGAAACGAAGCGTCAGCTGGACGAGCAGGCCGCTGCCGTGGCCGCGGCGCGCGCCCAGCAGGAGGCAGAAGCGCGGACTGCGGCCGCCACCAAGGCACAAACCGAGCAGCAAAATATTCCGGAAATTATTCCCGAGCCGGCGCCCGCCGCCCAGGTAACGCCGATCGAAGCCGCGCGCGCTGCAGCACCGGCCGACGAACCCCTGCTGCGCCTGGGCCAGATAAACGAGCGCCTGGCGCCGATCACGCTGACGGCCGAGGGCCTGGCGCGTCTGGGTTTTGCTCATGCGCTGACCGACAAAGCGGCGAAGTTGTACCGCGAATCGGACTTCGTGCGCATCTGCGCCGCGCTGCAGCGTCACCTCGTCGCCGTGGCCCAGGCGAAGGCAGCCTGACATGGCCGGCCAGACGCCGCGCCTCTGGACGGTCCTGCGCTGCAAAGAGCAGGACTTCCAGCAGTTCCTCGGCGTCGATGGCGAAGCTGCCGCCGCGCGCCGAGTGAAGGAAGTTTGCGAAGTCACCACCCGCGCCCAGCTGGACCGCGACCCGACCGCCCAGGCGCGCTGGGATGAGCGGATCCGGCGCGCCTACTTGAAACACAAGAACAAGGAGGGTGCTGATGCGCACCATAACGATTGAAATCAGCGACCAGGGCTTCACGGTCCGCGAAGGCGATCGCTACCACGATGGCCTCTGCTGGGACGAAATGCTCGGCCAGGTCACGGAGCTGACGCACCCGAAGCTCGGCGAAACCCGCTACCCGATGATGACCGAGGCGCAGTGGACAGCATGGCGCCAGCGCCTTGACCGCAAGAAGAATCACCCCACCACCAGCAACCCCAACTAGGACCAGGAGATGTAACCAATGTTCGACCTTTCCCAGACCGTCAAACTCGCCAACCTGAACCCGCGCGCGGAGAAGCACGGCGAAGATACGAAACCGGCACTCGACCTCAAGATCGAGGCCACATGCCCGAGCAGCGCGCTGATCCATTTCCACCATCAGCTGCGCCAGCACCTCTTCAAGAAGGACGAGAAC
>CAMPHU010000214.1 GCA_946886065.1 uncultured Massilia sp. | reverse complement strand
GCCCGGGGCCGCGGCCAGGGCGCGTCCGCGCTCGTCGGCGCCGCGTCGGGCGTCCTCGGCGGCGCGCTGCTCCGATTCCTCGGCAGCCTGCCGGGCCAGGCGTTCGGCCCGCGCGCGCTCGGCCGCCTGCTGTTGGGCGAGCTCGTCCGCCAGCCGGCGCTGGGCCTCGTCGATCCGCCGGCGTTCGGCCTGCTCCTGCGCCAGCCGCAGGGCTTCCTCACGCTGGCGCTGGGCCAGCTGCTCCGCCAGCCGGCGCTGTTCTTCCTGGGCGCGGCGCTGCGCCAGGGCCTGCGCCTCGCGGACGGCGGCTTCCTCGGCCATCCGCTGCTGCGCCTCCTGTTCCCGCTGCTGCAATTGCGCGGCGGCCTCTTGCGCGAGGCGCGCAGCTTCCTCGGCGGCGCGTTGCTGCGCCAGGACCTGCTCTGCGCGCTGGCGCTCGGCCAGCTGCCGCGCACGCTGTTCGTCGTCCAGGCGGGCCTGGTCGGCTTGCGCCCTGGCCTGTTCGGCCTGCTGGCGGGCAAGACGCTCCTTCGCCTGGCGATCCTCGGCCAGGCGCAGCTCAGCCTCGCGTTCGGCGGCGGCCAGGCGCTCGCGTTCCTGTTCCAGCTCCCGCGCACGGCGCGCATCTTCCTCGGCGGCCGCCCGCAGGGCTTCCGCCTCCGGCGCCTCGTCGTTCGCAGTCTCGTCCGCAGTCTCGTCCGCAGTCTCGTCCACCTGCGCCACCGCAAGGTCCGGCATGCCGGGAACCTGGACCGGTTCAGGGTTTTCGCCTGCCGTGTCGGGCCCTGGCGCCGCATCCGCGAGCAAGGCTTCCGGCGTGGGCGCCACCTCGGGCAGCGGAACGGTGAATTCCGAATCGACACGCGCCTCGGCCGCGATCAGCGGCGCCGATACGGGTGCGATGCGCCGCCTGGGCGCCGCTGGCCTGACGCGCTTGGCGAGCCTCGGCTTGGCCTTGGGTGCGGCTTTGATTTCCCGGCGCGCGGGCGCCGGCGGTACGGGATCGACGAGGCGCAGTCCGGTGACTGGCCCCTGGGCGACCACGGCGGCCGCGAGCGGCGGCGGCGGCTCGGGCGCCTCCGTCGGCGTCAGGGGAAGCGGCTCCGGGAGGGGCGCAGGCGGGACGGCCGGCGCCAGGCTGACGGTGATCGGTCCGCCGCTGCCGAGATCGGGCCCGGGCACGCCGAACTGCAGCGAGAGCAGCAGCGCATGCAGCAGCACCGATACCGCTATGCCGGTTCCGAGGCGCCGGTCGGCGCGGCCCTGCTGGTATCGGCTGCTTGCGTTCGCTGGAGGCATGCCCTTCTGCTTGCGATATTGTCAAGCAGGCATCTTAGCGTTTACTCAGCCGTTGTGCGAGGCGCGCACGATAGGAATCGGCCGGCGGCGAGGCAGCTCAATGGCAGGGTCGTTCAGGGCCGGGCCGGCGCGAACTGGTAGGTTTCCCCGTGTTTCAGGTAAATGACGTCCTTTTCCAGGCCGGCCGCCTGGACTTCGCGGGCGAATTCCTCGAGCGGCGACTTGAACACATCGTAGTCGTTGTAGTGGATCGGCGCCGTCTTCTTCGCCCGCACCAGCTGCATCATGCGCACTCCGTCCTTGCCGTCCATGGTGACCTTCACGACGCCGAGGATGCGCGTGCCGCCCAAGTGCAGCAGGGCCAGGTCGATGCCGGGGAAGTACTTCGGAATCGCATGGATGTCCTCGTAGACGAGGGTATCGCCGCTGATGTACATGCGGTAGCGGGGAGCCTGGGGATCCGGTCCGAAGTCGAGCACCGAACCCATCACCCTGGGCAGCAGCGCCGCCACGCCGGCCGGCCCGTGGCGCCCCGGGGTCGCGGTAACGCGCAAGCGCGCATCGCCGCGCCGCACTTCCACCCGGTCCCACACCGACAGCCCGTAGACCCGCGTAAAACCCATGCGCTTGAGCCCTTCCCCGCCCTCCTTGGTGGTGACGATCGGCGTGGCGCGTGCGAGCTTTTCCTGCACCAGCTGGTCGAAGTGGTCGCCGTGCAGGTGCGACAGCACGACCAGGTCGATCGGCGGCAGGTTCTCGAACGCGATCGCGGGATCGGTCAGGCGCTTGGACTTGAGGCCATAGCCCAAGTGCACGTGGTCGCCCTTGTGCAAGAAATTCGGATCGGTGAGGATGGTGAAGCCCTGGAACCGGATTAACACGGTCGCGGTGCCGATGAACTGCACGCTGCCCTCCTCCGCGGCCGGCGCAGCCGCCGGCGCGAGCTGCAGGGTGAAGCTGTCTCCCTGCGGGACGCCGGCCTGGGACTGGGCCCGGGGCTGCTCCTGGGCCTGCCCCGGCGATGCGGCGCAGGCGAACAGGGCCGCCAGGGCCAGGCGCTGCAGCGTGCGGACAAGGGTCATTCGCATTCCTCCGGTCTCGGGCGAACCGGGTCGTCCGCCGCAGACGCACAGTAGCATGCGTGCGCGCGGGCAGGCGTACGCTTCGGAGGCTAGGAGCGCGGCTTCAACTCAGCGATGCGGCGGCGCCCGTCCGCCCAGGCGGTACCGGCCAGCGCCGCTTCGCAGGTCGCGCAAGGCTCGAAGGGGTTGCAATCGTGTGTGTAGTCGATGCAATTGGCGCCGATAACGATTTTGGCGGCATAGGCGTCGATCCGCCCCGTCGGCGCGGCGGTGCCGCCTTTCGGCAGCCATTTTTCGAAGGCGTCGAGCGCCACGCCGTCGGGCACGTACCAGCGCTTGCGGGTCGGATTCCACCTGGCGCCGAGCGCCTTGGCGCCGTCCTTGTCGGCATATGGGACATCGAGAAACTGCATGGTCTGTGGAACGTCAAGATCAATCGGGTCATCCTGGCGGCGCGCAGGACGGCGGCGATGGTGCCGGCCGCGGCATGCATGATAACCCGGCGCCGCCCTCGCCCCCAAATGCAGGCCTAGCCGCCCTCCTCGAACAGCTGGCCCGCGCGGTCGAGGATGCGCTGCAGCGCGGGGTGGTCCACACGCCGTTCCACGGTCACGGCGTAGAACTGCTCGACGATGGTCTCGACGGTGCCGGCCTGTTCGAGTCCGTACTGCGCGCACACGTCCGCCGCCAGCACGGCGGGCACCGCCATGAAGCCCGCTCCGGCGCCGGCGAAAGACATGAGCAGCGCACCGTCGTCGAACTCGCCCACCACGATGGGACGCAGGCGCTGCGCTTCCAGCCAGGCCTTGAGCCGGCTGTGCAGGGTGGCGTCCTGGCCCGGCATCAGGAAGGGTGCGCCCTTCAGCCGTCCGGGAAAGTTGCCCGGCCGGGCAAGGCACAGTTCGGGATGGCCGACCACCGCCACTGCGCTGGACCCGAGCAGGTGCGTGTGGCCGCGCACGGTGCCGCCGGGCGGCAGGCCCTGGTCTGAGATGACCAGGTCGAGCCGGTGCGCGCTCAGTTCCTGGACCAGGTCGGCGAAGCGGCCCTCGCGGCACACCAGGCGCATCGCCAGTCCGGCTTCGCGCGCCGGCTGCAGCAAGCGAAAAGCCATGGCCTTGGGAATGACGTCGCAGATCCCGACACGCAGCGTCTCGGTGCCCGTGAACACGCCGCGCCGGATCGCCTGTTCCAGTTCGTTGCCGATGCTGAAGATCTGCTCGGCATACTGCAGCACCGTCTTGCCGGCCTCGGTCAGTTCCAGCAAGCGCCCCTTCTTGCGGAACAATTCCTCGCCCAGCTGGGCTTCGAGCACCTGCAGCTGGGTGCTGATGGCCTGGGCCGAAACGTGCAGCTGCTGGGCGGCCCGCGCCACGGTGCCGGCGGTGGCGACCACGTGGAAATACTGGAGATGCTTGTAATTGATCACCGGACGACTCAACCAAAAAAATTGATGATTGCGAAAATTTATTCGATTTTACTTTCGCATCGACGCTTCGTATAGTGGGTCTTCCAGTTCACCACTCAAGAGGATTGCCATGAGACCCTATGCCACCAATAGCCATAAAGCCATTTCGCGCCTGCTCGCGCTGGCGATGATCGTCGACGGCCGGCTGGCGCCGCAGGAGCTCAAGGCCCTGCACCACAGCGGCCTGCTGCGCCGCCTGGAGCTCAGCGAGGACATCTTCGACGACACCGCCGGGGAACTGTGCCAGGACCTGCTGGCCAGCACGGGCGAGCGCCAGGCGGATCAAGCCGGCAGCGAGGTGGAACTCGGTCCGGATACGATCGACCGTCTCCTGGCCGAAGTCGACGCGCCCCTGCTGCGCGTATTGGTGCTGCAAGGCATGCTCGACATCGTGCGCGCCGACAAGGTCATCGACCACCGCGAACGCCGGCTGCTGCGCCGTGCGACCCACGCGTGGATGCCCACCCTCGAACCCGCCGGCAGCTGACGGCGCAAGGAGGACATCATGGAACTGCTCTATACCGTCTGGCTCGGCGCGCCCGTCTGGATGTGGGCGAGCTTCGTCGCCATCGTGGTGGCGCTGCTCGCCTTCGACCTCGGCGTGCTCAACAAGGATGACCACGTCATCGGCGTGCGCGAAAGCCTCAAGCTGTCGGCCCTGTACATCGCGGCCGGCCTGGCCTTCGGGCTGTGGGTCTGGCACGCCTTCGGCAGCGAAAAGGCCCTGCACTTCTATACGGGCTTCCTGATCGAGAAGAGTCTGTCGCTGGACAATATCTTCGTCATATCGCTGATCTTCGCGACCCTGTCCATCCCGGCGGTCTACCAGCACCGGGTGCTGTTCTGGGGCATCCTGGGGGTGATCCTGACGCGCGGCATCATGATCGGGGCCGGCTCCGCCCTGGTGGCAAGCTATTACTGGGTGCTGTACATCTTCGGCGCGATCCTGGTGATTACCGGCATCAAGATGTTCTTCGCCTCCGACAATCCGGACCAGATCCGCGACAGCGCGGTGCTGAAATGGCTGAAGGGCCACCTGCGCATGACCGAGGGCATGCGCGGCAACGCCTTCCTGGTGCGCGAGCCGGATCCGGCCCGGCCGGGCCACACCCTGCTGCTGGCCACGCCGCTGTTCCTGGCGCTGTGCATGGTCGAGGTGACCGACGTGATTTTCGCGGTCGACAGCGTGCCGGCGATCTTCGCCATCACCAGCGATCCCTTCATCGTCTACACCTCGAACATCTTCGCGGTGCTCGGCCTGCGCGCCCTGTACTTCGCGCTGGCGGCAATGGTGGAACGCTTCACCTACCTGAAGTACTCGCTGGCGGCGGTGCTGGTGTTCATCGGCTCCAAGATCTTCCTGGGCGACTTCGTGTTCGGCGGTAAAGTGCCGGCAAGCCTGTCGCTGGCGGTGACGGCGGTGCTGATCGCGGCGGGTATCGGCTATTCGCTGTGGCGCACGCGCTCCAGCCTGGATGACCGCGCAGCGTGATGTGCAAGGGGCGGGTCGGTGAAAGAAACTGGCCCGCCCTGAGGGAATCGAACCCCCGACCCACAGCTTAGAAGGCTGTTGCTCTATCCAACTGAGCTAAGGGCGGAATGAAGAGAGGCGCTACTATAGCGCGCCGGGCGGGGGCTTGCAACACGGCACTACTTGGTCTGCAAGCGAGAGACGTACGAAAAGCAGGCCGTCGTGGACGGCCTGCTTTTTTTGTCGGATGGTCGGAGTACAAGGATTCGAACCTTGGACCCCCTGCTCCCAAAGCAGGTGCGCTACCGGGCTGCGCTACACTCCGACGCGATTTCATGATACTCCCGAAGGAGCGATGCGCCAACCCGGGCACGATTGAAGCCGAAAGGGGCGTCAATCGTGCTTGATAGCAATCAAGCCGCCAGCTTGTCGGCGATGCGGCGCGCCATATTCTCGGCGACGTCGGCTTCCTTGGCTTCCACCATGACGCGGACCAGGGGTTCGGTGCCCGAGGCGCGGATCAGCACACGGCCGCCGTCGCCCAGTTCGCGCTCCACGGCTTCCTTTTCCGCCACCAGGGCCGCGTCCTTGGTCCAGTCGAAGCCGGCCGGCACTTTCTTGTTGATCAGCGTCTGCGGATAGAGCTTGAGCTCGGCGCAGCACTCGGCCAGGCCCTTGTTCTCGCGCTTGAGCGCCGACAGCACCTGCAGGGCCGAGACGATGCCGTCGCCGGTGGTGTGCTTGTCCAGGGCCAGCAGGTGGCCCGAGCCTTCGCCGCCCAGCAGCCAGCCGCGTTCCTTCATCACTTCCAGCACGTAGCGGTCGCCGACCTTGGCGCGCGCGAAGCCGACGCCCATTTCCTTGAACGCCACTTCCAGCGCCATGTTGGTCATCAGGGTGCCGACGGCGCCGGCCACCGGGCCGGTCGCCATGCGGTCGCGCACCATCACGTACAGCAGTTCGTCGCCGTTATAGATGCGGCCTGCGGCGTCGACCATGATCAGGCGGTCGGCGTCGCCGTCCAGCGCGATGCCGAGGTCGGCCTTGTTGCTCACGACCGCTTCCGACAGCGCCTTGGGCGCGGTGGCGCCGACGCCGGCGTTGATGTTGAAGCCGTCCGGCTGGGCGCCGATCGAGATCACTTCGGCGCCGAGTTCGTGGAACACATGCGGGGCGATGTTGTAGGCGGCGCCGTGGGCGCTGTCGACCACGATCTTCAGGCCGCGCAGGTCCAGTTCGTTCGGGAAGGTGCTCTTGCAGAATTCGATGTAGCGGCCCTGGGCGTCGCGCAGGCGGGTCGCGCGGCCGAGCTTGTCGGAGGAGACGCAGCCCATCGGCTGGTCGATTGCCGCTTCGATCTCGAGTTCGACGGCATCCGGCAGCTTGGTGCCGTGTTCCGAGAAGAACTTGATGCCGTTGTCCTGGAAGGGATTGTGCGAGGCCGAAATCACCACGCCGCCCTGCAGGCGCAGCGCACGGGTCAGGTAGGCGATCGCCGGGGTCGGCATCGGGCCGGCCAGCATCACGTCCACGCCGGCGGCCGAGAAGCCCGCTTCCAGCGCGGCTTCCAGCATGTAGCCGGAAATCCGGGTGTCCTTGCCGATCAGCACGACCGGACGGCCGCTGCTCGACTTGGCGCCTTTCGCCAGCACGGTGCCGGCGGCGTAGCCGAGGCGCATGACGAAATCCGGGGTAATCGGCGCAACGCCCACGAGTCCACGGACGCCGTCCGTACCGAAATATTTGCGTGCCATTCTTGTCTTCTTTTCTTTCCTTGATTAATCGATAGTCGCCGCATGCCAGACCTTCAGGGCATCGACGGTGTCTGCTACATCATGCACACGCACAATTCTAGCGCCATGCGCTACCGCAGCCAATGCCGCCCCGATGCTGCCGGCGACACGCTGCTCGACCGGGCGCCCGGTGACGGCCCCGATCATGGACTTGCGCGACATGCCGGCCAGTACCGGCAGGCCCAGTTCATCGCGGATGCGCGCCAGTTCGCGCAGCAAGGCATAGTTGTGCTCGACGGTCTTGCCGAACCCGAAGCCGGGGTCCAGGCAGATGCGCTCGCGCGCGATCCCGGCGGCGCTCAAGGCCTCCACCCGCTCGCGCAGGAAGGCGATCACCTCGCCCACCACGTCCTTGTATTGCGGCGCCTGCTGCATGGTCTGGGGCGTGGCCTGCATGTGCATGACGCACAGGCCGCAGTCGCTGTCCTGCACCGCCTCGATTGCGCCGGGCGCGCGGAAGCCGTTGGTGTCGTTGATCATGTCGGCGCCCGCGATCAGGGCTTCGCGCATGACGTCCGGCTTGCAGGTGTCCACCGAGAGCGCCACGTCCAGGGTCTTGAGGGCGTACAGCGCCGGCATCACGCGGCGCAACTCCTCGTCCAGGGGCACGCTGGGCGAGCCGGGGCGGGTCGATTCGCCGCCGATGTCGATCATGGTGGCGCCGTCGCGGATCATCTCCTCGGCGTGCGACAGCGCGAATTCGAGGCCCTGGTAACGTCCGCCGTCGGAAAACGAATCCGGGGTGACGTTC
>CAMPHU010000213.1 GCA_946886065.1 uncultured Massilia sp. | reverse complement strand
CGCAACCCGGACGGCACCGTGCACCAGAAGGCCTTCGCCGGCCAGACCTTCGACCGCACGGTGCACAAGGGCGACCTGACCGGCATCGAGATCATCAACCGGCTGGCCGAGCAGGTATGGGCGCGCGGCATCGGGCGCCTGGAAGAGCACCGCGCGGTGGAGCTGATCAAGACCGCGGACGGCGCGGCGCTGGCGGGCGTCCTGATGATCGACATGCGCAGCGGCGAATTCGTGTTCGTGCAGGCCAAGGCGGTGCTGCTGGCCACCGGCGGCGGCCCGACCATGTACAAGTTCCACACGCCCTCCGGCGACAAGAGCTGCGACGGCCTGGCGATGGCGCTGCGCGCCGGCCTGCCGCTGCGCGACATGGAGATGGTGCAGTTCCACCCGACCGGGCTGCTGGCCGGCACCCATACCCGCATGACCGGCACCGTGCTCGAGGAAGGCCTGCGCGGCGCCGGCGGCTGGCTGGTCAACGGCGAGGGCGAACGCTTCATGAGCAACTACGATCCGCGCGGCGAGCGTGCCACCCGCGACATCGTCTCGCGCGGGATCTATGCCGAGATGCGGGCCGGGCGCACCACGCCCAATGGCGGCGTCTATATCCAGATGTCGCACCTGGGCGTCGACAAGGTGCGCAAGCAGTTCAAGGGCATGGTCGAACGCTGCGGCGACTGCGGCTTCGACCTGGCCGGCGGCAAGGTCGAGGTGGTCCCGACCGCCCACTACATGATGGGCGGCGTGGTGTTCCGTCCCGACTGCACGACCCACCTGCACGGCCTGTTCGCCGCCGGCGAGGATACCGGCGGCGTGCACGGCGCCAACCGCCTGGGCGGCAACGGCGTGGCCAACTCCACCGTCTTCGGCGGCATCGCCGGCGAGAGCATGGCCGCCTGGACCGCGCGCAACGCGGACTGGCGCGCGCCGGACGAAAGCGCCATCGCGCGCAGCATCGCCGCCCACGAGGCGCCGTTCGGCGAGGCCGCCGGCAACCTGGAAGCGATCCGCGAGGAGCTCTACGAATGCATGTGGAGCGATGTCGGCATCCTGCGCAGCGCCGACGGCCTGCGGCGCGCCCAGGCGCGCCTGGCGGAACTGGAGGCCCGGCTGCTGCGCACCGGGATCGCGGACGGCGAGCGCGCCTACGCCCTCAGCTGGCACGACTGGATGAACCTGCGCAACCTGATCGCGGTGAGCCAGGTGATCGCCGCCGCCGCGCTGCTGCGCGAGGACTCGCGCGGCGCCCACTTCCGCGAGGACTTCCCCCTGCCCGGCGAGCTGCAGCAATCGAGCTTCACGGTGGCGCGCGCCGATGGCGACGCGCTGGTGCTGGACCGCGAGCCGGTGCGCTTCGAGCGCGTGCGCCCGGGCGAGACCATCCTGGAGGAAGAGCCTGCGCCTGTGACCGCCTGAATTGGATCCCGGTGGAAACAGACATAAAAAGATTAAAAAAAATACCAACTCATTCATGTCATCTAGTTGAATTGCATGACAAGTTGGGCTAGTATGAACTCTCGAACTTGCATCAAGAGGCACACAGACAAAGCATTTCGCCGGGGGAGCAACAACAAGCACTGCGCCAAAGCAGGGCCCCCACCCACTCTTGGAGGAGACATCCATGCGTTTCAGATCCATCCTGCCGTATGCCGCAAGCGCCGTGCTGCTGACCACCTCGCTGGCCAGCCACGCCGAAGTCACCGAACTGAAGGTCGCAGAGCAGTACGGCATCAGCTACCTGCCGCTGATGATCATGGAAGAACAGAAGCTGGTCGAGAAGCACGCGGCTGCCGCCGGCATCCCGGGCCTCAAGGTTTCCTGGGCCAAGTTCGCGGGCGGTAACGTCATGAACGACGCGCTGCTGTCCGACAGCCTGCACTTCGCGGCCGGCGGCGTGGCGCCCCTGGTGACCTTGTGGGCCAAGACCCGCACCAACTACGGCGTCAAGGCGGTGGCGGCGCTGAACTCGATGCCGCTCTACCTGAACACGCGCAATCCGAACGTCAAGTCGATCAAGGACTTCACCGACAAGGACAAGATCGCCCTGCCTGCGGTGAAAGTCTCGATCCAGGCGGTGACCTTGCAGATGGCGGCCGAGCAGGCCTTCGGCCCCGGCAAGCAGAACCAGCTGGACAAGTTCACCGTGTCGATGAGCCACCCCGACGGCCAGGCGGCGCTGCTGTCGCCCAACAGCGAAGTCACCGCGCATTTCAGCTCGCCACCCTTCCAGTACCAGCAGCTCGAACAGCCGGGGATCCGCAAGGTGCTCGACTCCTACCAGGTGCTGGGCGGCCCGGGCACCTTCAACCTGGTCTGGGCGACCTCGAAATTCCGCGAAGACAATCCCAAGGTCTACGCCGCTTTCATCAAGGCGCTCGACGAGGCGGTGGCGATGATCAACAAGGACAAGAAGTGGGCGGCCGAGAGCTACCTGCGGATCTCCAAGGACAAGGACAGCGTCGACGACATCCTCAAGATGCTCAACGACCCGAACGTGGTCTACACCACCACCCCGCAGAACGTCGGCAAGTACGTGGACTTCATGCACAAGATCGGATCGATCAAGGTCAAGCCCGCCTCGTGGAAGGACATGTTCTTCCCCAACCTGCACCACCTCCCGGGCAGCTGACAGGCGCCTGGCATCAGGACCACGCGCTTTTCCCTGCATGAGCAAAGGAAGGAAGTCATGGACATGATTCAGAAACTGCAACCTGCCCCGTTACTCGACGTGCGCGACGTGACGCTGCAATACAAGACCAAGGCCCACCTGGTGACCGCGACCTACCGCGTGAACTTCCAGGTGTTCAAGTCGGACCGCTACGTGCTGCTGGGGCCTTCCGGCTGCGGCAAGAGCACCCTGCTGAAGGCGATCGGCGGCTACCTCAATCCCACCGAAGGCGAGATCCGGCTGAAGGACAAGCTGGTGTGCCGTCCCGGCCCGGACCGCATGATGGTGTTCCAGGAATTCGACCAGCTGCTGCCCTGGAAGACGGTCAAGGAGAACGTGATGTTCCCGCTGCTCTCTTCCGGCAAGCTGAAGGGCAAGGCGGCGGAAGAGAAGGCCATGCAGTACATCGAGAAGGTGAAGCTGGCCAAGTTCGCCGACCACCACCCGCACATGCTGTCGGGCGGGATGAAGCAGCGGGTGGCGATCGCGCGCGGCATGGCGATGGAACCGGACGTGCTGCTGATGGACGAGCCCTACGCGGCGCTGGACGCCCTCACCCGCCGCAAGATGCAGGACGAACTGCTGCAGCTGTGGGACGAGACCCACTTCACCGTGCTGTTCGTGACCCACTCGATCCCGGAAGCGATCAAGTGCGGCAGCCGGATCCTGCTGCTGTCGCCGCACCCCGGCCAGGTGAAGGCCGAACTGGCGAGCGTGCCGCGCGACGAGACCGACCCGAGGGCGGCCAAGGAACTCGAAAACCAGATCCACCAGATGTTGTTCGCAGATGAAGTCGAAGACAAGGAGGTGCAGCATGTCTAAGGATGCCGTTCTCTGGCCCCGCCCGTCATTCCAGCGCGATACGCTCGACTCGTCGGCTTTCGGCGTCGTGGAAAAGCCGCTCTCGGCCTTCGAGAAGCTGTACAACTACAGCGTCGTGCGCAAGACCGCGATCCTGGTCTTCCTGATGGTGGTGTGGGAAGTCGGCGCCCGCATGCTGGGCAACGAGCTGCTGTTCCCGACCTTCGTCGCGACCGTCGAGGCCTTCTTCAGGGGCGTCGCCAGCGGTGAGCTGATCCACAAGGTGTGGGCCTCGCTCAAGGTGCTCCTGATCGGCTACTGGGCCGGCATCGCGCTGGCGGCGGTGCTGACCGCGATCGGGATCGCCTCCAAGATCGGCACCGACTTCCTCGAGACCCTGACCTCGATGTTCAACCCGCTGCCGGCGATCGCGCTGCTGCCGATCGCGCTGATCTGGTTCGGCCTGGGCAACGGCAGCCTGGTGTTCGTGCTGGTCCACTCCGTGCTGTGGGCGGTGGCGCTGAACACCCACTCGGGCTTCCTGGCGGTGTCCAACACCATGCGCATGGTCGGCCGCAACTACGGCCTGGGCGGCTTCACCTACGTGACCAAGATCCTGATCCCGGCCGCCTTCCCCAGCATCCTGACAGGTCTCAAGATCGGCTGGGCCTTCGCCTGGCGCACCCTGATCGCGTCCGAGCTGGTGTTCGGCGTGAGCTCGGGTTCGGGCGGCCTGGGCTGGTTCATCTACGAGAACAAGAACATGCTCGAGATCCCGAACGTGTTCGCCGGCCTGCTGACCGTGATCCTGATCGGCCTGGTGGTGGAGAACCTGGTGTTCCGCACCATCGAGAACAACACCGTGCGCAAGTGGGGCATGCAGAACTGAGGCCAGGGAGACCGAGATGAAGATTGTGATCTGCGAGTTCATGGACGAGAGCGCGGTCGACGCACTGCGCCAGCGCTTCGAGGTGCGCTACGACCCGGCGCTGGTCGACCGGCGCGCCGAGCTGGAGCGGCTGCTGGCGGACGCCGAGGCGCTGGTGGTGCGCAACCGCACCCAGGTCGATGGCGGGCTGCTCGACGCCGCGCCGCGGCTGCGGGTGGTCGGCCGCCTGGGGGTGGGACTGGACAACATCGACGTGGCGGCCTGCGAGGCACGCGGCGTGGGCGTAATCCCCGCCACCGGAGCCAACGCCCTGGCGGTGGCGGAGTACGTGATTGCCTGCGGCATGATGCTGCTGCGCGGCGCCTACCTGTCGAGCGATGCGGTGGCGTCCGGCGCCTGGCCGCGCACCAGGCTGTCCGAGGGCCGCGAAACCGGCGGCAAGACGCTCGGCCTGGTCGGCTTCGGCGGCATCGGCCGCCTGACCGCGCGCCTGGCCAAAGGGCTGGGGATGCAGGTGGTCGCCTACGACCCGATCCTGCACCGGGATGCGCCGGTATGGGAAGAAACCGGCGTGAAGCGCCTCGACCTGGACGCGCTGCTGGCCCAGGCCGATGTGGTCAGCCTGCATGTCCCTCTCACCGACGCCACGCGCGGCCTGATGAACATGACGCGGATCGGCGCCATGAAGCCGGGCGCGGTGCTGATCAACACCGCGCGCGGCGGCATCGTGGACGAGATGGCGCTCGCCGAGGCGCTGCGCCAGGGCCGCCTGGCCGGCGCCGCGCTCGACGTGTTCGGGCAGGAACCGCTGCCCGCCGGCTCGGCGCTGGCGAACGTGCCCAACCTGGTCCTGACGCCGCACATCGGCGGCGTCACGCGCGAATCGAACGAGCGCGTGAGCGCGCTGATCGCCGAGAAGGTCGCCGACCGCCTCCTGGAACTCGACGCGATGGAGCAGGCATGACGACGCTTTCGATTGCGGTCCTGACGGCGCTGGCCACCGATGCGCTGGCGCGCGCCGGCGCCGGTCCCGAGATGGCGGCCGCCACGGCCCGGGCCCTGGTGGCGGCGGAAGCGCAGGGGCTGGCCTCGCACGGCCTGTCGCGCGTGGCGCAGTACGCGGGCCACCTGCGCTGCGGCCGCGTGAATGGCGAAGCGCGGCCGCGCGTGCACCAGCAGAAAGCGGCCGCACTGCTGGTCGACGCCCAGGAAGGCCTGGCCTTCCCCGCCTGCGCGCTGGCGGTGCGCGAGGCGATCCGCAGCGCGGGCGAAGCCGGCGCGGCCTTCGCCGGCGTCACCAACAGCCATCACTTCGGCGCCGCCGCCTATCACCTGGAACCGGTGGCCGAGGCCGGGATGGTCGGCCTCGCGTTCGGCAACTCGCCGGCGGCGATGCCGGCCTGGGGCGGCAAGCGCGCGCTGTTCGGCACCAACCCGATCGCCGCCGTCTTTCCGCGCCGCGCGGGGCCGCCGCTGGTCATCGACCTGTCGCTGTCCGAAGTCGCACGCGGCAAGCTGATGGTGGCGGCCAAGCAGGGCAAGCCGATCCCGCCGGGCTGGGCGCTCGACAAGGACGGCAACCCGACCACCGACCCGAAGGCGGGACTGGAGGGCATGATGCTGCCGGCGGGCGGCGTCAAGGGCGCGATGCTGGCGCTGGTGGTCGAGCTGCTGTGCTGCGCGCTGACCGGCGCGGCCTATGGCTTCGAGGCCGATTCCTTCTTTACCGACGAAGGCAACCGGCCGCGCATCGGCCAGGCCTTCCTGGTGATCGACCCTGGCGCGCTGGCGGGCGCCGGCGTGTTCGACGAGCGCATCGAGACCCTGGTGGCGGCCATGCTGGCGGACGCCGACGTGCGCCTGCCGGGCCAGCGGCGCCATGCGCTCGCGGCAGCCGCCGAGTCCGGGGGAATCGAGATCGCGCCGGCCTTGCTCGATCAGCTCCGGACGCTGGCCAGCGCCTGAGCCGGGAGGGACGATGGCCTTCGGCGCCGAGACGATTGCGCTGCTGGCGCTCACCATCCTCCTCGCCTACACCGTCTTCGGCCTGACCGGCTTCGGCTCCGCGATCACGGCGATGCCGCTGCTGGTCCAGCTGATCCCGCTGCGCATGGCGGTGCCGCTGATGCTGGTCTTCGACCTGGCGGCGGGCCTGCTGATGGGCCTCAAGAACCGGCGCGTGGTCAACCGCAAGGAGCTGCTGCGCCTGGTTCCCTTCATGCTGGGCGGGATGGCCATCGGCCTGTTCGCCCTCGTCAATGCGCCCGAGCGCCTGCTGCTGCTGACGCTCGGCATCTTCATTCTCGCCTACTGCGCCTGGAGCCTGGTGCTGCAGCCCGGCATCCGGCCGATCGGCAGCCGCTGGGCGCTGCCGCTCGGCGTCGCCGGCGGCATCTTCACCGCGCTGTTCGGCACCGGCGGACCGATCTACACCATCTATCTCGCGCGCCGCCTGGACGACAAGCTGACCCTGCGCGCGACGATCAGCGCCCTCATCTTCATCAGCGGCCTGTCGCGGCTGGCGATGTTCTCCTCGGCCGGCCTGTACCGGCAGGAGTCGCTGCTGGTGCTGGCGGCCTTCCTGCTGCCTTGCGCGCTCGCCGGGCTCTACCTGGGCAATCACCTGCACAGCCGCTTGCCGGCCGAGCGCGTGGTGCAGGCGATCTGGGGTGTGCTGATCCTGGGTGGGGCGAGCCTGGTGCTGCGCAATCTCTGAAGCCCAGCGGCGTGTTGCGAGGGCGCCTTCTGCGAACGGCCAGAGGGTATATGACTAAGGGCGCCTGAGAAAATCTGTTTCTTGTCCTGATGGGCAACAAGCTCTTACACTGAGCCATACCGACGGTCTGCTATCGGCCAGTAGGTGCTGAAATGCATGAGCACAATTGGGGAGAAATAGATGGGCGAGCGTAGCGTGACCACCTCTAACGTCGAGATTTCGCTGGCTGCTGATGAGGCGCTCGTTCTGTTTGAACTTCTAAGCCGCTTTGCCGACTCTGGCGCGCTGACGATTGTTGAGCAAGCAGAGCAACGTGCATTATGGAATCTATGAGCGCATTTCCAGAAGACACTTTTACCTTCATTTCAGGACGATTACCTCGAACAATTGAAGTAAGCGCGGGATCGACTACGAGACGATCTGGCGCAGGTAGCGATGCCCGCTTGGGAGTCGGGAGAGCCGGGGTTGCGGTAGACTGCCTTCGGCTAAAAGCAGACAAGTCATATTGTCGCTAAATGAAAGATTGCACGATCCAGGATTGCTTTGAGGGCCTGGTCGCGGACTAGCGGGGATGCTGGCCGGCCTTCCCAGCTGATATAACGGGCTGGCCAGGGAGCATGTCGTGGGCTTGTCGGGCAGCACTGCCGCCATGGTCGTGGGCCTGGCCAGCGCGCTGTTCGCCGCCAAGGCCCTGAGGCTGAAGAAAACCCTGGAAGTCCGAGTACAGGTTAGACTCATTTTAGCCATCGGGTGCTCGACAATAGTGCCAGCGGCAAGATCGTTGAATTGTCGAAGTTC
>CAMPHU010000212.1 GCA_946886065.1 uncultured Massilia sp. | reverse complement strand
GCCTGCTGCTCGCTGTACTTGCGCGGGTTGCGCACGTATTCGTAGGACAGCCAGTAGGTCGCCACCACCACCATGTTGGTCGCCATCGCGCCGATCTGCTGGTCCGAGGCCTCCAGCGAGCCCTCGCTGCGCAGGTCCTCGCACAGCTGGCGCGCCACCTTGATCTTGTGCGCCAGGATGGCCTTGAAGTGCAGCTCCAGCTTGCGGTTGCGCGACAGCAGGTCGTTCAGGTCGCGGTAGAAGAAGCGGTAGCGCCAGATCAGCTCGAACATCAGGTGCAGGTAGAGCCAGACGTCCTCCATGTTGGAGCGGCGTCCGGCAGGCACCGTCAGGATGCGCTCGATCTCCGCCTCGAACTGGACGAAGATCGAATTCACGATATCGTCCTTGTTGCGGAAATGGTAGTACAGATTGCCGGGCGAGATGTTCATCTCCTCGGCAATGACCGTCGTCGTGATGTTCGGCTCGCCGAATTCGTTGAACAGCCGGAGCGAGAGCTCGAGGATACGTTCGCGGGTGCGGCGTGGAGCTTTCTGTTGCATGTAAGCGCGGTGTAAGTGTGTTCCCGAAAGCATAACATCGAACGGTCGTTCGTAGAATCTTTCCGGCCTTCACTTCTGTTGCGTTGTTGCTCAGCCGCCCTCGTCAGTGGTCTCGTCGGCCGGCGGCAGGCGCCGCGCCAGCTCGGCCATCTGGGCCTCCAGCTCGGCCACGCGGCCTTGCAGGGCCTCGACGTCGGCCGCCACCGGGGCGCCGATGCGCGCCAGGGCGCGCGCCACGCGCTCCTCGAACACCTGCTCCAGCTGGTTCCAGGAACTGGTGCCGCGCCGCTTGGCCCGTTCGGCCGAACGGCCCACGGTATCGGTGGCTTCCTCCACCTCGCGCGCATAGCGCTGCAGTTCGCTGCCGTCGCGCACCAGGCGCGTGAAGGACGTGCCGCCCTCCTTCTGGGCCTTGGCGAAGGCGCCCAGGCCGGCCTGCCAGATCTGTTTGGCGGACGCGCGGACCGCCTGCGCGAGCGCCTCGTCGTCGTCCGGCGGTGGAAGTTTCTTGGTCATGGAGTGCCCCTTGCTGCATGCAATGCGGGCATTGTAGTGCCGCACGCTAGAAGCGAGGTTCTAAACGCGGTTACGCCGCGCATGCAGCCGCAGCGCCTCCTCCACATGGCCCCGCAAGGCGCCCGCCGCCACCGGCTTGGCGTAGTGGGCGTCGGCCACGCCGGCCGCCACCGCGGCCTCGATCTCGGCCAGGTCGGTCTGGCCGGTCAGCATCAGGCGTACCGTTCCCGGATAGCGCCGCGCCGCCTGCGCCAGCAGTTCGGTGCCGCTCATGCCCGGCATGGACTGGTCGCACACGATCACCTCGACCGGTTCGCGCTCCAGCACCTGCAGCGCGTCCTCGCCCGAGGCGGATGTGAGCACCCGGTAGTCCTGCCCGGACAGCATGTCCGCCAGCACGCCCAGCATGAAGGCGTCATCGTCGACCAGGAGGACGCTGCGCGGCGATGCTGCAGGCGGCGATGCGGGCGGCAGGAAGGCTTCCAGCTCGGCCACGAAGCTTTCCGGTTCGATCGGCTTGCTGATGTAGCCGTCGAAGCCGGCCGCCAGCACGTGTTCGCGGTCGCCCGCCATCGCCAGCGCGGTCACCGCCAACACCGGCACCCCGGCCAGCTCCGGCTCGGCCTTGATCGCGGCCAGCACCGCGAAGCCGTCCATGCCGGGCAGGTTGACGTCGCAGGCCACCAGGTCCGGACGCTCGCTGCGGGCCGCAGCGACGCCGCGCGCGCCGTCGGGGGCGGCCAGCGGCGTGTGGCCATAGGCGCTGAGCAGGAAGGACATCAGCTCGATGTTGGCCGGATTGTCTTCGATGATGAGGATACGGGCCACGGAACGCTCCGGAATACTGCGATGATGTCACTGTAACATGAGGGCAGGCGCATGCGATGTAGTCCGGAAGGCGTGGTTCTTATGGCCGGGCGACCTCCTCCATGACCGCGTCCAGCACGCGCGGGTTGCGGCCCAGGGCCACGTGGCCGACGCCGCCGAAGGCCAGGTTGCGCGCGCCTTCCAGCTCGCTCGAGGTCTGGGGCGCGATGATGTTGTCGTGGTGGGTGTAGATCGAGGTGATCAGCGCGCGCGTGGCTGCGCTTTCGCTGTCGCCCAGCGCCTGCAGCCAGCCGCTGGCGCGCCGCATCTGGGCCGCGTTGGCGCCCAGGCCGAAGGCGGCCAGGCTGGTGCCGTGGTGCGGGCTGCCGAGCGTGATCACGCGCGCCACCAGCGCCGTACCGTAGGCCCGCATCCAGGCGCGCGCCACCAGCCCGCCCATGCTGTGCGCCACCACGGTCACGCGCGGCGCTCCGCTCTCCCGGCACAGCGCCTCGACCGCGTGCTGCACCAGCTGCGCATAGCCGTCGATGTCGCCGGTGACCGGCTCCAGGTCGAGCGAGGCGTGGCTGATGCGGGCCGCGTCCAGGCGCCGCGCCAGCTGGCACCAGTAGCCGCTGTTGCAGCCGTAGCCGTGGATCAGCAGCACCGGTGGCGGCGCCGATCCCGGATAGATGCGGGTGCGCGGCACGGCGCGCGGCCCGTGCCAGTTCGCGTACAGCATGCTGGACATGAACTCTTCGGCGAACAGGCGCAGGCTGCCCAGCGGCTTGAGGCGGAATTCGCTCGGCGTGGGGCTGGCGCAGCGCGCGCTCATCACGAAATTGTTGGCGTTGATGAGCATGCGCACCAGGACCACGGCGCCAAGACCGGCGGCGAAAGCGGTCCAGCGGCTCGCGCCGGCCTCGGTCAAGGCCACGCCGATGCCGAGCGCCGCCAGCACCTGCACCAGGATGATCAAGCGGAGGATGCCGCGCGCACTCACTTGCTTACCCCACCTGGGCCAGCGCCGCCGCCTGGCGTCCTGTCAGGCGTGCGGCCAGGCCGCTCGCCAGGCGCGCCGTCAGGCCGTAGATGCTCAGCTGGGGATTGGCGCCGACCGAGGTCGGGAACAACGAGCCGTCGTGCACCGATACATTGGCCAGGCCGCGGTAGCGGCCGTCCGCATCGGTCACCCCCAGGCGCTCGTCGCCCGACATGGCGCAGCCGCCCATCACGTGGGCGGACACCACGCGCGTCAGGTGCAGACGCTGCGGCAGTGCGGCGATGCCGCGCTTCGCCTCAAGCCAGCTGGCATAGCGCGGCGCCATCTCGTGCCCGGTCAGCACCTCGCGCGCGCCGGCCGCGAACTGGATCTCGGCCATGCTGAGCAGCGCGCGGCGCGCAGCTTCCCATAGGTAGTCGTTGAGTGGATAGTCGAGCTCCGGGCTGCCGTCGGCGCGCAGGCTTACCCTGCCGCCCGGCGAGTCATCGTGGAAGCCGTCGCGCAGCAGCGCCAGCATGGCGTGGGTGTGCGGGAACTGGCGCATGATGTCCGCGTGATGCGCGCCGAAGCCGCTCATCTTGGTGGCCAGCAGCAGCGGGTGCAGCGGCGGGGCTTCGAGCTTGTAGCCCATCGGCCCGTCGAGCGGCGCCTCGTGCAGGAAGTGGTCCGAGTACACCGTTTGCGGCGCGCCGGCCCAGCCGTCCACTCGCTGGGGGAAGAAGGCGGCCGAGATCACGGTGGGGTGCAGGAAGGTGCGGCGGCCCAGCATGCCGCTGGGGTCGGGCGCGTCCGAGCGCAGCAGCAGCGCGGGCGAATTGATCGCGCCGCCGGCCACCACGTAGTGGCGCGCGCGCAATCGCAGCACGCGCCCGCTCGGGCGCAGGCCGCCGGCGTCGAGGGCCTGGCAGACCAGCTCCTCGACGTGCTCGCCGCGGATCGCGAAGCGCTCGGCGCGGGCGCGCGTCAGCAGGGTGGCGCCGTGGTCGAGGGCGGCGGGAATCGTGGTCACCAGCATCGACTGCTTGGCGTTGGTCGGGCAGCCCATGCCGCAGTAGCCGAGGTTCCAGCAGCCGTTCACGTTGCGGCGGATGAAGCCCGTCGGGATGCCGAGTTTATCGGCGCCGCGCCGCAGGATGTCGTTGTTCTCGTTGGGGGCAGCCTGCCACTCGCCGACCTTCAGGCGCCGCTCGGCCATGTCGAACCAGGGCGCCATGGCTTCCACCGTGGACCCGGGCAAGGCGTGATGCTGCCGCCACCAGGCCAGCGTGTCCGGCGGAGTGCGGAAACTCGAGGTCCAGTTGACCGTGGTCGAGCCGCCCACCGTGCGGCCTTGCAGGATGTCGATGCCCTTGTCGGCCGTCTTGCGCGCGGCGGATTCCTGGTACAGCGAGGGATAGGCCTCGGCCTCGCGCATGTTGAAGTCGCGCGAGGAGACCAGCGCGCCCTCTTCCACCAGGATCACGGACAAGCCGGAGCGGGCCAGGATCTCGGCGCTGATGCCCCCGCCCGCGCCGCTGCCGATGATGACCACGTCGGCCTGCATGCTGCGGTCTTCGACCAGGGTGGAGGCGTCGACCACGTCCCAGCCGCGCGCCAGGCCGGCCCGGATCGGATCGGGGACGATGTGCTCCTTGCTCATGCCAGCTCCTGGAGCGGGCCGGGATACCCGATCGCTTCCCAGCTGGCCGGCTGGGCGTACCAGGCGCCGAGCACCAGGTCGTGCAGCGCGTGGTAGGCGGTGCGCAGCAGGCCAAGGCGGTGCAGGCGCCAGTCCTGGAGGAAGGCGATCACCTGTTCGGGGCGGGCGTTCTCCCAGCCGTCCGCGATACCGGTGAGGATGCGCCGCGCCGGGGCCAGCGCCAGCAGTCCGAAGAGGTCCTGCACTTCCTTTTGCGTGGCGGGCGCCAGGCTGAGGATGGCCGCATGGACGCCCTCGATGGCGGCGGCCAGCGCTTGCCGGCGCTGGGCCGGGTCTTGCGGCAATGCACCGGCCAGGATCGCAGGCGCGATCGCGTGCAGCGCGGCGCGCGCCTCGCCGTCGAGCGCAAAAGCGTGCGGCGGCGCGCCGTGCGTCGCGCGGTACCAGGCGCCGCCTCCGGCCAGCAGGATGGCGGCCAGGCCGCCGGCTTGCAGGAAAGTCCTGCGTGATGTCCCCATGCTCACCCTCTTGTGTTTTTTCTAGTGTACGACAAAGGCCTCGCCCCGCCAGCGGGCCGGACTAGAGGAGATCGTCTAGCCGCGCTGCCGACGCTTCGGCGCGCGCCGAAGCGACAGACCGGACTACCCGGCTAGGATGGCGGCATGGAACTCATCGACTACCTCAACCAGCATTTCTTCACCCGGGCCCAGTTGCTGGCGGCCGCCTGCATCACCGGGGAGCGCCTGGACGCGCTCATCCGCGAAGGCGTGATGCCCCGGGCGTCATACCGCTTGCGCCTCGCGCTCGGCTGCGATTCATTTTTCGGGGCGCATGCGGAAGAACACGCCGTCGAGTATTACGCGCGCGGCTCTGCGGCGTGGATCGGCGCGCTGCAGGCCTGCCCATCCGATCCGTTCGGGATGTTTGCGCGGCGCTACCGCGAAGCGCTCGCCGCGCTCCCTTTGCGCAGCGCGGACCCGAAGCTGGGCGCTGGTCTCGAAGCCCATCTGCGCGACGAATGGCGTCACTTCCTCGACGGAACCTACGGACTTTGTACCCGCTCCGGGCTGCCGGAAGAGATCGCGGCCAAGGAACTGGCCATGTGCGTGATCCGTGAAGCATTGGAGACGGAAGAACCCGGCATGGCGCGGCTGCAGGCCGCGGTCGACCTGCTGGACCTGGCCAGCAGCCCGTTTGCGCCGCACGAAAGGCTGCGCAGCTCGCGTCATCGCTACGTCGACGCGGTGCGCGCCCGCTACGGCCTCGATGCAAAGGATATGTGCAGCCAGCGGCCTGGAGGCAAATAAGGTTTGCCTAGTCTTTCGGCCGGGCGTGCTGGATGATCTGGCGCGCGATGCCGCGCAGGATGTTGACTTCCTCGGTCTCGAGCTGGGTGCGCGCGAACAGGCGCTTCAGGCGCGGCATCAGCTTCCTGGGATTGTCGGCGTTGAGGAAGCCGATGGCCACCAGCGCTTCTTCCAGGTGCGCATACATGCCTTCGATCTGGGAGAGGCTGGCGGCGTCGCCGTGGAAGCCCACGCCGCGCAGGTCCACGCCATCGCCGGTCGCGGCCAGGCGCGCCTCGTAGGCCAGCACCTGGGCCGCCTGGGACAGGTTCAGGGACGAGTAATCCGGATTGGCCGGGATGTTGATCAGGACGTTGCATTGCTCGACGATGTGGTTCGGCAGGCCGACCCGCTCGTTGCCAAGCACCACGGCGGGGCGCAGCTCAGACTGCCCGGCCGCATGGCGCGAGAAGGCGCGCGGGGTCCAGACCGGCGGCGAGAACTCGCGCAGGCGCGCCGACACGGCGGCGGCGAAATTGCAGCCCTCCAGCGCCTCGCCGATGCTGTCCACGATGCGGGCGTTCTGCAGCAGGTCGCCCGCGCCGCTGGCGAAGGCCACCGCTTCCGGATCGTTCAGGGGATCCCCGCACTTGGGCGTGACCAGCACCAGGTCGCTGAATCCCATCGTTTTCATGGCCCGCGCGACCGCGCCGATGTTGCCGGCGCGGCTGGTTTCGACCAGCACAAAGCGCAGCCGGGTGAAAAGAGAAGTGTCGGGTTGGGTCGAGTTCATTTACAATAGCGCCATCGCGCGGTGTGCGAACGGTTCGAAAGCGGCTTGGGTTGTCAAACCAGGGTCCGCGATTGTAACGGGTTCGACACCGCTTTGCTCTTTAATTCACTCTCATAGCCGACCGTTCACAGCGCCCTGGTGCGTTCGTGGGCCGTTCGCGTTTTTTCACGGAAAAGCCTCCATGCACCCAATGCTCAACACGGCCATCAAGGCCGCTCGCCGCGCCGCCACCGTCATCAACCGCGCGTCCTTCGATATCGACCGCATCACCGTCTCTGAAAAGCAACACAACGATTTCGTCACCGACGTCGACCAGGCGGCGGAACAGGCGATCGTCGAGACCCTGCTGAAGGCCTACCCGGATCACGCGATCCTGGCCGAGGAAAGCGGCGCGTCCGCCAACCTGAACGACGAGAGTGAAAACGTGTGGATCATCGACCCGATCGATGGCACCACCAACTTCCTGCACGGCTACCCCAACTACTGCATCGCGATCGCCCTGCAACAGCGCGGCGTGATCACCCAGGCCCTGGTCTACGACCCGGTCCGCAACGACCTGTTCACCGCCAGCAAGGGCGCCGGCGCCTACCTGAACGACAAGCGCATCCGCGTGCGCAGCACCGACCGCATCGCGCGCGCCCTGCTGTCCAGCGGCCACGGCCCGGACCCGCGCGCGCTGGCCGAATACTTGCGCATGTACGAAGTCGTCGCCTCGCGCAGCCACGGCGTGCGCAGCGGCGGCTCGGCCGCGCTGGAACTGGCCAACGTGGCCGCCGGCCGCATCGACGGCTATTTCGAAAAAGGCCTGAAGGTCTGGGACATCGCGGCCGGTTCGCTGCTGGTGACCGAGGCGGGCGGCATCGTCGGCGAGTTCAACGGCGAGTCGGACTACCTGCATAAAGGCGACGTGATCGCCGCCGGCCCGAAGGTATTCGGCGGCCTGATCCCGCTGCTGTCGCCTTTCGCGTAAAATACCCTCCGTGCTTCCGGGATGGAGGCCGGCCACAAGCCTGCCCTGTCCCGCGTCACCGGCTGGAAAGTGCCCGTTAGTTTTGCACAAAACTTTCCATAGTGAAACATTCTCACTATAATCCCGGCTAGCCGCACTGCGCACTACGCGACATGCGGCAGCGTCCGGGCGGGATGCGGCTCGGCCGCCCGCCTGCACTATCCGATCCGAGTTTCCTGGACTGGCGCCTCTAGTGGGGCGACGGGCCACTCTTTACTGAGAATTTATGTCCTTTTCTACACTTGGTCTATCTGACGTCATCGTGCGCGCCGTTACTGAACAGGGTTACTCCGCCCCGACGCCGATCCAGGCCCAGGCCATCCCTGCTGTCCTGAACGGCGGCGACCTGCTGGCCGGCGCCCAGACCGG
>CAMPHU010000211.1 GCA_946886065.1 uncultured Massilia sp. | reverse complement strand
CCCATGGCGTTGGCCAGGCCGCGGTCGAGCACGATCTGCAGCTCGTTCTTCGGGTCCTGTTCCGACAGGGTGACGTCGACCGCGCCCGGGATCTCGCGCAGCTTCTCCATGTAGGCGGAGGTCAGTTCCATCAGCTTGCGCGAATCCGGGCCGGTGAACTCGATCTGGACCGGCTTGCCGCCGCCTCCCAGGTCGTCGATCACGGTGTACTCGGCGCCCACCAGCGGAGCGATCTTGGCGCGCAGGTCGGTGCCGATCTCGGCGGCGCTGCGCTTGCGGGTGCTGCGCTTGCCGATGTCGACATAGACGCGGCCGCCGCTCAGGTTGACGTTGCTGTTGGTGTCTTCGGTTTCCGGGATCGAACGGGCGATCTCGGCCGCCGCTTCCACCTTGCGGCGCGCATACTCGAGGCTCGACGAGGCCGGGGTGCGGATCTCGACCATGATGGTGCCGTGGTCGGCTTTCGGCAGGAAGCTCGAGCCGCCGAAGAACATGTGCAGGGCAATGGCGCCGACGAAGCTGGCGACGGCGATCGCGGCCATCCACTTGCGGTGATGCAGGGCCCAGGCGATCACGCGGCCGTAGCGGTCGGCCTGGTGGTCGAACCAGACGTTGAAGCGTTGCAGCACGCGGCTGATGCCTTTCTTCGGCGCATGCGCGTGGTCAGGCGGGTCGCCCCAGTAGGCCGACAGCATCGGGTCGAGCGTGAACGAGATGAACAGCGACACGATCACCGAGCAGGTCACGGTCAGTGCGAAGGGACGGAACCACTCGCCCGACACGCCCGGCATGAACGCTACCGGCACGAACACGGCCATGATCGAGAAGGTGGTCGCAGCCACGGCCAGGCCGATCTCGGCGGTGCCTTCGAGCGCGGCGGTACGGCGGTCCGAGCCCAGTTCCATGTGGCGCACGATGTTTTCCCGCACCACGATCGCGTCGTCGATCAGCACGCCGATCGCCAGCGACAGGCCCAGCAGGGTCATGAAGTTCAAGGTGAAGCCGCACAGCCACACGGCGATGAAGGCGGCCAGCACGGAGGTCGGCAGCGACAGCGCGGTGATCAGGGTCGAGCGCCAGGAGTTCAGGAAGGCGTAGACCACGAAGATGGTCAGGATCGCACCCAGCACCAGGGCCTCGATCACGTTGTTCAGGCTGCTCTGGGCGTCGTCGCCGCCGTCGCGGACGACTTCGACCTTGGTGCCTTCCGGCATTTCCTTATTGGCCTGTTCGACCACCTGGTGCACCTTCTTGGCCAGCGAAACGGTCGAGGCGTCGCGCGAGCGGGAGATCATCAGGGCCACGTTCGGGTTGCCGCTGCGGATGGACAGGCTGTTGATGTCGGCGAAGCCGTCCTGGATCTCGGCCACCTGGTTCAGGCGCACGATCTGGTCGCCGTTGCGCTTGACCACGATCTGCGAGAAGTCTTCCGGACGCTCGATGCGGCCGACCAGGCGGATGCCCTTCTCGTCCAGCTCGCTACGCAGCTTGCCGACCGGGGCGTTCGTGTTCTGGGTGCGCAGGGCGTTGGTGACTTCCGACACCGACACGTTGAACTCACGCAGCTTTTCGGCGCGCAGCAGGACCGACAGTTCGCGGCGCAGGGCGCCGTTCACGGTCACGGTCGAGACGCCGTCGATGGCGCGGAACTTGTCGGCCAGCACGTCTTCGGCATAGCGCGAGATCTCCGCGTGCGACTGCTTGCTCGAGGACAGCGCCAGGTGCATCACCGGTTCGGAGGTGATGTCCCAGCGGCGCAGCACGGGCTCGCGCATCTCCACCGGCAGCTTGTAGCGCACCGCGGCGATCGCGTTGCGCACGTCGTCCGAGGCTTCGATGACGTTGCGGTCGAAGTCGAATTCGAGCCAGATCGACACGCCGCCTTCGTACGAGTTGGAATTGACCTCGGTGACGCCCTGGATCGCCAGCATCTGCTTTTCCAGGCGGTTGGTGATTTCGCGCTCGACGGTTTCGGGCGAGGCGCCCGGATACGGGATGTCGACCGTGACGCCCGGACGCTCGACGTCCGGGTTCTGGTTGACCTTGAGCTTGGACAGGGCGAGCAGGCCGATGCACATCATCGCCACGATCAGGACGACGGTGGCGACCGGCCTCTTGACACTGAAATTAGAGAGGAACATTTGTTGTTTTCCTTATTTTTCCTTACTTGCCCTGCACCGGCGCCGCACTGGCAACGCGCGCGGCAGGCATCTCGACCTTCTGGCCATCCTTCAGGTTCGAGCTCGGGGCGCGCAGCACGACGTCGCCGGCGGCCAGGCCCTGCTTGACTTCGAAGTTGCCGGTGCGCTCGTCGCGCGCGCCCAGCACCAGGTCGACCTTGCTCAGCTTCTTGTCCTTGACGCGCCAGGTGTAGGCCTTGTCGCCGGCCTTGACCACGGCGGCTTCCGGCAGCATCAGGGCGTTGGCGGTGGCGGCGTCGACACGGCCTTCGGCGTACAGGCCGGCCACCTTCGGCTGGGCCCTGTCGGCGAATTCGACCAGCACCTCGACCTGGCGGGTCACCGCGTTGGCGGCCGGGTCGATGCGCTTGACGATGCCGGCGAACTGCTGCTCGCCGTAGCCGTTGACGCGGAAGTTGACCTTCTGGCCGACCTTCACGGTGGCGATCGAGTCGGCCGAGACGCGGCCTTCGAAGCGCATGCTGGCCGGGTCGATGACCTTGACCAGTTCCTTGCCGATGGTGGCGGTGTCGCCGGCCGAGACCTTACGGTCGGACACGATGCCGTCGAACGGAGCACGCACCACGGTGCGGCCCAGCTGCTGGCGCGCGGTGGCGACGCGGCTCTTGGCGGCCGACAGTTCGCTCAGGGCATTGTTGCGGGCCATTTCGGCATCGTCCAGGGCCTTGACCGAGGTCATGCCCGAGGCGCGCAGGGTCTTCAGGCGCTCGAGCTGGCGGTTGGCCTGCTCCAGCGACAGGTTGGCGGCGCGCTGGGCTTCCTCGGCCGACATCAGGGTGTCGCGGATCGAGGTTTCATCGAGGCGCACCAGCACGTCGCCGCGCTTGACCGGCTCGCCGTTCTCTTTCAGGACTTGCAGCACGATCGCCGAGACTTCGGCGCGCAGGTCGGCGCGGCGCTCCGGCTGGATCGAGCCGGTGACGACCGGACCGGAGGAGATCGCGTCGCTCTGGACGGTCAGCACGTCTTCCGGGGCCACGGTCAGCTGCGTGGGCTTGTTGTCCTTCGCCTGGGCGCCGGGGCCCTTGGCGGGTTCCTTGCCACAGGCGACGAGGGCCGAGGCGATGGCTAGAACGAGTAGTGGTTTGCGCAGCATGTTGTGGTTCTCCGGAAGTGGACTCGGTAAGCTTTTTTATAAAAATAAGAATAGATACAGCCAGTGCGCAGTATTCAGTAGGGGGCCGCCGAACTCAATAGAGGAACCTGCGACTTGCGGAATTCGTGGGATGAAATGCGTTTTTTGGCGATGAGCTGCATTCCAGCCCGGCTGAAACGCAGCCTGTTCCGGACAGAATGCGGACGGCCAGTCTGGACGGCCGGACGTCCGGACGTCCGGCCTGCCGCGCTCTTCCCCATGTCTCCTCCCTGCTGGCCCCTCAGCCGCCCAGGACGGCGTTGATCAGGGCGCCCATGCCGATGCCGGTAACGATGCCGCCGGCGATCTCGACCAGAGTGTGTCCCATGCGCTCGCGCAGGATGACATAGTCTTCCTTGCCGTCGTGCAGGCGGTTCAGGGTCACCGCATGGCGGCCGACGTGCTGGCGCAGGCTGTTGGCATCGATCATCACGATGAAGGCCAGGGTCACCGCGACCCCGAACGCAGGATGGCCCATCCCCTCGCGCAGGGCGATCAGGGTGGCCATGCTGGTCACGACGGCACTGTGGTTGCTCGGGAAGCCGCCATTGCCGACCAGGTTGAACGCCCAGCGGCGCTGGCGCACGCTGGTAATGAGAAACTTGATCGGACCAACCATCATCCAGGTCAGGACCGGGGTCACGAGGTAGATTAATTCCATAAAAAATCCAAAAGAGATATGCCTTGAAAATGCCGTGCGGAATTATCTCAGATGAATGCCCCTGCGGCGATCTTTCCGATGCGCCCCCGCTGTGTCCGGAGCGGTAATATTCCTCCACTCGACCAAGACAAGCAAGGGGGCTGTATGCGGCATTTCCGGTTGTCCATCGCGGTTACCGTGGTCCTGATGGCCCTCGCGGGCTGGTGGGGCTACGAGCACAAGGGGGTAGCGGGCATGCTCCAGGCCCTGTGGATCACCGCGGTGCTGGGCGTGCTGGAAGTGTCGCTTTCTTTCGACAATGCGGTGGTCAACGCCTCGGTCTTGCGCCATTGGAACGAGTTCTGGCGCAAGTTGTTCCTCACCGTCGGCATCCTGGTGGCCGTGTTCGGGATGCGCCTGCTGTTTCCCCTGGTGATCGTGGCGGTCGCCACCGGCCTGGGGCTGGTGGATGTCTGGCATATGGCGATCAACACGCCGCTCGAGTACTCGCGCCACCTGACCGAGCGCCACGCCGAGGTGGCCGCCTTCGGGGGCGCCTTCCTGGCCCTGGTTTTCCTGAACTTCCTGTTCGACGAGGAAAAGGAGCTGCACTGGCTGGGCTGGATCGAGGAAAAGGTGGGTAAATACGGCACCGAGGGCCTGGCGGTCCTGATCACCCTGCTGGGCGTGTTCTTCGCCATGAGCCTGATGCCGCACGCGCGCAAGCTGCCGGTCCTGATCGCCGGGGTGACCGGGGTGCTGGTCTATATCGGGGTGCAGTGGCTCAGCGGCCTGCTCGAGCATGAGGAGGAAGATCCGACGGTGGGCGCCATGATTTCCCAGGGCAGCATCGGCGGCTTCCTCTACCTGGAAGTGCTGGACGCCTCGTTCAGCTTCGACGGCGTAATCGGGGCCTTCGCCATCACCAACGACGTGGTCATCATCATGCTGGGCCTGGCCATCGGCGCCATGTTCGTGCGCTCGATGACGGTGTTTCTCGTCTATAAGGGCACCTTGCAGGAATTCGTGTACCTCGAGCACGGGGCCCACTATGCGATCGGCATCCTGGCCCTGATCATGTTCGCCAGCGTGCACTATCACATTCCGGAATGGTTCACGGGACTGTCGGGGCTGGCCTTCATCCTGGTGTCGGTGTGGTCCTCGGTACGCTACCGGCGGCGCCTCGAAGCGGAAGAGCGCAAGCAGGAGGAAGTTGTTTGAATTGCACGGCCATTTGGCAGTGCGGCCCAGCCGTGGCAGAATGGGCGCTGCCATCCTGACAAGCTTTTTTACTGAACAGCCACGACCATGCCCAAGCGCGCCCTTGCCCTCCTGTTGTCTTCCATCGCTACCGTCCTGGTGCTGTTCGCGCTTTATACCTGGTTTACACTGAGCTGGTCGTATTCTGAAGGGGAACGGGCGGGTTACCTGCAGAAGTTCTCGAAGAAGGGCTGGCTGTGCAAGACCTGGGAGGGGGAGATCCTGCTGTCGAGCATGCCGGGGGCGATTCCGGAACGCTTTGCGTTCACGGTGCGCGATGAAAGCCTGGTCAAGGCGCTGCAGTCGAGCATGGGGCAGCGAGTGCAGATCAGCTATGAACAGCACAAGGGGGTGCCGACCAGCTGCTTCGGCGAGACGGAGTATTTCGTCGAGAAGGTGAATACGGGGCCGGTGAATCCGGTGGCGCCGAGCGAGGCGGCGGTGGGGCAGTAATTACTGCACACCGCTAACGCCAAGCTACTACCCCATAGCCAAGACCGTCATTCCTGCCACTGGCAGCAATGACGGTTTTTTTGGCCCGTGGTGCTACTTACCGCTCATCCCTGCTCCGCTGCTGCAAAATCGCATCCGCCAGCCTGGTCGCCGCTTCCGCCGCCGACGACCCCGTCGACGGCTGCTTCAGCCTCCCCAGCACCTCGCGCGTGAGGTCCGCCGACACCGAGCGGTAGCTCGCCTCCTGCTTGCGCTCCCCGATCGTGCGCTCGGTCGCGGCCAGCTCGGCCGCCTGCTCTTCCTGGCGCTTGCTTTCCAGGTTCAGCAAATGCTTGCGTGCATCCGCCATCTGCTGGGTCGCCTGCGCCGCCTTGCGCTGCATCTCGGCATGCGCCTGGGCGTGCTCCAGCAGTGCCCGCTGGGCCTCGCGCTTCTCGACCGCCGCCTGCACCGCCGCCTGCTCGGCCAGCTCGCGCTCGCGCGCCAGGCGCGCCTGCTCTTCCTCGGCCGCCGCCCTCGCCTGCGCGGCCTGGGCCGCCGCATGCTCCGACGCCAGGCGCGCCGCCGCCGCCTCGTTGGCGCGGGTGTCGGCCGCCGCCTGCTGGCGCTGGGCGGCCAGCTTGCGCTCGACCAGGGCCAGCGATTCGCGCGCCGCCTGGGTCGCGGCCCGCTCGGCGGCGATCGCTTCTTCCGTCACCGCCAGCTGGCGGCGCTCCACCTCCGCCCGCTCGGCCTGCGCCTGGGCCAGTTCCACCGCGCGGCGGGCATGGGTCTGCTGGGCGGAGGCGGCGGCTTCGGCCTGCTCGGCTTCCTCGATCGCCGCCCGCGCCTGCTCCTGCTGGGCTTCCCACGCGGCGCGCTGGGCGGCCTCGAGACGGCGCTCCGCCTCCAGCTGGGCGCGCATCTGGGCCGCCGTGGCTTCCTCGGCCTGCATGCGCGCCTCGGCCGCCTGGGTCAGCTCGCGCTCGGTCGCCAGCTTTTCCTGCAGCCGGGCCAGCGCCGCCTCTTCGGCCGCTGCGCGCCCGCGCTCGGCCTCGGCCAGGCGTTCGGCTTCCTCGGCGCGGCGTATGGCGGCCTGGGCCGCCTGGCGCTGCGCCTCCACCTGGGCGGCGGCGGCGGCCAATACCGCCTGCTCGGCCGCATTCTCGGCGGCGCGGGCGTCGGCTTCGGCCCGGGCCTGGGCGGCGCGCTCCTCGGCCAGCGCGCGCTGGCGCTGTTCTTCCCCGGCCTGGTGCTGGGCCGCCTGCGCAGCCGCTTCGTCGGCCGCCGCACGCTCGAGGGCGTGACGCGCGGCCACCGCCTCCGCGTCCAGGCGCGCCTGCACCTGCAGGCTGGCCTCCTCTTCGGCGCGGGCGCGTTCCTCCGCCACTTCGCGCAGCTTGCGGTCGGCCTCGATGCGGGCCTCGGTCGCGGCCAGGATGCGGGTTTCGGCTTCGCGCCGCGCCTCCGCGCCTGACGCCGCCATCTGCTCCAGGCGCTCGCGGTGGGTGGCGGCGTCGCGCAATTCCTTTTCGGTCTGCAGGCGCATGCGCAGCGACTGGGCCGCCACGCGCTCGGACTCGGCCTGGGCCAGCGCGATCGCCTCGCGCTCCTGTTCGATGTGGGCCAGCGCCCGCGCCTCTTCCAGTGCGCGCGCCTCCGCCGCGGCGCGCTGGAAGGCCGACGCCAGCGCCACCTGGTCGGCGCGCTCGCGTTGCAGGCTCAGTTCCAGCGCCTCGGCTTCGGCCTCGGCCAGTTTCTCGGCGGTGGCGCGCGCCGCCCGTTCGGCGCGCTCGCGCTCGCGCGCCAGGATCGCCACGCGCGCATCGGCGCTGGCGTTGTGCAGCACTTCTTCCTTGGCCGCCTCCACCGCCGCCATGCGCTCGGCCGCCTGCAGGCGCGCCTGCTCGGTCTGGGCCAGCAGCTCGTCGGCCGCGCGCGCGGCCTTGGCCGCCATCTCGGTCTGGGCTTCGATCTGTTCGCTGGCGCGGCGCCGCGCCTCTTCCTCCTGGCGCGAGCGCGCTTCGGCCGCCATGCGGATCTCGGTGTCGCTCTTGACGCGGGCGCGCAGCTCGGCGGTTTCCTGGCGGATCGCTTCCAGGCGCTCGGCGGAAGCTTGCGCGGCGGCGCGCAACGATTCCAGCCGGTCACGGTTGGCGGCGATCGCGTCTTCCGAGGCCTGGGCATTGGCCAGGGCGGCGGACGCGGCGGCAGCGTCCATCGCCGCGCGCTCCTCGGCCAGCGTGGGGGGGCGGGGGGGGGGGGGGGGGGGGGGGGGGGGGGGGGGGGGGGGGGGGGG
>CAMPHU010000210.1 GCA_946886065.1 uncultured Massilia sp. | reverse complement strand
GCCATCCTGGTCAACATCTTCGGCGGCATCATGCGCTGCGACGTGATCGCCGAAGGCGTGATCACCGCATCGAAGGCTGTGTCGCTGCAAGTGCCGCTGGTCGTCCGCATGAAGGGCACCAACGAAGACCTGGGCAAGAAGATGCTGGCTGATTCGGGCCTGCCGATCATTTCCGCAGACACCATGGAAGATGCAGCGAAGCAGGTCGTTGCCGCTGCCGCCGGTCAAGCCTAATTCGCGAAGGAAAACAAAATGTCGATTCTGATTAATAAAGACACCAAAGTCATCACCCAAGGTATCACCGGCAAGACCGGCCAGTTCCACACCCGCATGTGCCGCGACTACGCGAACGGCCGTGAAGCCTTCGTGGCCGGCGTGAACCCGAAGAAAGCCGGCGAAGATTTCGAAGGCATCCCGATCTACGCATCGGTCAAGGAAGCGAAGTCGGAAACCGGCGCCACCGTGTCGGTGATCTACGTTCCGCCGGCAGGCGCTGCCGCCGCCATCTGGGAAGCTGTCGAGGCCGAACTGGACCTGGCAATCTGCATCACCGAAGGCATCCCGGTCCGTGACATGATGGAAGTCAAGGATCGCATGGCCAAGGCCGGTTCGAAGACCCTGCTGCTGGGCCCGAACTGCCCAGGCCTGATCACCCCGGACGAGATCAAGATCGGCATCATGCCGGGTCACATCCACAAGAAGGGCCGTATCGGCGTCGTGTCGCGTTCGGGCACCCTGACCTATGAAGCAGTCGGCCAGCTGACCGCCCTGGGCCTGGGCCAGTCGTCGGCAGTCGGCATCGGCGGCGACCCGATCAACGGTCTGAAGCACATCGACGTGATGCGCATGTTCAACGACGATCCGGATACCGACGCGGTCATCATGATCGGCGAGATCGGCGGCCCGGACGAGGCGAACGCTGCTCAGTGGATCAAGGACAACATGAAGAAGCCGGTCGTCGGCTTCATCGCTGGCGTCACCGCGCCTCCGGGCAAGCGCATGGGCCACGCCGGCGCGCTGATCTCGGGCGGCGCCGACACCGCGCAAGCCAAGCTGGAAATCATGGAAGCCTGCGGTATCAAGGTCACCAAGAACCCGTCGGAAATGGCGCGCCTGCTGAAGGCCATGCTGTAATCCGGCGATCTTCGGATCTCCAATAAGAACGGGGAGCGCAAGCTCCCCGTTTTTTTTCGTCCAGCGCGCGCGTTCTGTCCGGCCCATGCCATTTTTCGGCGCCAAAAACTGTCCAGCTGACAAAAATTGCCACAAGGAACTGACATTTTTTGTCACTCAACACGACAATTCTTGTCCTGGCACAGGGTTTTATTAACTCGGTACTAATAAAATCGACCATTTCCAGCCTGGCACACCGATTGCATATAGATGAGTGCGGCAACAACGCAGCACAAGATTCCCGACCCCACACCTGGAGATGAAAATGAACATCAAGCAAATGCAAACCAAAAAAGCCCAAGGCGGCTTCACCCTGATCGAACTGATGATCGTCGTCGCGATCATCGGCATCCTGGCTGCTGTGGCAATCCCGGCCTACAGCGACTACACCGCCAAGGCAAAAGCTGCCAACGCGCTGTCGGCTGCTGATCCGTACAAGACCGCCGTCGCCATGTGCGCCCAGGAAGCCGGCGACGTTGCCAAGTGCAACTCCACCGACAACGCCGAGCTGTTCCCGGCCTTCACCGACACCAAGGAAGTGACCGACGTGACCGTGACCGGCAACGGCGTGATCACCATCACCCTGGCTGACATCGGCAAAGGCACCGAAGGCAAGCTGGTGAAATTCACCCCGAGCCTGAATGCCACCAACGTGACCTGGGACATCGACGCAGCAACCAGCATCACCGAGAACGACGCCGTCGTGACCGCGTTCGAGAAGAACAGCGTTGAAGCACCGAGCACCCCGTCGACCCCGCCGGCAGAGTAATCCCCGCCTGGCAGGAACAAGAAAGCCCGCAGCTCGCTGCGGGCTTTTTTGCATTTCAGCGCTGCGCGCTCAGCGTTTCAGGTAGTGGTCGAGCCAGTCGATCACGGTGTGATGCCACTGCAGCGAGTTGGCCGGCTTGAGCACCCAGTGGTTCTCATCCGGGAACACCAGCAGCTTGCTCTCGATGCCCTTGCGCTGCAGCGCCGTGAAGGTCCCTAGTGCCTGCGCCGTCGGGATGCGGAAGTCCAGGTCGCCCTGGATCACCAGCATCGGTGTCTTCCACTTGTTCACATGGTGCACCGGGTTGAAGCGCTCGTGGTTCTCCGGCACCTTGAAGTAGGGGCCGCCGCTTTCCCAGTCGGTGAACCACTGCTCCTCGGTCGAATACGCCATGCCGCGCGTATCGAACACCCCGTCGTGGTTGACGATGCAGCGGAAGCCGTCCGCCCAGTTCCCCGCGATCCAGTTCATCATGTAGCCGCCGTAGGACGCGCCCAGCGCGCAGCTGCGCTCGCGGTCCAGCCAGGGGAACTTGGCGGTCGCCGCCTCCAGGCCCTTCTGCAGGTCGACCAGCGGCTTGCCGCCCCAGTCGTTGCTGATCGAGTCCGTGAACTTCTGGCCGTAGCCGGTCGACCCATGGAAGTCGATGAACACGGTTGCATAGCCCGCCCCCGCGTACACCTGCGGGTTCCAGCGGTAGCTCCAGCCGTTGCCGAAGCTGCCCTGCGGACCGCCGTGCACCAGGAAGGCGACCGGATACTTCTTGCCGGGTTCCGCGTTCCAGGGTTTCATCACGTGGCCGTAGACGGTGTCGCCATTGGCGCCCGTGAACGAGAACTGCTCGTACTCGCCCCAGCGCACGTCCTTCAGGCGCGCGCTGTTCAGGTCGGTCAGCTGTTTCGCCTGCCCATCCAGCTTCATCGTGTACAGCTGCGCGCCCGAGGCCAGGTTCGCCAGCGTATAGGCGACGGTATCGCCGCGCGCGTCGAAGGCGCCGATCGCGCCCTTGCCGGTGAGCGCCGTCACCTTGCCGCTGCCGACGTCGATCGAGAACAGGCGGTGCTGGCCGACGTCTTCGGCGTCGACGATCAGCGCCTGGCCGTCGGCGCGCCATTGCAGGTTGCCGGCCGAGCGGTCCCAGTCGGCCGCCAGCGGGCGCTTCTGGCCGGTGGCCAGGTCCATCAGCATGATCTGGAAGCGGTCGGCCTCGAAGCCCGGACGCGCCATCGCCAGGTAGGCGAGGGTGCGGCCGTCCGGCGAGAACACGCCCTTGGTGTCCCAGGCCGGATTGTCCGCCGTCAGGTTGCGCGGCGCGCTGCCGCCCGCGGCCGGCACGGTGTACAGGTCGAAGTTGGTCGACCAGGCTTCGGTCTTGCCGGCGATGCGCACCGAGAAGACGACGGTCTTGCCGTCCGGGCTGAAGCGGAATTCCTCGCGGTCGCCGAAGGGCTTGGACGGCACGTCGCCATCGAGCGAACCCGACAGGCTGACCGGCGAACCGCCGGCCTTGCCCGATTTATCCAGCGGCGCCGAGAACAGCACGTTGTTGCG
Organism: uncultured Massilia sp.; assembly: GCA_946886065.1. The sequence goes on along the minus strand of CAMPHU010000210.1, from coordinate 4,477 downwards.
GTGATCAAGCCAGGTATCCCAGTGGCGCACGAACAGGCGGTCATAGACCTTGCCGGTGGCCTTGTCCTTTTCCTTGGCGGCCAGGCGGTCCTTGGTGCAGGCCAGGTCCGCGCAATCGCGGAACACCGCCATGCTGAAGGCCAGGCGGTCGCCGCTCGGCGCCACGCGGAAGCTGTCGACGTCGAGCGGCAAGTTGGTCACCTGGACCGGCTTGCCGCCGCCGGCTGGCTGGCGCCACACCTGCGACGAGCCCGAGCGGGTCGACAGGAAGTACACGGCGTCGCCCGACGGCGACCATTCCGGGTCGGTGCTGCTCGTGCTGTGGCCGGCCAGGCGCTTCGGCACGGGCTTGTCGGCGCGCAGGTCGACCAGCCACAGCTCGGTATGGCCGCGGTTTTTCTTCATGTCCGTGCTGCGCACGGTATAGACCACGCGCGTGGCGTCCGGCGACACGGCCGGGCTGCCCACCCGCTCCATGTTCACCAGGTCTTCGACGGTAAAGCCGCGCGGCGCGGCCATTGCGGTGCCGGCGGCCAGGGTGGCGGCCGCCATCGTCAGCAAATGCAATCTCATTCCATCCTCTTGGTCATGTTCGTGCCCGGCGGGGCGCCGTGCACGCAGGCCAGCAATTTACCACGCGACATGAAATTGGCTCATCGCGCAAAATCCGGTGGAAATAAAAAACCGCCGCGGCGCCGGGGGGAACGGCGGGGCGGCGGACGAGGAGAAAAAAGTGCCTGCTTACGGCATGATCACGGCGTCGATCACATGGATCACGCCGTTGTCGGCCACGATGTCGGTCTTGGTGACGTGGGCGTTATCGATCATGACCTTGCCGCCGCGCATGGCGACCTTGACCGTGCTGCCTTCGACGGTCTTGACCTCGCCGGGCTTGACGTCGGCTGCCTTCACCGTGCCCGGCACGACGTGGTAGGTGAGGACCTTGGCCAGCGCGTCCTTGTCCTTGAGCAGTGCATCGAGCTTGGCTTTCGGGATCTTGGCGAAGGCCGCGTCGGTGGGCGCGAACACCGTGAACGGCCCCGGCCCCTTCAGCGTATCGACCAGGCCGGCTGCCTGCACGGCGGTCACCAGGGTGTTGAACGAGCCGGCCGATTTCGCGGTATCGACGATGTCTGCGGCCTGTGCGGTAGCGAAAGCGAATGCCAGGGGAAGTGCGACAAGAGAGGTCTTCATTGCATGCTCCGGTTGGGTGGGTGAACAGCTCGGGCGAGCTGCATGCATGCCAATGTAGGACAGTCGAACGCGATTGTCTAAGGTTTGACGCTATACTTCGCGATAATTATGGTTCAATTTAGGGACATTGTCATGGATTCATCGATCAGGTCGGGACAAGAACGCATCATGTACCGCACGGGCGCGGCAGCCCGCCTGGCAGGTTTGCCGGTCGAAACCTTGCGCGTCTGGGAGCGCCGCTACAGTTTGTCGGACGCCCAGCGTTCCGAGCGCGGGCAGCGCCTGTATTCCGCTGAACAGGTGGCGCGCCTGGGCCTGCTCAAGCAGCTGGTGGACCAGGGGCATTCGATCGGCGTGCTGGCCGGGCTGAGCCGGGAACAGCTGCAATCCATGCTCGGCTTGAACCAGCAAGCACTGGCGCCCGCGGCGACGCCGGTGCGTGTGGTCCTGGTCAGTAACATGCTGGCGCGGCGCCTGGCCGCCATGGGCCGGGAGGCGGCCGGGCTCGATGTGCGCGGCCATTGCGCCAGTCTCGACCAGCTGACCGCACTGCCTGCGGGGACCGACGCGGACGCGCTGGTGATCGAAATGTCCGAGCTGGACGACAGCGTCCTGCCGCTGGTGGCGGCCGCCCGCGAACGGGTGGACGCGGCGGCGACGGTCGTGCTGTACCGGTTTTGTCCCAGCGCCACCATCCGCGCGCTGCGCGCCCAGGGCTGCCTGGTGGCGCGTGTCCCGGCCGATTTGAGCGAGCTGGCGCTGTTGTGCCGCTCCGCGCTGGGCGGACAGCGCTTGCCGCTGGCTGAACCGGGCGCGGAACCGGCGATCACGCCGCGCCGCTTCGACGAGGACGCGCTGGTCACGATCACCACCGCCAGCGACCGCCTGAGCTGCGAGTGCCCGCGCCACTTGTCGGACCTGTTGATGATGGTCGGCAGCTTCGAGCGCTACAGCGTGCAGTGTGCCTCGCGCAATCCCGAAGACGCCGACCTGCACGCCCTGCTGGCAAGGGCGTCGGGGCAGGCCCGCGTCATCCTGGAAGACGCGATGGAGCGGCTGGCGATTGCGGAAGGATTGCCGCTGCCGGAGCGGCGGCAAGCCTGACTGCGGCCAGCCGCATGCCTGTGGCGCTCAAGCCTTGAACGTAACCCACGGCTTCAATCGCACCACGGCATCGATCAGGCCGGCCTGTTCCTGCGCGGACAGGACCGGACCGATCGGTTTGTAGGCGGCCGGCGCTTCCTCGATCCGGCGCTCTTCGCGCAAGCTCACGCACTGCCAGCTGCCGTCCGACGGCGCACCGGACATGCGCCTTACTTCCTGGCGCCGCACACTGCGGCCGGCGCCGTGGCTGCATGACCAGAGCCATTCCGGATTTCCCAGGCCGCGCACCAAGTACGAGGCGTCGCCCATCGAACCGGGGATGAGCGCAAGCTCGCCATGCCGGGCCGGCGTGGCGCCCTTGCGGTGGATGTTCATCCCTTGTTCCGCCAGCACCACGTTATGCGGAACGTCGACCACGAGACGCGAATTGCCGCCGGCGAGTTCGGCGACCTCCTTGCGTACCAGTTCGGCCAGGACTACCCGGTTGGCCCACGCATAGCGCGCCGCCGTGCCCATCGCGCTCAGGTATTCGTGCGCCAACGGTCCGCTCAAGCCGTACAGCCCGCTTTGCGGATGCTTGAGGCCGGCAGGCCATTCAGCCCGTGCCCGGTCCATCCAGCGCCGGCCGACAAAGAAGCCGACATCGCGGCTGCCCGAATGGATCATGACCACCACGTCGCCCACTGCCAGGCCGGCGGCGAAGGCTGCATGGCGGTCGAACACTTCGTCGACCACCTGCAATTCCACGAAGTGGTTGCCGGCGCCCGGCGTGCCGAGGTTGGGATCGCGGATCGTCTCGCGGCTGCCCACCAGCGCCTCCGGGGCGTAGGCGGAGCGGCCATCGAAATCCGCCAGGCTGACGCAGGCCGCCAGTTCGTCCGCGAGGCGCCGGCGGTCCACGCTGGCCCACAACCCCTCGTCCCGCAAGCAGTCGATGAATCCGGCGGGTCCGTCGTCGAACAGGGCGCGGAAGGCGGCGCTGCGTACCGGGACGTCGCGGCCGTTATCGAGCAGGACGCGGGTCAGGCGCTGCACCAGCGCAGCCTTGAGCGGTTCCACAGCCGCCTTTTTCAGGCCGGTGGTCACCAGCCGCATGCCGCAATTGATGTCGGTGCCGATCGCGGCGGGAATGACGAAATCCGCATCGGTGGCGACGACGCTGCCGACCGGCGCAATGGAGCCGGGATGGAAATCCGGCGTGGCGCAGGCGCGGCAGACGCCATGGTGGCTGTCGGGCGAGCGCACCGCGGCGAAGTCGAGCAACTGGCGCACGGCCTTCTGCTCGAGGGGGAGCGTGGCCGGCAGCAGGACCTGGGCGCTGGCGTGCTCGTTGGAGATACGGTAGATGCCGTCCGAATAATCGACGGCGATGCCTTCGCGGCGGAAGGCTTTGACGAGTCGGGGAAAAGTCGACATGGCTGCTTTCAATGTAGGCGTCAGAACGCCCCGGCGACCAGGGTGCCGGAACGGAGCCTTCGTGCAGCAGCAGTCAGGAAGGAAGGCGGATTATTGCATTAATAGAAAGCCGTATCAAGCGCCCGGGCGTGGAACCATGGTGCGGCGTGCGCTGAATCGTTGGGCAATGGCTTGCGAAGAACCAATCTCAAGAACTTGGGGAGGAGGATGGTCCACCTCGCACCTGTCAGCAGTCCAGGTAGATAAGGCGTGAGAACACCGCCATGGTCCACACCGAAAACGGCACGAGCATGCCCCAGAAAACCCCTTGCCAATAGGTGATTTGTTTCGCTGTCCATGGCTTGCTCGCACGATTGCCACTCCAAAAGAACAAGGGGGCGGCAACAAAGCAGAAAAAGAGGAATGGATGCCCGAATCGGTCGGCAAGCAGGCCTCCGTGCAAGAAAACTATAGGAAACAGCCACGCAGGTAAAAAACTTTTCCAGTGTGTGCGTGCCGCTTCGAGAAGCGTCCGTGCCGGTGACCCGCTCATGCTGTGCCTTGGAAATCGTGTTGGATGCACCTGCGGCGCTATCGCCTTAAAGCTCGGCAGTCCAGTCCCCGCTCTTGCCGCCGTGCTTCTCCAGCACCCGCACATTGGTCATCACCATGCCACGGTCGGCCGCCTTGCACATGTCGTAAATCGTCAGCAGCCCCACCTGCACCGCCGTGAGCGCCTCCATCTCGACCCCGGTCTTGCCGATGGTCTCGACCTGCGCCCGGC
>CAMPHU010000209.1 GCA_946886065.1 uncultured Massilia sp. | reverse complement strand
GATCGGCGACACCCATACCGGCCGTTACGGCCGCTGCGCCATGCTCAGCTTTAACGGCAACAAGGTCGTGACCACCGGCGGCGGCGGCGCCATCATCACCGACGACAGCGAGCTGGCGCGCCGCGCCAAGCACCTGACCACTACCGCCAAGCTGCCGCATGCCTGGGAATACGCGCACGACGAGGTCGCCTTCAACTACCGCATGCCGAACCTGAACGCGGCACTCGGCTGCGCCCAGCTGGAGCGCCTCGGCGCCTTCCTCGACGCCAAGCGCGAGCTGGCCGGCCGTTACCAGAAGGCCTTCGCGGACCTGCCGGAAGTCGAGCTCTTTACGGAGCGTGCCGGCACCCGCGCCAACTACTGGCTGCAGACGCTGCTGCTCAAGCCCGAACATGCGCACGAGCGCGATGCGGTCCTGCGCGCGACCAACGAAGCAGGCCAGATGACCCGCCCGATCTGGAAGCTGCTGTCCACGCTGCCGATGTACGCCGAATGCGAGTCGATGCCGACCCCGGTCGCGCAAGACCTGGCATGCCGCCTGATCAACATCCCCAGCGGTCCCCAGCTGGTGGCGGGGGCGCTGTGACCCAGGCCAGGAAAATCGCCGTCGTCACCGGCAGCCGCGCCGAATACGGCCTGCTGTACTGGGTGCTGCGCGACCTGCAGGCCGCGCCCGACCTCGAGCTGCAGCTGATCGTCACCGGCATGCACCTGTCGCCCGAATTCGGCATGACGGTGCGCCAGATCGAGCAGGACGGCTTCCCGATCGCGCGCCGCGTCGAGATGCTGGTGTCGAGCGACACCCCGGGCGGCATCGCCAAGTCGATGGCGCTGGGCCTGATCGGCATGTCGGACGCGATCGAAGCCTGCCGGCCGGACGTGATGCTGGTGCTGGGTGACCGCTTCGAGATCCTGGCGGCAGCCCAGGCCGCGCTGCTGCACAACGTGCCGCTGGCCCATATCGCGGGCGGCGACACCACCGAAGGCGCCTTCGACGAATCGATCCGCCACGCGATCACCAAGATGGCCCACCTGCACCTGGTCACCAACGAGCTGTCGGCGCGCCGCGTGCGCCAGCTGGGCGAAGACCCGGCCTCGGTGCTGGTGACCGGCAGCCCCGGCCTCGACCACCTGCGGCGCCTGCCGCTGCTCGGCCGCGCCGAACTCGAGGCCGCGCTCGGCGCGCCGCTCGGCCGCCGCAACCTGCTGGTCACCTTCCACCCGGTGACCCTGGAACCGGAGGAGGGCGTGCGTCAGCAGGACGAACTGCTGGCGGCCCTGGCCGAACTGCCTGAGGACACGGTGCTGTGGTTCACCCGTCCGAACGCCGACACCGGCGGCCGCAGCCTGGCGCAGGCGCTCGACGCCTGGGCCGCGGGCCGCGCCAATGCGCGCGTGTTTTCCTCGCTTGGCCAGCTGCGCTACCTGAGCCTGATGGCCCAGGTGGACGCGGTGGCCGGCAACTCGTCCAGCGGCCTGTACGAGGCGCCCTCGTTCCGGGTGCCGACCATCAACATCGGCGACCGCCAGCGCGGACGCACCGCGCCCGAGTCGGTCATCCAATGCGAACCGGAGCGCGCCGCCATTGCCGCCGCCCTCGAACAGAGCCAGGGCCTGGATTGCTCGGCCGTGGTCAACCCCTACGGCGACGGCGACGCCGCGCCGCGCATCGTCGCGGCCGTGCGCGCCCTGGCCGGCTCCGCCGCATCGCTCAAGAAAGTCTTCCACCTGCTGTGAATCCGATCGTGCACAAACCCGTCTTTATCATCGCCGAGGCAGGCGTCAACCATAACGGCTCGCTCGAGCTGGCGTTGCAGCTCGTCGACGCCGCCGCCGAGGCGGGCGCCGACGTCGTCAAGTTCCAGACCTTCAAGGCCGAAGCCCTGGTCACGCCCCAGGCGGCCAAGGCCGACTACCAGGTCACGAACACCAAGGAAGGCGGCTCGCAGCTCGAGATGCTGCGCCGCCTGGAACTGTCGCCTGCGGACCACGAAGCCCTGCTGGCGCATTGCGCCCGGCGCCGCATCCGCTTCATGTCCACCGGCTTCGATGCCGAGAGCCTGGCCATGCTGGCCGCGCTCAACATGCCGGCCATTAAAATCCCGTCCGGCGACCTGACCTGCGCGCCCCTGCTGCTGCAGGCTGCCCGCCTGCGCCAGCCGCTGATCGTCTCGACCGGCATGGCGACGCTGGCGGACATCGAGCAGGCATTGGGGGTGATTGCTTTCGGCCTGCTGGGCGGCGGTACGCCGCGCGGGAGCGCCGATTTCGAGGCCGCCTACGCCAGTGCCGAAGGGCAGGCCGAGCTGGCGCGCTTCGTCACCCTGCTGCACTGCGTGACCGAATACCCGGCGCCGGCCGCCAGCGTCAACCTGCGCGCGATGGACACCATGGCCGCCGCCTTCGGCCTGCCGGTCGGCTATTCCGACCATACGCTGGGCATGGAAGTGTCGATCGCGGCGGTGGCGCGCGGCGCATGCATCATCGAGAAGCACTTCACCCTCGACCGCACGCTGCCGGGGCCGGACCATGCGGCCTCGCTCGAGCCGGGCGAGCTCAAGCAGATGGTGACCTCGATCCGCAACGTCGAACAGGCGCTTGGCTCTTCGGTCAAGCAACCGCGCGGGCAGGAGGTGCCGAACCGCGCCATCGCCCGCCGCAGCGTGGTGGCGGCGCGCCCGATCCGCAAGGGCGAAACGATCGGCGAGGACATGCTGGGCGCCAAGCGTCCCGGCACCGGCATCTCGCCGCTGGACACCTGGTCGCTGGTCGGCCGCACCGCCGCGCGCGACTACGCCCAGGACGAGTTGATCGAGCCATGACGCTGCCCGTGATCGTGATCGGCGCCGGTGGCCATGCTAGCGTGGTCGCCGACGCCCTGCTGGCGTCCGGCCGCGTCGTGCTTGGCTTCACCGACCCGGCGCCGGCGCGTCACGATGGCCGCCTGTGCGGACTGCCGGTGCTCGGTGACGACGACGTCCTGGCGCACTACAGTCCAAATGAGGTCGAGCTGGCCAACGGCATGGGTAGCCTGGGTGGTTCTCAGCAGCCGCTGCGCCGCCGCGTGCAGGAAATGCTGGAGGGGCAGGGCTGGCGCTTCTGCAGCGTGGTGCACCCTTCTGCCGTGGTGTCGCCGTTCGCGCACCTGGGGGCGTCGGTTCAGTTGATGGCCTGCTGCATCGTGCAGCCAGGCGCAACGGTCGGCAGGGGAGCCGTTGTCAATACCGGGGCGGTGATCGAGCACGATGCCAAAGTCGGTATCTGGAGCCACATCGCTCCGCGTGCCCTGCTTTGTGGAAATACGGAAGTGGGCGCCGTAAGCCATGTCGGCGCGGGCGCCGTCGTACGGCAGGGCGTCGTGTTGGGACCGACGACCCTCATCGGCGCAGGCGCGGTGGTCGTCAGGAATTTCGCCGGAGACGGAACCCTGGTCGGGATTCCGGCACAAGAATTGGAAAGAAAAGTATGAAGAGTTGGGAAAATGCTCTGATCAGGCCGACCACCACTGTACGGGCCGCACTTGAGACGATCAATCAGGTCGGCTGCCAGATCGCATTGGTGGTGGACGAGTCGCGCCGCCTGTTGGGCACGGTCAGCGATGGCGATATACGGCGGGCTCTGCTTGAAGGAAAGACCTTGAATTCGCTGGTACACGAAGTGATGCATCCGACCCCGACAACCGTGCGCGATGAAGACGACCGCCATGCACGCTTGGCCAAAATGCGCCGAAGTGCCTTGCATCAGCTCCCAGTCCTGAACAGCGAGGGCCTTGTGGTTGGTCTCGAGACGGTTGACGACTTTCTTTCCGCGCCAAAACGGGACGAGGCTGTCGTCATCATGGCCGGCGGTCTTGGCAGCCGGCTGCGTGAACTGACCCAGGACACGCCCAAACCCATGCTCAAGGTTGGCTCGCGACCACTACTGGAAACTATCGTGCGAGCTTATGCCGACCAGGGTTTTCACAAGTTTTACCTTGCAGTGAACTATAAGGCCGAACAGATCGAGGAGCATTTCGGCAACGGGGCGCAGCTTGGCGTGGAAGTGCAATACTTGCGCGAAACCAAGCGAATGGGCACTGCCGGAGCGCTGAGCCTGCTGCCAGAGCGGCCGACGTCACCATTTTTCGTTACCAATGCCGACTTGCTTACCAAAGCAAATTTTGCCGACATGGTCGATCAGCATATCGAGACCGGGGCCGACGGCACCATGGGCGTGCGCGAATACGAGATGCAAGTGCCGTTCGGCGTGGTGGTTGAGAAGGATGGACGCATCCAGTCGATCCAGGAAAAACCAGTCCATCGGTTCACTGTCAGCGCGGGGATGTATGTTTTGTCGCCGCAAGCGCTCGAACTGGTGCCGAATGATCAGTTTTTCGATATGCCTTCACTGTTTGATGCGATGGTCGCAAACAACATGATGACCAGGTGTCACCGCATGAATGGTTATTGGCTGGATATCGGACGTCTCCCTGATTTCGAACGCGCCAATCGCGATTTTGGCGAGATCTTCTCGTAAACCCGCACGTTGCCGGTCGCTCAAGGCCAAGGAAGGCTTCTCGAAAAATGAGACAGCGGGTGCCGGGCAGGCCAAGACTGGCTGGCACAGCCGTAGTCGCGATGGTAAAATCGTCGATTACTTAAGCACAAACTGTGCCGGATCTTGGCAGGCTGGCTAATGATTTTTGAACACTGCTAACTTTGCAAGTAGTGCTGCAATGAATGCAAACTAAGGACTTAAACATGAAAATCGGACCAAGCAAGGATGTTGATCTCTCCAGGTTTAGCAAGCCGGAGTCTGAGCTGGATGTATTGTACGGCTTGCCGCGCCACGTGCAGTTCTGCACGAAGTGCAATATGTCGAACCAGCAGCCAATGTCGAGCAATGAATATGCCCACAGTAAGGATTCGAAGAAGACGACGCTCAGCTTCGATGAAAACGGTGTATGCCATGCCTGCCGCTTCAATGAACTGAAGGAAACCGGCGAGATCGACTGGGAAGAGCGCGAACGCGAGTTGATCGAGCTGTGCGACCGCTACCGTAAGAACGACGGCAGCTATGATTGCATCGTTGGAGGCAGCGGCGGTAAGGACAGCGCCATGCAGTCGCACTTGCTCAAGTATAAGTATGGAATGAACCCGTTGACCGTCACCTGGTCTCCGCACCTGTACACCGATATCGGCTGGAAGAACTTCCAGAACTGGTTGCATAAAGGCGGATTCGACAACTTCCTTTATACCCCGAACGGCAAGATCCATCGTTTGTTGACTCGCAATGCGACGAAGCACTTGCTGCATCCATTCCAGCCCTTCATTTTGGGGCAAAAGACCTTTGTGGCAAAAATGGCTGCGCGACTGAATATTCCGCTGATTTTCTACGGCGAAATGCCTGGGGAATATGGCGAGCAGGTTTCCCATAAAACCTCTTCGTATGCCGGCAAGGATCAAGCAACGGAAAGCGAAGGCTTCTCGCTCGATTACCTGGGCGGCAAGGATATTCGCGATGTTTTCCTCGGTGGTAAAGCGATCGGCGAATATCTGGATGAAGGCGTCGCACTCGTTGACCTGATGAGCTACCTGCCGATGGATCCGGAAGTCTTGCACAAGAAAGGCATCGAATTCAAATACCTGGGTTATTACAAGAAGTGGGTGCCGCAGGAAGCGTACTACTATGCGGTCGAGCATACCGGTTTCGAAGCAAACCCGGTGCGCACCGAAGGCACCTATTCGAAATACAACAGCCTGGACGATAAAGTTGACGGCTTCTTCTATTACACCCGCTGGATCAAGTTTGGTGTGGGCCGCGCCATGATGGACTCCGCGCAGGAGATCCGCAATCATCACATTACCAAAGACGAAGGTATCGCTCTGATGCAGCGCTACGAAGGAGAATATCCTGCGCGTTACGAGAAAGAGTTCCTGGACTATATCTCGATGAGCCGGGAAGAATTCTTCGCGACTTGCGACCAGTTCCGTTCGCCTCACCTTTGGAAGGTCGAAGACGACGAATGGCAATTGCGCTATAAACCAGCCTGATTCAATTCAGATTGCCTGGCGGACGCCCGATGCTTCACATTCCTAAAGAAAAGGTATTAGCCTTGATTCCCGCGCGCGGAGGATCAAAGGGCTTGCCACGTAAAAATGTTCTGGAAGCGGGCGGGCGTCCACTCATCGCATGGACGATCGCTGCCTCGCAGTCGTCGCAGCTGGTAGGAGAGACCATCCTGTCCTCGGACGACGACGAAATCATGGCGACGGCGCAGGCGTGGGGCTGCTCGGTACCATTTCGCCGGCCGGCCGAGCTTGCTTCCGATACGGCCGCTACCATGGATGTGGTGTTCCACGCACTGGACCATTTTCCGCAATGTGAATATCTGGTTCTGTTGCAGCCGACGTCGCCAATGCGTAATGCCGCGGACATCGATCTGGCCTTTGCGCTGATGCTCGAATCAAATGCCCCTGCTTGCGTGTCGGTGTGCGAAGTGGACCAGTCGCCCTATTGGATGTACAGGCTCGAGGACAATGCAAGACTGAGTAGTATCTTGCCAGCACCCGAGGGCGCCACGCGCCGGCAGGACCTGCCTCCTGTCTTCACATTGAATGGCGCTATCTATATTGCTCGGATCGATTGGCTTCGTCGCACGCGCAATTTCGTGTCTCCCGAAACAGTCGGCTACCGGATGCCGCGCGAGCGCTCCATCGATATCGATACCGCCCAGGACTTCGAGGCATTTCGCAACATTGTCGAAGGTAAGCAGGCTGGCCGGGTTGCAAGCGATCTAACTCAACAACAGTAATGTCAATTTTATGAGCAAGAAATCCGTCCGACTGATCGCCCGGCTCGACGTCAAGGGTGAAAACCTGATCAAAGGTGTTCACTTGGAAGGGCTGCGTGTAATCGGCGACCCGCAGGCGTATGCCAGAAGGTATTACGAACAGGGCGCCGATGAGCTGATCTACATGGACATCGTGGCCAGTCTCTATGGCCGCAGCATCCTGAAGGACATTGTGCGTCGCACCGCGCATGATGTCTTTGTGCCGCTGACCGTCGGCGGCGGAATCCGCTCGGTCAATGACGTGAGCGACCTGCTGCGTGCCGGGGCCGACAAAGTAGCGATCAATACCGCAGCTGTGCGGCGTCCCGAACTGATCAGCGAGGTGGCGCGCCGCTTCGGGTCCCAATGCATGGTGCTCTCGATCGAGGCAAAGACAGTTGGTCCAGGGCGGTGGGAAGTCTATACCGATTGCGGACGCGAAGGCACCGGCATCGATGCGATAGAGTGGGCGCGCCGCGGCGTCGAGTTGGGCGCTGGTGAAGTACTGGTCACATCGATCGACCGTGAGGGGACGCGCAAGGGTTTTGACCTCGATTTGACGCGGGCGATTGCCGATGTGGTGAACGTACCGGTGATCGCCAGCGGTGGCTACGGCAAGCCGGCTGACCTGGCCGCCGCTGTCCACGAAGCAGGAGCGGATGCCGTCGCTGTGGCCGACGCCTTGCATTACAACCTTACTACGCTTCCCGAATTGCGCGCACAGGCGCGCGATGCGGGCGTTCACGTCAGATCAGTATGAAAATGCAAGTAACTATCGTAGATTACGGCGTCGGCAACCTCTTCAGCGTTCGCCGTGCATTGGAACATTGCGGCGCCGAGGTGACCATCAGTGCCGATCCGCAGGTGATCGAGACGTCTGCACGCCTCGTGCTGCCTGGCGTGGGGGCCTTCGAAGACGGAATGCATGGCTTGCAAACATGCGGCTTGATCGAGCCCATCAAGCGATTTGCAGCGTCCGGCCGCCCCTTGCTCGGGATCTGCCTCGGCATGCAAATGCTCGCGAGCGTCAGCCACGAATTCGGCTCGCATGAGGGCCTCGGGCTGATTCCTGGACAGGTGGAGCCGCTTCCAATTGTTATTGAAGATGGCCGACCACTCAAGATCCCACATATTGCTTGGGAAGTAGTCGAAGCCGCACACCACCCGCAAGGC
>CAMPHU010000208.1 GCA_946886065.1 uncultured Massilia sp. | reverse complement strand
GGCCGGCATGAACGACCACGTCACCAAGCCGATCGACCCCGACCTGCTGTTCTGCACCCTGCTCAAGTGGATCGACCCGGCCCGCCTGCAGGGTCGCACCCTGCCGCCGGCGGCGCTCCATGCGCCGGCCCAGGAACCGGTCGGCGCCCTGCCGCCGGTGCCCGGCATCGACTGGCGCCAGGCGCTGGACAACGTGGCCGGCCAGCGCAGCCGGCTGGAGAAGCGCGCGGGCAGCTTCGTGCGCGAGTATGCGGGCGCGCCGCGCATCCTGCGCGAAGCCCTGAGCGGCGGCGACCACGCGCGCCTGCAGTCGCTGGCCCACAACCTCAAGTCGAGCGCCGCGTATGTCGGCGCCTTCGAGCTCTCGAGCGCCGCCAACCGCCTCGAGCAGGACCTGCGCGCGGGCCGGTTCGAACGCCTTTCGGTGCAGGTGCCGGCCCTGGTGGCGAGCGCCGAGGTGGTGCTCGCCGGCCTGGCCCAGCTGGCTGCGGCGGCCCTGCCGCGCCAGGCCGATCCGCACGCGGTGGAGCAGGTGTTCAAGCGCCTGCACAGCTACCTGGCCGACGACGACGCGCGCGCCGAAGATGCGCTGTCCGAACTCGAAGGCCTGCTGGCCGGCACCGCCCACGCCGGCGCCCTGGCCCCGGTCCGCCGCGCGGTCGAGGAAATCGAGTACACCGCCGCGCTCGCGCCTCTGGGCGCGCTGGCGGCCGATCTCGAGCTGAGCCTGGAGGGCGTGGCATGAACATCGTGGAGACGCAAAAGGTCCTGGTGGCGGACGACGACGCCATCAACCGCGAGGTGCTGGGCGACCTGCTCAAGCCCGAGTACACGGTGCTGCTGGCGAAGAACGGCGCCCAGACCCTGGAGCGCGCGGCGCGCCACGCGCCCGACCTGATCCTGCTCGACGTGATGATGCCCGACATGGACGGCTACGAAGTGCTGCGCCAGCTGCGCGCCGATCCGCAGACCGAGCACATCGCCGTGATCTTCATCTCCGGCCTGGACCGCCCCGAGGACGAGGCCAACGGCCTCAAGATGGGCGCCTCGGACTACATCGTGAAGCCCTTCAACCCGACGGTGGTGATGGCGCGCGTGGCCCTGCACCTGCAGGTGGTGCGCCAGCGCAGGATGCTGGAACGGCTCGCGAACATCGACGGCCTGACCGAACTGGCCAACCGCCGCCGCTTCGACGAAATGTACGCCCTCGAATGGCAGCGTGCGCGGCGCTCTGGCCGGCCGCTGTCGCTGGCCCTGCTCGACATCGACGCCTTCAAGCAGTACAACGACCGCTACGGCCACCCGGCCGGCGACCGCGCCCTGCGCTCGGTGGCGCGGGTGGCGGGCGCCGCCATGCGCCGCCCGGCCGACCTGGCGGCGCGCTACGGCGGCGAAGAGCTGGTGCTGCTGATGCCGGAAACCGACGAGATCCAGGCGCGCCAGGTGGTGGAAGCCCTGTGCGGCGCCGTGGCGGACCTCCATATCGCCCACGAAGCCTCGGCCGTGGCGCCGGTCCTGACCGTGAGCGTCGGCGGCGCGACCCTGTCGCCGGACAGCAGCGAACTGCAGGCCGAGCTGTTCGAGGCGGCGGACGCCGAGCTCTACCGCGCCAAGCAAGCGGGACGCAACCGCATCGCCTGGCGCGAAGACCCGCCTCCCCGGCTCCAGGCCTAGCCGGTCCTATCTCGCGCTCGGCCCGGGCGCGTCGTGGCATCCTACGAGCTCGACCGCACAGGCAGAGCGCGAAAGGAGACTTGCATGGCACAGCGTCCGGGGATTTTTCCGACATTCTTCTTGTCCGGCTTCGAATGCTCCAGCTTCCTCTGGGGCAACCGGATCCGGCGCAACCTGGTTGCGGAAACCGGGCACGACCGGCATGCCGCCGAGGACTACCGCTTCCTGGCCAGCCTGGGCATCGCCGTGGCCCGTGAAGGCATTCCCTGGCCGATGGTGGACAAGGACGGGGGCTACGACTTCTCGTCCATCGACCGCTTTATCGAGGCGATGAACGCGTCGCGCATCATCCCGATCTGGGACCTCTGCCACTACGGCTACCCGGACGAGCTCGACCCGTTTTCCGACGAATTCGTGACCCGCTTCGCCGCCTATTGCCGCGCCGCCGCCGAGTACGTGATCCCGAAGGTGCGCGGCCCGCACTTCTTCACCCCGATCAACGAGATCACCTTCTTTTCCTACTGCGCCGGCGAGTGGGGCTGGGCGGCGCCCTACCACTGCACCCGCGAGGACCGCATGCGCCTGCTGGAGGCGCTGTGCCGGGCCGCGATCGCCGGGGTCAAGGCGATCCGCGAAGTCGACCCCGAGGCGCGCATGGTGCACGTCGATCCGCTGGTCCAGGTGGTGGCCCCGCGCGACCGCCCCGACCAGGTCGAGGCCGCACGCCACGAGACCTATGTCGACACCTTCCTGGCCTGGGACATCATCTGCGGGCGCGAGCATCCGGAATTCGGCGGCTCGCCCGAGATCCTGGACATCGTCGGCGTCAACAACTACTCCTTCGGACAGATGGAATACCGCGAACAGGGCCCGCATGCGCCGCTGCCGCCCGGCGACGAGCGCATCGCGCCCCTGTGCGACATGCTGCAGACGGTCTGGGAACGCTACCGCAGGCCGATGATCATCGGCGAGACCAGCGGCCTGGGCCAGGGGCGCGACAGCTGGCTCAGGGACGTCATGGGCGAATCGCTGGCGGCCGTGCACCGGGGCATGGACCTGCAGGCGATTTGCCTATTCCCCGGCGTCGACATGCCGGACTGGCATACCGGCGAGTGGGTGCACAACGGCATTTGCGACGTGGTCGAGGAAAACGGCGACCTGAAGCGGGTGCCGCACCAGGAATACGTCGCCGAATTGCGCCGCTGGCAGAAGGAGCTGAACCGGGTGACGAGCCTGGACGAGGATCCGTTCAGCGACCCGGTGGAGCTGCAGGATGTGATCGACGCGGCGCACCGGCTCAACATGCAGCCGGATAAAGACTGGCACTGAGGGATCGGCACCGAGCCCGGAAGCGCTCATCCGCGGCAGGCCAGGCCGAACTTGGTGGCGGTGCAGCCGCGCTTGATGCACAGCGTGGCGTGATAGCCGGCCGCGCGGCACTGGCGCAAGGTCTCGGCGAGCGCGTTCCCGGCGGGTTCCGGTTCAGGGCGCGGCGCAGGCGCTTGTACGGCGACGCGTGCCGGCGGCGGCGCGCGGCGGGCGGCGCTGCGGACGGGCTTGCGCTTCTCGACAGGGCGGCGCGCGGCCGGAGCGGCGGGTCTCTTCTTCGGTGCAGGCGCCGCGGCGGCGACCGGTGCTGCCGCTGCGGCAGCGGCGACCGTCGACACATCCGCTGCTGCCGGCTGCGGCGTCTCGACCGGCGGAGACGCTTCCGGAACAGGTTCGGGCACGGGAATGTCCGCCGTCTTCGTCGGCGCTTCGGTCACAGGAGCCGCTGGCGGCGGCGCCGCGGGCGCCGGGGCAGCAGGCGGCGTCTGGTCGGCAACCAGCGCCAGCGTCGACTCGACCTGCCTGTCGCCGTACAGCCACCATCCGGTCCCGGCTACGCCCGCCACCAGGGCGGCCGCCACTGTCCAGCCGAAGAATTTGCGGCCCCAGCGATCCATCCAGGGCACCGGCTCGTCGGGAAAATGGATGCCCAGGTCGGGTTGTTGGCTGGAAAAAGAAGCGTTCGCCGACGGCGGCACGAAAAAATGCGGCTCGGTCGGCGACTCGAACGGCGGCGCCGGCTCGAACGGCGGCGCAGGCTCGGCAGCGACAGGCTGCCTGCTGCGCCACACCCGCGGGCGCGCGACCGGATCGGGTGCGGGCCGGGGCGGCGGCGCCGCACTGCTGCGAACTCGGGGCGGCTGGCTGCCGCCGATATCTTCCAACAACTGGCTCTTCATCTACGGACTTCTGGGTACGAACAAGCCGATTGTAGCGAAACCCGGAAAACACCCGCGTCCCGCAGCATTTCAGGCCTTCGCGGGTTTCCAGGTGATAACACGGTACACATACCAGAGCACCAGCCCGACCAGGATGGCCTTGGATACCGGATCGACATACTCGGCCACCCGCTCGTACTGGCTCTCCAGAAGGAAGCCGGCGCCGGTCAGGATGCCGGTCCAGATCAGCGAGCCGATGGTCGAGAACAGCAGGAACTGCCCCAGCGGCATGCAGGCCAGGCCGGCCGGCACCGAGATCAGGGTGCGGATCGCGGGGATCAGGCGCCCGAACAGCACCACCTTGCGCCCATGGCGCTCGAAGGCTTCCAGCGCGTGGTCGATTTCGCCATGGGTGACCGTCATCCAGCGGGCGTGCTTGTCGGCGAAGTTTTCGAGCCGCTCCTTGCCGTAGATCCTGGCCGCGTAATACCAGGGCAAGGCGCCCGCGATCGACCCCGCGGTCCCGGCGATCAGCACCCCGGCCACGTGCAGGTCGCCGCGCGCCGCCACGAAACCGGCGAAAGGCATGATCAGCTCCGAGGGAATCGGCGGGAACACGTTTTCGAGCGCCATCAGGGCGAATACGCCGAGATAGCCGCTGGATTCGAGGAATTTGGTGATGAAATCGAACATCGCTTGGCGCTCCTGATCGTCTCGACAGGCCCACCATACGGCAACACGCCAAAACCGATCTGTTCGCTAAGTCGCTTCCAAAGCCGATTCCAAAGCCGATTCCTGGCGCCGGCGCCATGCCTGCGGCGCTACCCCGATTACTTCGTGGAAAGTGCGGGTGAAATGCGACTGGTCGCAAAACCCGTGGGCGTGGGCGATGACGGTCAGCGGGGCCTGCGAGGCCAGCATCGCCTCGCAGGCTGCCGCCAGGCGGCGCCGGATCACGTAGACGCGCGGCGGCACGCCGGCGCTGTGCTTGAAGGCGCGGGTGAAATGGCTCACGCTCAGCCCCGCGGCGGCGGCCAGGGTGCCGGTGCGCAGGGTGGCGCCCAGGTTGGCGTCGATGTAGGCGGTGATCCGCCTGAGCTGCCAGTCCGGCAGGCCGCCGGCGGGGCGCGCGGCCGGCCGGATGGCGATCGGCCTGGCGGCCGGGTTCGGGAACGCAGTGTGCACGTCATTTCTCCATTGTGTCCGAACGGTGTGTTCGGGACACAATGTTGCAACGTGTCAGCCGCGCTGGTAAGACAAGTTGGGGGCACCAGCATCCCCCACGAAAGTGGGGGTGTCGGATCCGCCTTCAGACCTCCAGAAAGCCCCGTTCGATGCCGATCGTCACCGCGTGGGTGCGGTTGTTGGCGCCCAGCTTGTCCATGATGCTGCGCATATGGCCCTTGACCGTGTCTTCCGACAGTCCCAGGCCGGCGCCGATCTGCTTGTTGGCCTGGCCGCGCGCGATCAGCTCCAGCACCTGCAGCTCGCGTACTGTGAGCGGCTCCTGGCCCAGGTGCTGGGCCAGCTCGGCCGCCACCTGCGGCGGAATGCTGCGGTGCCCGGCGGCAAGCTGGCGCACCGCGTCGGTCAGTTCCTTGCGCAGCGCGCTCTTGAGCAGGTAGCCCTGGGCGCCCGCCTTGATCGCCTGCATGGCGCGTGCGTCGCCGCGGAAGGTGGTGAGGATCGCCAGGCAGGCGCCGGGAAACTCGGCGCGGATGGCCTGGATGGTCTCCATGCCGTTGAGCTTGGGCATCTGCAGGTCGATCAGGGTCACGTCCGGACGCAGCCTGCGGTACTCGGCCACGGCTTCCTCGCCGTCGGCGGCCTCGCCGGCCACCTCCATGTCCGGCTGGCTGCCGATCACGGCGGCGATACCTTCGCGCATCAGGGGATGGTCGTCCGCGACCAGGACGCGGATCGGTGTGCCGTCACGCTTCACGATGGCCTTGCTCCCGTAGTTTGGTGCCGGGCATCAGCCAGACGACGGCCAGCAGCACATGGATGACGGCGCCCAGCGGCGCGTACACCAGCGAGAGCAGCACGGCCAGCGCATACAGCGCGATGGAGATGCGGTTCTTGCCGCTCTGCCAGGACATCGCATGCTCGGCCTTGAGCGTCCAGGACAGGATCATGAAGGCGATCGAACACAGCATCAGCACCACCCCATACAGGGCGACCGGCCCCGAGGCCATCGGGTGCTCGCCGGCCCACGCCGTCACGAAGGGAATCAGCGACATCCAGAACAGCAGGTGCAGGTTGGCCCACAGCGCCTTGCCGTCGACCCGCGCCACCCGGTCCAGCAGGGCATGGTGGTTGACCCAGTAGATGCCCACGTAGACGAAACTGAGGGCATAGCGCAGCCAGCCCGGCAGCACCTCGGACACGTCGCTCAGGTCGGTGGAGTGAGGCGGCTTGAGTTCGAGCACCATGATCGTGATGATGATCGCGATCACGCCGTCGCTGAAGGCTTCCAGCCTGTTCTTGTTCATTGTTCGCCATGGTCGGGGAGCCAGAGATGCCAGCATAGTATCGCAACCGGCACCGCCAGTGCGACAAACCCCACCGCCAGGTAGGCGAAGGCCGCCATCGCGCAACCGGCGGCGAAGGCCGCCACCGGCCAGAAGAACTTGCCGCAGCGCGCCCTGGTCGCCGCATCGCCGGCGCCGCGCAGCCAGTCGACGCCGTCGATCACGAGCTGGGTGACGTTCCCCGTCATCATCGACGTCGGGGCCAGGCCGGTCAGCAGGAGCTTGCTGGCCGCGCTGTGCGCGCCCATCGCCATCGTGCCCAGCAGGCCGGCCGCCATCGCCAGCGTCCCGGCGCTTTTCCCCACCGGTTCGGCCAGCATGCCGCAGCCCATGAAGCCCAGCAGCAGCACCAGCTGCAGCGCATAGGCCGGCTTGGTGGCCGCCACGCCGCGCCGTTCGCAGGACGCCACCAGCAGCCTGGCCGCGGCCACGCCCAGGATGAAGGCCGGGAAGGCCAGCAGCTTGAGCAAGGAAGGGGTCTGCGCCGGTTCGGCCAGCGACACCGCGATCAGCACGAAGTTGCCGGTGACGTGGGCCGTGAACAAGCCGAACAGGGCGATGAAGCCGAGCGTGTCGACATAGCCGGCCAGCAGGCCCATGCTGGCGCCCTGCAGGCGCTGGAAGTGAGGGGTCTTCATGTCAGAACGCGAAGCAGCTGCAGCCCAGCGCGCCCCAGAAGCCGCTGAAATCGGACACCGGCATATTCGAACGGCGGGCGCGGTCGTGCTCGTGCGCGTGCACGCCGCAGGCGCCGCGGCACTGGTGAACCAGCGCCTGGGCCGCAGGCGCCGCTTTCCTGTAATGGCCCGGCACCTTCTGCACCGGCGACCATTCCGGCAGCACCGGCAGCGGCGGCGGCCCGAGCGCCGTGAATTCGGCCGCGCCGTAGACGATCTGGCCGCCGACCACGGTCAGCACCGATTCGATCGACTTGATCGCTTCCTCCTCGACGCTGAAGAAGTCCGCCGAGAGCACGGCCAGGTCGGCCAGCATGCCTGCCTGGATCTTGCCCTTCTTGCCCTGTTCGTTCGAGAACCAGGCGCTGCCCGTGGTCCACAGTTCCAGCGCCACGCTGCGCGGCAGGTGGCCGGCGCTGCCGTACAGCGGCAGGCCGCCGACGGTGCGTCCCGATACCAGCCAGTACAGCGCCGTCCACGGGTTGTAGCTGGCCACGCGGGTGGCGTCGGTGCCGGCGCCGACCGGCACGCCGGTCTCCAGCATGCGCTTGACCGGGGGCGTGGCGCGCGCGGCCTCGGCCCCGTAGCGGTCGACGAAGTACTCGCCCTGGAAGGCCATCCGGTGCTGGATCGCGATGCCGCCGCCCAGCGCCTTCACGCGGTCGATGTTGCGCGGGGTGATGGTCTCGCAGTGGTCGAACATCCAGTGCAGGCCGTCGAAGGGAATGTCGCGGTCGACCTTCTCGAACACGTCCAGCATGCGCGAGATCGATTCGTCGTAGGTGGCGTGCAGGCGGAAGGGCCAGCGGTTGGCGACCAGGTGGCGCACCACCTTCTCCAGCTCGTCCTCCATGCCGGCCGCCAGGTCGGGGCGCGGCTCCAGGAAGTCCTCGAAGTCGGCCGCCGAGAACACCAGCATCTCGCCGGCGCCGTTGTGGCGGTAGTA
>CAMPHU010000207.1 GCA_946886065.1 uncultured Massilia sp. | reverse complement strand
CGCTGATCGGCTGCGACGCCGGCTTCCTGAACACCAGCCGCATCAAGGGCAGCCATGCCGCGATCAAGACCGGCATGCTGGCCGCCGACGCGGCCTTCGACGCGCTCGCGGCCGGCCGCCAGGGCGACGAACTGAGCGCCTACCCGGCAGCCTTCGAACAATCCTGGCTGCACGAGGAACTGCATATCGCGCGCAACTTCAAGCCCTGGATGGCCAAGGGCCTGGTGATGGGCACGATCATGACCGGCATCGACCAGATCGTCTTCCGCGGCAAGGCCCCATGGACCCTGCACCACAAGCACGCCGACCATGAATGCCTCAAGCCGGCCTCGCAGTTCAAGCCGATCGTGTATCCGAAGCCGGACGGCAAGCTGACTTTCGATCGCCTGTCCTCGGTGTTCATCTCGAACACCAACCACGGCGAAGACCAGCCGGTGCACCTGACGCTCAAGAACCCGAGCGTGCCGGTGGACGTCAACCTGGCCACCTATGCGGGTCCGGAACAGCGCTACTGCCCGGCCGGCGTCTACGAATTCGTCAAGACCGACGAAGGCAAGGACCGCCTGCAGATCAACGCCCAGAACTGCGTGCACTGCAAGACCTGCGACATCAAGGACCCGACCCAGAACATCGTCTGGGTCACGCCGGAAGGCGGCGGCGGTCCGAACTACCCCAATATGTAAGGGGTACTCGCGCACCGTCTCCCCGGACGGCGCCCCCCTTCCGCGCGGCGCCGATGGATTCATGGCTGCGCCGGAAGGGGGATGGCGCACGCCGAGCGAAGCGGACGGCAGTCCCTCGCTGCGAGGCACGGCCGCCCTCCTCGCCTGCCTGACCTCGCCGAGGCGGCCACCGTCCCGGCGCCACCCTGCTCAAATGCATCACCGAACGCGGCAGCCATGCGGTCTTACTCGAACGCAAGGCGCCGATGCGCGCCTTTCGCAGCTGCAACAGCGTGCCAGCCGGGAGCGCCTGGATAAGGCGGCCTGAACAGCGCTGCGCGAGCCGGCCGCGACTGCTGAGTATGTCCGATCCGTCCTACGGCGCTCCCTTCCCCTCTCCGATAGCCGGGATTGCCAGGAAGCCTATGATGGGATTTCTCGACACACTCAATGAGGAGACCACCATGGGTGAAAACAAGGGACATGGCACCAAAGGCCCGAGCTATGACCAGCTGAACGACATGGATACCAATGTCCAACGCGACAAGCTGAACCAGGAGCAACAGGGCAACATGCAATCGGGGCGGCAATCCGGCAGTCAGCAATCGGGGCAGCAACAGGGTAGCCAGCAATCCGGACAACGGCAGCAAGGCAGCCAGCAGTCGGGGCAGCAAGCAGGCAGCCAGCAATCCGGACAACGGCAGCAAGGCAGCCAGCAATCCGGCCAGCAACAGGGCAGCCAGCAATCGGGGCAGAAGCAGCAAGGCAGCCAGCAGTCCGGCCAGCAACAGGGTGGCCAGCAATCGGGGCAAAAGCAGCAAGGCGGCCAGCAGTCCGGCCAGCAACAAGGCAGCCAGCAATCGGGCCAGCAGTCCGGCCAGCAGCGCGGCGGCCAGCATGCCTCCGGCGGCACACCGGCGCTGGACGACCTGGGCTCACGCCAGGGTGAAAGCGCGAAGGACGCGTCCCAAGCCTGGAACCAGGACAACAGCAGCGACAAGCAGCGCGGCAACCGCTAGCCGCTGAACACTCACCGCAGCACCCGCGGCGCCTCCGTGCGCCGTCAAGGGCTGGCCGCCAATGCCAGCCTTTCCAGCTCGTCGGCAGACATCGGTCCGCCGACCACATATCCTTGCGCGTAATCGCATCCGGCCTCGCGCAGCAGCGAGCGCTGGAGCTCGCTCTCGACACCTTCCGCCACCACCTTCATGCCCAGCTTGTGCGCCATCGCGATGATGGCTTCGCAGGCCGCCAGCCCATTCGATCCGCTGTCCAGCGCCTCGACGAAAGCGTGGTCGATCTTCAGGTAATCGAGTTCGTAGCGCACCAGATGGGCCAGCGAGGAATAACCGGCGCCGAAATGGTCCAGGGCCACCTGCAGCCCCATGGCACGGTAAGGACGCAGGCGCTCGATGACCGCGTCCATGCCTTCCAGCAGCATGCTCTCGCCGATCTCGATCACCACACTGCGCGGCCGCAGTGCACGTTCCTTGAGGAAGGCCAGCCAGTTGTCGTACTGGCCGGGCTCGCGCTGGATCTGGGCCGGGGACTTGTTGACGCTCACCTGGAACTGCGGATCCAGGCGTTGCTGCCAGTGCTGCACCTGGAGCGCCGCCTCGCGCAGGACCCAGTCGCCGATCTCCACCATCAGCCCGCCCGATTCCGCAAAGGGCAAGAATTCGGCCGGGCGCAGCAGCCCGCGGCGCGGATGGCGCCAGCGCAGCAGGGCCTCGGCCTTGCGCACCCGGCCGCTGCGCAGGGACACGATCGGCTGGTACAGCAGCTCGAACTGGTTCGCGGCCAGCGCCGTGCGCAGCTCGGCGGTGATGGCCTGGCGCGCCAGCATGGCCTGCTGGGCACCGTCGGTGTAATAGCTGTAGCGGTTGCGGCCGGCGTGCTTGGCCACGTACATCGCCTGGTCGGCGCGCGCCATCAGGTCGCACAGCTGGCCGGCGTCGGCCGGATACAGCGCAATGCCCACCGACGCCGACACCTCCGCAGGTTCGCCGTCGAGCACGAAAGGCGCCGCCAGCGCCTCGACCAGCGCCTGGGCGATGCGGTCCACGGTCGCGATCCGGTCCAGCCCGGACAGCACCACGGTGAATTCGTCGCCGCCCAGGCGCCCGATGGTGTCGGAAGCGCGCACGCAGGCGCCGATGCGCTGCGCCGCGTCGGCCAGCAGGCGGTCGCCGGCCGCATGGCCGAGGCGGTCGTTCACCTCCTTGAAGCGGTCCAGGTCCAGGAACAGCAGCGCCAGGAAGGCAGCGCTGCGGTCGGCGCGCCGGATCTCCTGGGCCAGCCGGTCCATGAACATGTGGCGGTTGGGCAGCCCGGTCAGGTCGTCATAGTTGGCGCGCCGCCAGATCCGCGCCGCGGCCGCGCGCTGGCTGGTGATGTCGTTGACCAGGGCCAGCGCGCCAAGATAGCGGCCGCACGCGTCGAACAGCGGATTGATGGCGACGCAAGTCCACAGCACGCCGCCGTCCTTGCGGATGAACTTGAACTCGTAGCGCCGCACCTCGCCCTGGCGCCGGCGCGCGATATTCCGCTCCAGCAGCGCCCTGCCCTCGTCGTCCATGAAGCGTCCCACGGGCATGTCGAGGATTTCCTCGATCGGATAGCCGAGCAGCGCCGCCATGCGCGGGTTGACGAAGGTGGTGCTGCCGTGCGCGTCGACTTCCCACACGCCCTCGTCCGCGCAGTGCACGATGCGGCGCAGGCGTTCCTCGCTGCGCGCCAGCGCCTCCACGCGGCTGCCGCCCAGTTCCGCCACCACGCGCGCCGCGCGCGCGCCGACGTCGTAACTGCCTACCAGGCTCACCCAGGTCGTGCTGCCGTCCTGCGCGCGCAGCATGAGCTCGCAACGCGCATCGCGTTCCGCACCGCGGGCCGCCGCGAGAAAGCGGTCGAAGGCGCCGCGGTCGGTGTCCGCGATGGCGTCGCGCAGCCGCAAGCCTGCCACCCCATCGCGCGGCAGGCCCAGCATCCTGGCGCCGCACAGGTTCGCCTGAAGGATCGCGCCATCCGGCCCGACCAGGAAGAAACCGAAGGGCGCCAGCAGGAACAATTCGTTATAGCCGGCGGTAGGCTGGGCGGGCGGCGAAAACATGGCGCCGCCGCCGGGCAGCGCAGCGGCCTCGGCGTCAGGGTCTGCGCATTCCGAGGAGGAAGACGCGGTGGGCGGCCTTAGCTGGCCATACTCCATAATTCCTCCGCCAATCGTTGCCGACAGTCAGTATTTCCAAAAAGACTAACACTGGTCGTCCAGGCTGTCGAGATGTGTTGTGCATATGCAAAGACATCTCTACAACAGCTTGACTTGTCAACGCGGGCGGTGGGAGCGGTTGAGGCGCATTTCGGCGCGGCGCTGGAGGAATTCGAAGAACAGGCTCAGGCACCAGTACATGGCGGCCGCCGCCAGGTAAAGCGGCAAGGGCTGGAAGGTGACGGCGATCACTTCCTTGGTGGCCAGCATCAGTTCGGTGAGGGCAATCACCGACACCAACGACGTGTCCTTGATCAGGCTGATCAGGGTGTTGCTCATGGACGGCACGGCCACCCGCAGCGCCTGCGGCAGGATGACGTAGCCGAGCGCCTGCCACCAGCCGAGGCCGAGGCTGAAACTGGCGCGCCACTGCCCTTCGCTGACGCTCTGGACCGCGCCGCGCAGGCTTTCCGACAGGTAGGCGCCGGCATTCAGCGAAAGCGCCAGGATCCCGGCCGTCACCGGCGTAAACTCGATGCCGATGCTCGGCAGCCCATAGTAGATGACGAAGATCTGCACCAGCAGCGGCGTGCCGCGCATGATGCTCACGTACAGGGTCGCCGGCAGCCTCAGCACGCGCCAGGGCGCGATGCGCATCAGGGCCGCCGGGAAGCCGAGCGCCAGCCCGCCCACCATCGAGGCGACCGCGAACAGTAGCGTATAGCCGGCGCCGGTGAGCATGACCGGCGCCGCGTCGCGCAGCAGGCCGGCCAGTTCCAGCACCGGCGCGCCCCAGGGGGCGGCGTCGGCGGGGGTCACCTCGCGGGGCTCACTTTGGTTCGTGGCTGGCGTCGGCGCCGAACCACTTGAGCGACATCTGCTTGAGGCTGCCGTCGGCGCGGGCGTCGTTGATGATCTTGTCGACCGCCGCCTTGAATTGGGGATTGCCCTTGCGCATGGCCACGCCCATGCGCTCGACGGCGCCCACGCGCGGGCCGGCCTTGATCGGCAGCTGGGAATGCTTGAGCAGGTAGGACACCATCAGGCTGTCGTTGAGGGCCGCGTCGATGCGGCCGAAGGCCAGGTCCTGCAGGTTTTCCGGCGCCGCCGGATAGCTCTTGACCTCGATGCCCGGCACTGCCTTGACCTGCTGCTCGAACACGCTGCCCTGCCCCACGCCGACCTTGCGGCCCTTGAGGTCGTTCAGGCTGGCGTAGGTGGCGCGCTCGTTCTTGCGCACGATGAGCTGGGGGCTCGAGTAGGTGTAGGGCACGGAAAAGTCGAAGGCTTGCTGGCGCTTGGCCGTGATGCCGACCTGGCTGACGATGACGTCGTACTTGCCCGCCGCCAGGCCCGCCAGGATGGCGGCCCACTCGGTCGCGACGAACTCGGGTTTCAGCCCCAGCTTGGCCGCCACCAGGCGCGCCACGTCGACGTCGTAGCCGGCCAGCTGGCCGGTCTTGGGATCCTTGAAATTGAACGGCGGGTAGGTGCCTTCCATGGCGATGCGCAGGGTGCCGCGCGCCTTCGCATCCGCCAGCAGCTCGCCTGCCATTACCTGCGGCAGCGCCAGGAGCGCGCCGCTTGCCAGGCCGAGGGCGAGCGCCGCGCGCCGTCCCAGCTTCGTCACTTGCTTGCCCATCACTTTACTCCGAACAACTATGGAGCTGACTTTATAACCGAAAACCGGCCCGGGTGCCTAGCGCGGACGGCAGGACGTCTTTACAGCACGATCCTGCGCTGCTCGCGCGCCGACTTGTACACGGCCTCGATGATCCGCATGTCGCGCAAGCCTTCCTCGCCCGCGACGATCGGCTGGCGGTCCCGCAGCACGCACAGGGCCAGGTGGTCGAGCTGGCCCGCCCACTGGTTGGCTTGCGCGTTCGGCGGCGTGATTTCCGTCTCGCGGCCCTTGCCCACCCACAGGCGGTTGCCGCCATAGCCGGTGCCGGGCTCCAGCTCGATGCGGCCCTTGTCCCCCATCAGCAGGATATGGTTCTGGTTGGCGCTGTACATCGACATGCAGGAGCCGCTGACGCCGGACGGGAATTCGAGCTGGAACTCGATCATGTCTTCGACCTCGCGGAAGCGCGGATCGGACTTGTCGGTGGTCTCCCTGGCGTAGACGGCGACCGGTTCCTCGCCCGTCATGTAGCGCGCCGCCTGCAGCGCGTAGATGCCGATGTCCATCATCGAGCCGCCGCCCGACATCGCCTTCTTCAGGCGCCAGGCGTTCGGGTTGCCGAAGTTGAAGCCGTGTTCGGAGCGGAAGTAGCGCAGCTTGCCGATCTCGCCCGCGCGCGCGCGCCGGATCGCCTCCAGGTTGTAGGGCTCGAAGTGGCAGCGGTAGCCGATCATCAGCTTCTTGCCGGCCTGGCGGCAAGCCGCGATCATCGCTTCGCATTCGCGCGAGGACAGCGCCATCGGCTTTTCGCACAGCACGTGCTTGCCGGCCTTGGCGGCCCGGATCGTGTACTCCGCGTGCATCGACACGGGAAGGCAGACGTAGACGATGTCGATGTCCGGATTGTCGCGGATGCTGTCGTAGTTCTGGTA
This sequence comes from uncultured Massilia sp., assembly GCA_946886065.1. Next base: position 1,693 of record CAMPHU010000207.1, on the reverse strand, counting down.
GTTGTAGAGGTTCTTGTCAAGCACCCCGTATTCCTGGGCCACGCGCCGGGCCTTGGCCTCGTCGCCGCTCACCAGCGCCACCAGGCGGCTGTGCCGGCAGTGCTTGAACTGCGGGATGATCACCCCCAGCCCGTAGCCGCCCAGGCCCACGACGGCGTAGCCCAGCTTGCGCCCGGACTGCTGTGCTTCAGGGGCCTGCGCCCAGAGCGGCCCACCCACCGCGGAAGCCGCCAGGGCGCCGCCGGCGGCCAGAACGACACCACGCCTGTTCAAATCGATCATGCCTGTCTCCTGTTCTTCGTTGTCTCATGCGCCTGCGTGGCTTTCCACGCGGGCATAACAAGGATACAATCGTTTTAACAGAAATGATAGCGGTAACAGGCCACCATCGCAATGAACAAGCGGAGACCCTCCATGCCCCGATTCCAGCTTTCCACCCTGGCCTTTGCTGCCCTTGCGGTGCGCGGGGCGGACGCCTTCGCGGACTCCTGCGGCCCGGCGCCATCCGGCGAACTGAAGGCCGAACGCGTCGCCGGCGTCACCGCCTCGCATGCCGGACCGGGCCTGTTCGAAGGCCCGGTGTGGATCGGCGATGCGCTCTACTTCTCCGACTTCAGCTTCGCCAAGGGCTTTCCTTCCCGCGTACGCAAGCTGGCGGCGGACGGCACGGTGAGCACCGTGATCGAGGACAGCGGAAGCAACGGCCTGGCCGTGGACGCCGCCGGGGCCCTGGTTCTCGCCAGCCACAAGGACAAGGCGCTGCTGCGCCACGACTGGAGCGGCACGCCTGCGCTGCTTGCCGGCAGTTTCAAGGGGAATGTCTTCAACTCGCCGAACGACGTCGCCATCGCGCGCGACGGCACGGTCTACTTTACCGATCCCGGCTGGCAAAAAGCGGCCGCGCCCGGCGGGCAGCCGGTAACGGGCATCTACCGCGTCGGCAAGGACGGCGTGGTGGCGCTGGTGGACGGCGCGCGCCCCAATCCCAACGGCATCTCACTGGCGCCTGCGGGCGACGTCTTGTACGTGAACGCCGGCGACGGCATGCTCATGGCCTACCCCATCGTCAAGGGCATGCCGCAAGCCGGACATACGCTGGTGAGCGGGCTGGAGGGAGCGGACGGCATGACCCTCGATTGCCACGGCAACCTGTACGTGACCGAGCATGGGGCGAAGCGGGTGCGCGTGTTTTCGCCGCAGGGCAAGCCCCTGGCGACCATCCGCGTGGACGCCAATGTCACCAATGCGGCCTTCGGCGGCGAGGACGGCAAGTCCTTGTACATCACCGGCGCGGGCGCGCTGTGGCGGCTGCCGCTGGCGGTGAGCGGCATGCCCTATTGAGCCAAGCGGGTCACCAGGCGCGGCGGCCCTGCGAACCGAAGTGGTGGCCGGTGACCAGCGTGGTGCTCTCGACCAGCATCGACAGGCCGAGGATCAGCTGGACCAGCTTGTCGTCGGGCAGCACCCAGATCTGGCCGCGCGGCGGCTCGGCGCCGGTGGCGGCCATGATCAGCGGGGCGATCCAGGCAGCGTCCGGTTCGACGTCCAGGATGACCGCGTCGGCGGCGGTCTGCATATAGATGTTGCCGCCCTCGCTCAGCGTGAAGCAGATCCCGACGCCGGTTTCCTGGGGCTTGACGGTCTCCTGCAGGAAGCGGTTGTGCTCGTCGATCCAGAGTTCGACGTCCTGCGG
>CAMPHU010000206.1 GCA_946886065.1 uncultured Massilia sp. | reverse complement strand
CTCCGCCAGCATTAAAGAAAAAAGGTTCGCTTCGGCGGACCTTTTTTCTTTTCCGTTTCCGTTTTTTTCTTTCAAGCGCGGCGCAATTCCGGGTGGCCGACCTCGACCCGGTCGCGTCCGTCGTGTTTGGCCGCATACAGCGCATGATCGGCGCGCGCCAGCGCCGCGCTCAGGTCCTCGTTCGGATCCAGCAGCACCACCCCGATACTCACCGTCATGGTGTACGACGGACCGCTGGTGATCACGGTGGCATTGCGCACCGCCAGGCGTAGCCGCTGGGCGGCCTGCACGGCGCCGTCGAGGTCGGCGCCCGGCATGATCATTGCGAACTCTTCCCCGCCCAGGCGGCCGATGGTCTCGTGTTCGCGCAGCACGGCGCGCGCGGTGCGGGCGAACACCATCAATGCCTCGTCGCCGCTGGCGTGGCCCCAGCGGTCGTTGAGCTGCTTGAAGTGGTCGATGTCGATCATCATCAGCGCGAGCGGACGGCGCTGGCGCTGGGCCGCCAGGCGCGCCTGCTCGGCGCGTTCGAGGAAGGCATGGCGGTTGGGCAGGCCGGTCAGGAAATCGGTCGTGGCCAGGCGCGCCATCTCGGCGTCGTCCTTCTGCTTGCACAGCAGCAGGAAGCCGAAGCCGTTCACGATCATCAGGAGGTAGCCCAGCAGGTAGGCGAATGCGTCGAAGTCGCCGCGGCCGAAAGCCGTGTCGCCCTGCATGCCGGACCAGGCCGACCAGGCAACCGCCAGCGCGAACAGCGCGTCGTTGACGCCGATGATCAGCTGCAGGGCCGAAGCGCTGCGCAGGCCGGCGGCGAAGCGCGTGCTGAAGCGGCGCGGCCGCAGCAGGATCCAGGCCATGGTCGCGGCAAACAGCGCCACCACGCAGGCCACCATGGTCCCCAGCTGGCTATGGCTTGCCCCCATGCTGCCGGCAGCCAGCACGATGGCCGAGGACAGCGCGGTGATCGGCAGCAGCAGGCGTCCCCAGCGCGCGAAGCCGAAGAACAGGCAATACGCCGCCACCTCGGCCGACACTGCCAGGATCCAGGCGACGCCCTCGACGCCGGGCGGCAGCGCCAGGCCCAGCTGAGGACGCATCCAGCCCAGCAGCTGGCTCAGTCCCATGCCGAGCCGCGCCCACATCCACAGGCGCAAGCCGGGGTTCGGCTTGGCGCCGTAGGTGTAACCCGCCATCAGGACGGCAAACGCGAGGTTCCCGATGCCGAGCGCCAGGAGAAAAGTGTGGGTGTCGATCACTGCCCATCCTTATGGGTGAAGCGACAAACATGCTATTCACATAACATATGTTGCCGCAAAGAATTATGGTACACGGTTTTGCGGCCGGGGGCGCGCACGTTTGAAGTCTTTTGGACAAGGCGCGACATCCCACCCGCGAGGGGGCGCTTTTTTGATGCGCGGCAGCATTCCTTAGGGGATAATCAACAGACAACATTGACCCTTGACCGCACTGGAGCGTTCGTGATTTTCGGTTTCCTCAAGCCCCCTCAGATGTCGCCGCGCCTGCACCGCCTGAAGAACACGGCGCTGTTCAGCACGCTGACACCGCTGGAGCTGAAGATCGTCGACGGCCTGCTGCACGAACGGCGCTACCTGAAGGACGAGGTCATCTTCGACGAGGGCGAGGAAGGCCAGGCGCTCTACCTCCTGATGAGCGGCCGGGTGCGCATCACCCGCCTGCACGAGGGCACGGTCCAGGTCGTGGCCGAGCTGGAGCCGGGCGGCTTTTTCGGCGACCTGGCCCTGCTCGACAACTCGCCGCGCAACGCCCAGGCGCGCGCCATCGAACCCTGCCAAATGGCGGTGTTCTTCCGCGCCGACTTCCTCGGCCTGATGGAAACCGACGCCGTGATCGGCTACAAGATCTCGCTGGCGCTGGCGCGCCACATCGGCCGCCGCCTGCGCGAATGGATGGGCACCGGACGTCCCCAGCTGGAAGCGCTATGAACGAGAGCGAACGCGCCGGCCCGATCGTCTGGACCGGCATCATCGCCGCCACCTGCGTGCTGCTGCTGGTGGTGAACAAGCTGCTGTGGCTGGCCCTGCCCTTCATCTTCGGCACCGTGCTGCACTACATCCTGCTGGGGCCGATGCAGCGCATGGTGCGCGCCGGATTTGGCCGCAACGCCGCCGCGATGTGGGTCTGCCTGCTGTTCTTTTCCTTCGCCTCGCTGGCGCTGGCGGCGATCCTGAGCTGGAGCCACGGCCCGGAAGAGGATTCCTGGGAAAAGACCATCGGCCTCTACCTGGATGGCGGCGTGGCCTTCGTGCACAACACCATGACCCTGCTGGAGGCGCGTTTCCCGGTGCTGGCCGAGATGCGCCTGACCTCGACCGTCAACAAGGCCTTCCGCACCTACACAGACAACTTCGCCCAGGAGCACCTGGGCGAGATCCTGGTGGGCGTGGCGACCTGGGTGCCCCTGATGCTGCTGGTGCCCTTCCTCACCTTCTTCTTCCTGCGCGACGGCCTGCGCTTCAAGAAATTCCTGGCGCGCGCGGTGCCCAACGCCTACTTCGAGCGCTCGCTCTACCTGCTGCACGAGGTCGACCAGACCGCGCGCCGCTACTTCGAAGGCCTGCTCAAGCTGACCGTGCTCGACACCGCCGTGCTGGCGCTGGGCCTATGGACCATCGGCGTGTCCTCGCCCCTGCTGCTGGGCCTGATCTCGGCGGTGCTGGCCTGGGTGCCTTTCGTCGGCTCGGTGGCAGGCTGCGTGCTGGTGGTGATCGTGGCCTCGACCGACGCGCCCAACAATCCTCTCGTGGCCTACGGCGCGATCGGGGTATTCGTGCTGGTGCGCCTGCTGGACGACTTCGTGTTCATGCCGCTCACCCTGGGGCGCAGCCTGCGCGTGCATCCGCTGGTGACGGTCTTGATGATCTTCGTGGGCGGCGCGCTGGCCGGCGTGGCGGGGCTGATGCTGGTGCTGCCGCTGCTGGGGGTGGTGATGGTGATCGGCGAGACGCTGGGCCGGCTGGTCACCAATCCGCGCCTGCGCGCGCGGCACCGCTACGCGCGGGCGCTGCGCACGCGCCAGGCCAGCGTGGACCTGGACATCGCGCGCGAGCGGCGTGGGGCGCCGACGCCGAGTGCAAAATGATCCTGGCGCTGTAAATATTCAAAAAACAAGCTCATTTGAACAAATGAAATATTGGCTTATACTTGAGCCAGGTCTTCGCTCGTCCAGCGATCGGCAGGCATCCGCCGCCGCGTGACCACCCCAACCGATGCGCAGGCGCGACCGCCGCGCATCCCCGCCAGGCTGGCGCAGACCAGCTTCCCGATCATCCTCAGACCGGGTTTTCCCCGGGATCGACACGCCCATGATTCCACGATCAGCCATGCTATCCACCCGCCCCGCCCGCCTGCTCCTGCTGGCCGGCGCGCTGGCGCTGCCCTCCGTGCACGCGGCCACGGCCAGGCAGGAAACAGCGCCCGCCGCAGCCGACTTCAAGGAGCTCAGCGGTTCCTACCCGCGCGCCTGCAGCGCGCCCGTGAGCGCCAGCCTCGCGTCCCTGGGCCAGCCTTCCTTGCGCCAGTGCGCCTGGAGCGAGCATGTGGAGATGCTCTATTGGGACTCGGTGCCGGTCCCCGCCGGCGGCTGCCTGACGCCGGCCGCCCTGGCCTGGCACCAGCTGGCCCGTTCGGTCACGGCGGCGGTTCCGCCGTGGAACATCGCCGCCGCCGGCCAGGCCTTGCTGACCAATCCCGGCACCGCCGGCATGCAGCAGGCGCTTGCGGTCTGGCGCCAGCCCGATGGGCGGTGGTCCGCCGTGCTGTGGCGCTGGGAGCCCTCGAGCCGGGCGGCCACCCGCGCCTGGCAAGCCGGGCACTGGAACGACGTGGCCGGCGCCGTGCGCGCCCTGGACGCCGGCAAGCTGGCGCCGCCGTCCGCGCTGCTGCAGGCCTGGCTGGCGTCGTCCAAGGACAAGCCGCGCGCGCTCGACGGCAGCACCTGGCGCTGGCTGGCCGATGGCGCCTGCCTGAGCCTGCAGACCGCCGTCAACGCCCAGGCGCGCCTGCACCTGCCCCATTCGCGCGACGACGCGCGCCAGGAGCAGCGCAGCGGGATGCAGGTCCAGCTGGCGCGCCGTTTCCCCCATGCCGAATGGCTGCAGCCCTTCACCCTGCTCGAACCGGGAGTGCCGGGGGCGCGCACCGGCGCCAAGTTCATCGCCGTGTGGAAGGAAGCCAATGCCGTGCAGGGCCGCCTGTGGATTCCCCTGCCCAAGGACAGCGGCATCGTGCGCGCCCACGTGACCACCGGCGCGCCCGCGGGCAGCTCGGAACGCGCGCAGGAAATCACGAAGCAGCGCGCGGCCCTGATCGAGCGCGAGCTGACCGCGCTGGCCCACGCCTGGGAGGCAAGCCATGAATGACGAACTGTCCACGCCGCTCTGGCTGCTGTCCCCGCTGGCCGTGCTGGGCGCGGGCCTGATGCTGGCCCTGGTGCTGGGCCTGCTGCTGCAGCGCTTCAAGGTGCCCAAGCTGTACGGTGCCGTGATCGCCGGCCTGCTGCTCGGTTCCACGGGCCTGAACATGATCGACCGCGCCCTGCTGACCCAGTTCCAGGAGCTGCTCAACGCCGCCGCCGCCCTGGTGCTGTTCGAGGTCGGGCGCAAGATGGACCTGGCATGGCTGCTGCGCAGCGGCCGGCAAGGCGCCAGCCTGCTGCTCGCCACCGTCCTGCGCGGCGCCGCCACCGCCGTGATCCTGGCCCTGCTCGGCCTGCCCTGGAGCGCCGCCATCTTCATCGGCTCGATCCTGATCGCGGTGAACCCGGTGATCGTCAGCTCCATGGTGGCCGACGAAAACGCCAGCGGCACCAGCACCTTCGCCACCAATAACATGGTCGGCATCAGCAACCTGGTGGCCTTGCTGGCGCTGGGGCTGACCCTGGCCTGGACCCGCAGCCACGGCGTCGACGCCACGGCCGGCTTCTGGGAGGAACTGGTGCGCCAGGGCGGCAAGCTGGTGCTGGGCGCGCTGATCGCCGCCTTTTCCTACGGCGTGTATGCGCTCGCCACCCGCCTGTGCAAGGTGCCGGCCACGATGCGTCCCGGCATGCTGCTGGCCGCGCTGCTGATCGACCTGGGCCTGTGCTCGGTGTCGGCCGCCAGCGCCCTGCTCTCGCTGCTGCTGATGGGCGTCCTGCTGCGCAACGTCGAAAAGCGCGACAACGTGTTCCAGGCCCAGCTCAAGACGGCCCAGGACATCGGCTACGTGCTGCTGTTCCTGATGTCGGCCGCCCTGGTCGACCTGCGCCTGGTGCTGGAAGGCTGGATCTGGCTCTCCGCTTGCGTGGTGTTCGCGGTGCGCATCGCGGCCACCCGCCTGGCGCTGTGGCCGGCGACGGCCTGGAGCGAGCGCAAGAAGCATGCGATGACCCTGTCGATGTGCTCCCTGGTGAGCTATGGCGGACTGGTGGTCGACAACTCGCTGAACGCCTACACCGGCCTGGATCCGTCGTCCACGGCCGTCATGAACATCCTGCTGGCGCTGAACGTGCTGCTGGCGCCCGGCCTGACCTGGCTGGGCCTGCGCCTGGCGGGAGAAACCTACCGAGGAGGTGCGCAATGAGCGGATTATTGATCAACGAAGAAGCGATCGGCGCGGCCCCCGCCGACGACCAGGCGCGCGCGGCGCAGTTACAGGCCGTGAGCGGAGAAGGCCCGGCCTTCCTGCCCGACTTCAAGCCCTCGACCCTGGGCACCATGGGCATCGAGCTCGAACTGATGGTGCTCGACCGCCTGACCTTCGACCTGTTCCCTGCTGCGCCGGACATCCTGCGCCTGCTCGACAAGCAGGACAAGCCCTGGGTCCACACGCCGGAAATCACCACGTCGATGCTGGAGGTGGCGACCTCGATCCTGCAGTCCTTCGACGAAGCGGCGGGGCAGCTGGAGCACATCCGCAGCACGGTGCAGCGCGCGGCTTTCGAAGTCGGCGCCTCGATCTCCGGCGGCGGGGCCCATCCCTTCCAGAAGTGGAACGAACAGCGCATCTATCCCAAGGAACGCTACTTCGCCTCGGAGCGCAAGTTCGGCTACCTGGCCAAGCTGTTCACCGTGTTCGGCATGCACGTGCACATCGGCGCCGGCAGCGCGGACGAGGCGACCCGGCTGTGCGCCTGGCTGACCCAGCGCGCGCCCCTGTTCATCGCGCTATCGAGCAATTCTCCCTGCTGGCAGGGCGAGAGTTCGGGCTTCTGCAGCTCGCGCAGCAATGTGGTGAGCGCCTTCCCGATGAGCGGCATCCAGCCCGAGCACATCCGCAGCTGGCAGGATTTCCGCGAGCATTTCGACCGCCTGGCGGCGCACGGCATCGTCAAGAGCATCAAGGATTTCTACTGGGACGTGCGGCCCAAGCCGGAGTACGGCACCATCGAGCTGCGCGTGCTGGACACGCCGCTCAAGCCGATCTACGCGGCGGCGCTGGCCTGCTATGCGCGCGAACTGTGCCTGGAATTCGCCGACCAGCCCGGCCGCTGGCCCTCGAACGGCAGCCGCGAGCTGTACACCTGGAACCGCTTCATCGCCGCGCGCGACGGCGTGGGCGGCGAATGGATCGATCCGGAGAACGACAAGACGGTGCCGATCGCCGAGGCGGTGCGGGCCGACCTGGCGCGCCTGAAGCTGCGCTCGCGCGATCCCGGCTTCGGCAAGGCTTGCGAAGTGATCGAGCAGCTGATGAAGGATGGCGGCCAGGCCGGCTGGCTGCGCGCCCACCTGGATGCGGGCGGCGGGATGAACGACCTGGCGCGCATGGCCAGCGAAATGTTCGAAAGCGGCAGCGTGTAAACGCCCTCGCCCCGGCCTGCGCCGGGGCGACGTGCTGCCGCTAACTGAAGATTTACTTGCGCCCGGCCTTCGGCTTGGACTTGATAGTCGACAGGATCGACGGCGTGGCCTTGGACGAGGCGGCAACGACGGCGGCCGGTGCACGCTCGACGCGTACCTGCACCTTGTCGCGGCCTATGCGGCGGCCGCTGTCCGGCCCGCGCTTGCCCACTTCGCGCTCCGGCACCGGCGCGCCCGGCATGCGCTTGCGGTCGCGCACGACGACATGCTCGGGCGCGAACTCGGCGCCCGCCGGCGGAATCAGGTGGCGCTCGCCGGTGCCGATCAGGTCGGTGCGGCCCATGCGCTTGAGCGCGTCGCGCAGGATCGGCCAGTTCTCCGGATCGTAATAGCGCAGGAAGGCCTTGTGCAGCTTGCGCACCTTGCCGCTCTTGGCCGTCTCGACCACTTCCGAATCGTCGGTCACCTTGGCGAGCGGGTTCTTGCCCGAGTGGTACATGGTGGTCGCCATCGCCATCGGGGTCGGCGTGAAGGTCTGCACCTGGTCCAGCTTGAAGTTGTTCTTCTTCAGCCACAGGGCCAGGTTCAGCATGTCCTCGTCGGTGCAGCCCGGGTGGGCGGCGATGAAGTAAGGGATCAGGTACTGCTTCTTGCCCGCTTCCAGCGAATACTTGTCGAACAGGCGCTTGAACTCGTCGTAGGCGCCGATGCCCGGCTTCATCATCTTCGACAGCGTGCCCTGCTCGGTGTGCTCGGGCGCGATCTTCAGCAGGCCGCCCACGTGGTGGGTCACCAGCTCCTTGACGTATTCCGGCGAACGCACCGCCAGGTCGTAGCGCAGGCCCGAGCCGATCAGGATCTTCTTGATGCCCGGGATCGCGCGCGCCTTGCGGTACAGCGAGATCAGCTTGCTGTGATCCGTGCCGAGATTGCTGCAGATGGTCGGGTAGACGCAGGACAGGCGGCGGCAGGATTCCTCGATCTTCTTGTCCTTGCAGGCCAGCCGGTACATGTTCGCGGTCGGCCCGCCCAGGTCGGTGATGGTGCCGGCGAAGTTCTTGGTGGTGTCGCGAATGAGCTCGATCTCGCGCAGGATCGAGGGCTCCGAGCGGCTCTGGATGATGCGGCCTTCGTGCTCGGTGATCGAGCAGAAGGTGCAGCCGCCGAAGCAGCCGCGCATGATGTTGACCGAGTAGCGGATCATTTCCCAGGCCGGGATGTGGGCCTTGCCGTAGCTCGGGTGCGGGGCGCGCGCATACGGCAGGTCGTAGACGTTGTCCATCTCGTCCATGGCCAGGGGCAGCGGCGGCGCGTTCAGCCA
>CAMPHU010000205.1 GCA_946886065.1 uncultured Massilia sp. | reverse complement strand
TAGCTGGCCAGCTCCCAGTTGTCCTTCTTCAGCTCGATCAGGCGCTGGGCCATGCGCACCGAGTCCTGGTAGAACACGTTGTCGTCCACCATGCCGTGCGAGATCAGGAGGTTGCCCTTCAGGTTCTCGGCGTACTCGATCGGCGACGAGACCTTGTAGGCCTGCGGGTCGATGTCCGGCGTGTTCAGGATGTTGGCGGTGTACTCGTGGTTATACGTGGTCCAGTCGGTCACCGGGCGCAGCGCGGCGCCGGACTTGAACGTCTCGGGCGCGCGCATCAGGGCCATGAAGGTCATGAAGCCGCCGTAGCTGCCGCCGTAGATGCCGACGTTGGCGGCGTCGCCCTGGTGCTCCTTGACCATGTAGTTGACGCCGTCGATGTAGTCCTGCAGCTCCGGGTGGCCCATCTGGCGGTAGATCGCGTTGCGCCACTTGGCGCCGTAGCCCTTGGAGGCGCGGTAGTCCATGTCGAGCACCACGTAGCCCTTCTGCACCAGCAGGTTGTGGAACATCTGCTCGCGGAAGTAGTTCGGGTAGCGCTTGCTCACGTTCTGCAGGTAGCCGGCGCCATGCACGAACATCACGACCGGGTACTTCTTGCCCGCTTCCAGCTGGGCCGGGCGGTACAGCTTGGCCCAGACCGGGTCGCCGCCGGCGCTCGACGGCACGGCCACGTACTGCGGCTCGATCCAGGTACGCGCCTTGAAGTCCGCGCTGCGGGTGTCGGTCAGCCTGGTGGCCGCGCCGCCCGCGACCGGGACGGTCGCGATCTGCACCGGGGTGTAGCTGGCGGACCAGTGCAGCAGCAGCTTGTCCTCACCAGGCGACAGCCGGAAGCGTTCCACGCCGTCGAGCTGGGTCACCTCGCGCACGGCGCCGGTCCTGGCGTTGACGGCGCAGACTTCATAGTCGCCCGGGGTGGCGCGGTTGCACATCACGTAGGCGGTGGCGCCGTCGCGGGTCCAGCGCACGTCCGAGGCTTCCCACTTGCCCTGGGTGAGTGCACGGATGCCGCCGGTCGCGGTGTCCGCCGTGTACAGGTGCGAGTAGCCGCTTTCCTCGGACAGGAACCACAGGCTGCGGTTGTCCGGCAGCCAGCCGAATTCGTTGTTGTCGTAGTTGACCCAGGCCTTGTCGGTCAGGCGGTGCAGCGGCTTGAGTTTGCCGCCTTCCAGGTCGACGGTGGCGATCCAGCGGTCCTTGTTGTCGACCGCGCGCAGCATCACGGCCACGCCGGCGCCGTTGGCGCTCCAGCTGATGCCGTCGCCGCTGTCGATCACGCGCACCGCGCGGTTGCCCTTGAGCGGGTCGCGCTTGGCGGCCGCGCGCAGCTCGGCCAGCGGGTCCTGGTTCACGCCCGGCAGCACGTCGAAGGACAGTTCGTGCACCTTGTTGGTGCGCAGGTCGACCAGCTTCAGTGCATGCGGGGCCGGCATGTTGCGGCCCACGCGGGTGCGCTGGTCGTCGAATTCCTCGTAGCCCGACTCGGTCACGTAGCGCGGCATCTTGCCGACGCGGCCCTTGTCGCTGCCCTTGGGCGCGGTGGCGACCAGCAGCCAGCGGCCGCTAGGTGACAGGCTGCTGTTCTCGATCTCGACCTTGTCGCCGAAGTAGATGGGCGTCGGCGCCATGGTCGGGTCGATGCGGCGCAGTTCATCCATGCGCGCGCGCATTGCCTCGCGATCGTCCTTCTGGCGCTTGAGGGTGGTGATCAGGCGCAGCTGCATGGTGCGCAGCGCGTCCTCGTCATTCGCCGCCGGGTCCTTGGCGGCGCGCGGCAGCGCGGCCGGGCCGACCACCTTGCTGGCGCGGTCCCACAGGTACCAGTCGCTGCCGATGCGGTACTGCACGCCGCGGCCGTCGGCCGTGAACTGCGCCGCATCCAGCTTGCTCGCGCCGCGCGTGATCTGGACCAGGTCGCCGTTCTTGAGGTTGCGCTCGAACAGGTCGCCGTTGCGCAGCACCAGCATGCGGCTGCGGTCCGGGTTATAGAACACGTCCGGACTGTCGACCTTGGCCAGTTCGGTGTCGGCCACCAGGCGCGGCCTGGCGCCGGCCTGGAAGGTGTCGCGCAGCGGCGAACCGGTGCGCTTCTGCTTGTAGTACACCTGCTTGCCGTCCCAGCTCCACCATGCGGCTTCCACCGGCGTGCCGATCCAGTCCGGGTGGTCCATGGCCTGGTCGAGGGTGATGGGCGTGGAGGCCGCCGCCGGCAACGCGATCAGCGCTGCGAGGATCGTGGGAATCGTGGGGAAGAAGGGTAGTCGCATCGTAATCATGGTGAGGTGGTGAACGCATTCTTGCCTTGGTAAGGCGAGTGCATTCTAGCTCAGCCATCGCCGGCGACGGCGTCAATACAGGCAGGTTTTTTTGCCGTAATGACAAACGCCGATCACACATAGGTATGACCGGCGTCGGGAGGATGCGTATGCTGCACCGCAATGGTGCGGGGCGAAGCTAGATCGCCTTGTACGGGCCTTTCGGCGGACGCGGCAGGAACATGGCGATGCGGCCGGCGACGGCCAGCACGGCCAGGGCAATCAGTGCGTACTCGAACAGGTCCATGCTCAGCCTCGCACGGAAGGAGCCCAGCCGCCGTGCGCGGCGTAAAGTTCCTGCGAGAAGCTGCGGATGGCGGCGAGGGCTGCGGCGATGAAGTTGGTGGTAGCGGTCATGGTGGAATCTCCGGTAAATACTGCGATGTTGCGTTGCAGTATAGAACCGTTTTCGTCATAAGCAAACTTTAGATTCGTGATTCCATCGATAGATTTTATGAATAATTGTCGCGTCGGCTCGGCCGCAGATATGTGTTGCGCGAATGTCTCGGCAAACGCGCCATGAATAAGAGGGGCATGCCGCCCGGCGTGAAAGCAGGGGTGGTGCGAATCTTGCATGAATGCTTGGCATGAAATCGCCAGACCGTGCTTCACCCACCTTGCGTATCCTCGTCGTGATTCCCGCGACAGCCTCCTGCGCGGGCCCCGATGCGGTGCAGGCCGAGCAGGCCCGGCGCAGCGCCGCGCTGCGCATCGGCCTGCTGGAATCCGGCTACGACCTGGTCGCCTCGCTGCCGGCCGACGTCTTCCTGCCCGAGCGCATCGCCCAGCTGCAGCCGGACCTGATCATCGTCGACAGCGAGCTCGATGCGCGCGACATCCTCGAACACATCGTGATCGCCACCCGCGACGAGCGCCGTCCCATCGTCCTGTTCACCGAGGACGATGCACCGGCCAGCATGGACGCGGCCATGGCGGCCGGGGTCTCGGCCTATATCGTGGCGGGGCTGCAGCCGGAGCGGGTCAAGCCGGTGCTGGACGTGGCGCTGGCGCGCTTCCGGCGCGAGCAGAAGCTGCTCGACGAACTCTCCGACACGCGCCAGAAGCTGGCAGAGCGCAAGCTGGTCGACCGCGCCAAGGGCCTCCTGATGACGCGCTACCGGCTGAGCGAGGATCAGGCCTACCAGCGCCTGCGCAGCCTGGCCATGAACAAGAACATGAAGCTGGCGGAAGTCGCGCAGCGCATCCTCGACGTGGAAGACCTGCTGGGCTGATCGCCCGCAGGCGGAAGGAGAACAATGGAAAGCAAGCACGCATGGGCCGCGGGATCGGACAAGCCCGAGATCGACACGCTCAGGATCGGCTTCATGCCGCTGGCCGACTGCGCGCCGCTGGTGATGGCCTCGGTGCTCGGGCTGGACGAGAAGGCCGGCCTGAAGTTCGAACTCAGCCGCGAGCTGTCCTGGACCGGCATGCGCGAGCGCCTGCTGGGCGGGGAGCTGGATGCGGCCCATGTGCTGTATGGCTTGCTGTACGGGGTCCACACCGGCATCGGCAGCCGGCAGCACCGGATGGCGGTGCTGATGAACCTGAACCAGAACGGCCAGAACATCACGCTCTCGCGCCGCCTCGCCGCCTTCGCGCAGGAGCCGGCGCTGCTGGCGCGGCTGCTGCACGAAGAACGCCGCCGTCTCACCCTGGCGCATACTTTCCCGACCGGGAACCACGCGATGTTCCTCTATTACTGGCTGGCTGCGGCCGGCATCGATCCCTTGCGCGACTGCCGCATGGTGACGGTGCCGCCCGGCCAGATGGCATCGAGCCTCGCGGCCGGCCACATGGACGGCTTTTGCGCCGGCGAGCCCTGGGGCCAGCGCGCGCTGCGCGACGGAGCAGGGATCCTGGCCGCGTCCAGCGAGCGCGTATGGCCGAACCACCCCGGCAAGGTGCTGGGCACGCGCGCCGGCTTCGCCGACACCCACCCGAACGCCTGCCGCGCCATGATCGCCGCTGTCCTGGAAGCGGCGCGCTGGCTGGACGCGGCGCGCGCCAACCGCGAGGCGGCGGCCGAGGTGCTGGCCAGCCCGGCCTATGTCGGCGCCGGGCGCGAGCTGCTGCAGTACTGCCTGGCGGGACGCCATGCCGAGACGGGCCGGTGGCGCGGGCACAATGGACTGCGCTTCTATGCGGAAGGGGAGGCGACCTTCCCCTGGCTGTCCGACGGCATGTGGTTCATGACCCAGCACCGCCGCTGGGGGCTGCTCGAGAGCGATCCGGACTATCTGGCGGTGGCGCGCGAGGTCAACCGTATCGGCTTGTACCGCGAAGCGGCGGAGCGTACCGGCACGCCGCTGCCCCAGGGCGAGATGCGCAGCTCGACCCTGATCGACGGCAGGGTCTGGGACGGGCGCCTCCCCGTCGCCGCGCTGTAAAGACGCAGGCGCGTGCATCATTCTGGGGAATGGTGCACTGCAATGTAGCGTGTTCGAGGCGGAATCGGCCGCTTCTTCCCCTGGAGCCGGGCTGGCACGGCTCTTGCAAATATCCCTGGCAGGATCAATGGCGATCCTCTTCATTTCAACGCCGGCCTAACGAGGGGCCGGCACCTGGACAACGGCGTCCGCGGCTCCTGCCTCCGGCAGACAGCGCGGACGCCGTTTTGTTTTTCAAAGGGATAAAACATGGCCAGCAAAGCGGACAGCATCAAGCTCTTCTCGTTCAGCGGCGCGCCGATGCGCGCCTTCCACCTGACCTGGGTGGCCTTCTTCGTGTGTTTCTTCGCCTGGTTCGCCTGCGCGCCGCTGATGCCGGTGATCAAAGGAGAATTCGGGCTGTCGATGGAGCAGATCGCCAACATCAACATCGCCGCCGTCGCGATCACCATCTTCGTGCGCCTGCTCGTCGGCCCCCTGTGCGACCGCTTCGGCCCGCGCAAGACCTATACCGGCCTGCTGCTGCTCGGCTCTATCCCGGTGCTGGGCGTTGCCATGGCCCAGAGCTACGAAAGCTTCCTGCTGTTCCGCCTGGGGATCGGCGCGGTCGGCGCCAGTTTCGTGATCACCCAGTACCACACCTCGGTGATGTTCAGCTCCAGGGTGGTCGGCACCGCCAACGCGGCCGCGGCAGGCTGGGGCAATGCGGGCGGCGGCGCGGCCCAGGCCCTGATGCCGCTGCTGCTGGGCGCCGTCGTCATGCTGGGCGTGAGCGAAGCGCTGAGCTGGAGGGTGGCGCTGGTCGTGCCGGGCGTGCTGATGATCGTGATGGCCTTCGTCTACTGGCGCCATACCCAGGACTGCCCGGACGGTAACTACGACGACCTGCGCAAGGCCGGCACGCTGCCGGAAGGCTCGGGCAAGGGCGGCTGGGCCAGTTTCGCGGCCGGCTGCAGGAATCACCGCGCCTGGCTGCTGTTCGTCACCTACGGCGCCTGCTTCGGCATCGAGATCTTCATCCACAACATCGCCGCCGTGTACTACGTCGAGCACTACGGCCTGTCGCTGGGGGCGGCGGGCCTGGCCGCCGGCAGCTTCGGCCTGCTGGCCCTGTTCGCCCGCGCCCTGGGCGGCTGGGTCTCGGACCGCGCCGCCCGCGCCGGCACCCTGAACAGCCGCATCACCGTGCTGTTCGTGCTGATGATCGGCGAAGGCCTGGGCCTGCTGTGGTTCGCCAACGCCGACGCCGTCAGCTTCGCGGTGATCGCGATGCTGATCTTCGGCCTGTTCACCCACATGGCTTGCGGCGCCACCTACGCGCTGGTGCCCTTCGTGGCGCCCAAGGCCCTGGGCGGCGTGGCCGGCATCGTCGGCGCGGGCGGCAACGTCGGCGCCGTGGCCGCCGGTTTCCTGATGAAGGGCACGGGTGACGTGCGCCAGACCCTGATGATCCTGAGCGTGCTGGTCCTGGCTTCCAGCATTTGCGCGATCGCCGCGCGTTTCACCATGACGGCCGCCGACAGCGCACCGGCCGTCTCCGCAGCTTAGTTGGCAGCAAATAGGGAGTAGAACATGCACATCGTCGTCATCGGCCACGGAATGGTGGGCCACAAATTCGTCGAAACCCTGGCCCAGGAAGCACGTCCGGACGTGCGCGTCACCGTGCTGGGCGAGGAACCGCGCCCGGCCTACGACCGGGTCCACCTGTCGGAATTCTTCTCGAGGAAAAGCGCGGACGAGCTGTCGCTGGTCGAGCCGGGCTTTTTCGAGCGCGAGGATGTGGTCCTGCGCCTGAACGCGAAGGTCGTGTCGGTCGATTGCGATGCGCGTAGCGTCACCCTGGCAAGCGGCGAGCGGGTCGGCTACGACAAGCTGGTGCTGGCCACCGGTTCCTATCCCTTCGTACCGCCGGTGCCGGGCGCGGACCGCAAGGACTGCTTCGTCTACCGCACCATCGAAGACCTGGAAGCGATGCAGGAATGTGGTGCGCGTTCGCGCACCGGCGTGGTGGTGGGCGGCGGCCTGCTCGGCCTGGAATGCGCCAAGGCCCTGCGCGACATGGGCCTGGCCGCGCACGTGGTCGAGTTCGCGCCGCGCCTGATGGCGGTGCAGGTCGACGATCCTGGCGCGCGCGTGCTGCGCGCCAGGATCGAGGAACTGGGCGTGGGCGTGCACACCCAAAAGAATACCCTCGCCATCATCGACGGTGACGAGGGCACCCACCGCATGCAGTTCGCCGACGGCAGCCACCTGGACACCGACATGATCGTGTTCTCGGCCGGCATCCGCCCGCGCGACGAACTGGCGCGCAAGGCCGGGCTGGCGATCGGCTCGCGCGGCGGCGTCGTGATCGACAGCCGCTGCCTGAGCACCGACCCGCACGTCTACGCGATCGGCGAATGCGCGCTGTGGAACGGCCAGCTGTTCGGCCTGGTGGCGCCGGGCTACGACATGGCGCGCACTTGCGCGCGCCACATCCTCGGCCTTGATGCGGCCTTCGCCGGCGCCGACATGAGCACCAAGCTGAAACTGATGGGCGTGGACGTGGCCAGCATCGGCGACGCCCACGGCGCCACGCCGGGCAGCCGCAGCTACCAGTTCCTGGACGAGCGCAAGCAGGTCTACCGGAAAATCGTCACCTCCGAGTGCGGCAAGTACCTGCTGGGCGCGGTGCTGGTGGGCGACGCCGCCGCCTACGGCTCGCTGCTGCAGGCGGCGCTCAACCGCATCGAGCTGCCCGAAGCGCCGGAATTCCTGATCCTGCCGGATGGCGGCGGCGCGGAGCGCCCGGCCATCGGCGTGGATAAACTGCCCGCCGGCGCCCAGATCTGCTCCTGCAACGACGTCTCGAAAGGCGCGCTGTGCCAGGCGGTGGCGGACGGCGCCACCACAGTCGGCGCGCTGAAGAGTGCTACGTGCGCCGGCACCGCCTGCGGCGGCTGCGTGCCCCTGATGACCCAGGTGATGAACGCGGAGCTCAAGAAGCTGGGCGTGGCCGTCGACAACCACCTGTGCGAGCACTTCCCCTATTCGCGCCAGGAGCTCTACCACCTGGTGCGCGTGGAAGGCATCCGGAGCTTCGGCGCACTGCTGGAGCGCCACGGCAAGGGCCTGGGCTGCGACATCTGCAAGCCCACGGTCGCCAACATCCTGGCCTCGGTCTGGAACGACTTCGTGCTGAAACCCCGCCACGCGAGCCTGCAGGATTCGAACGACTACTTCCTCGGCAACATCCAGAAGGACGGCACCTATTCGGTGGTGCCGCGCATGCCGGGCGGCGAAGTCACCGCCGACGGCCTGATCGCCGTGGGCCAGGTGGCCAAGAAATACGGCCTGTACACCAAGATCACCGGCGGCCAGCGGGTCGACCTGTTCGGCGCCCGCGTGGAGCAGCTGCCGGCGATCTGGGAAGAGCTGATCGCGGCCGGCTTCGAATCCGGCCACGCCTACGGCAAGTCGCTGCGCAC
>CAMPHU010000204.1 GCA_946886065.1 uncultured Massilia sp. | reverse complement strand
CTTCGGCCACCCCGAGGTCTACATCATGATCCTGCCGGCCTTCGGCATCGTGTCGCAGATCATCCCGGCCTTCGCCCGCAAGCCGCTGTTCGGCTACGCCTCGATGGTCTACGCGACCGCCTCGATCGCGATCCTGTCCTTCATCGTCTGGGCCCACCACATGTTCACCACCGGCATGCCGGTGACCTCGCAGCTGTTCTTCATGTACGCCACCATGCTCATCTCCGTGCCGACCGGCGTGAAGGTGTTCAACTGGGTCGCCACCATGTGGAAGGGCTCGATGACCTTCGAGACCCCGATGCTGTTCGCGGTCGGCTTCATCTTCGTGTTCACCATGGGCGGTTTCACCGGCCTGATCCTGGCGGTGACCCCGATCGACATCCAGGTGCACGACACCTATTACGTGGTGGCGCACTTCCACTACGTGCTGGTGGCCGGCTCGCTGTTCGCGCTGTTCGCGGGCTTCTACTACTGGGCGCCGAAGTGGACCGGCCACATGTATCCCGAGACCGCCGGCAAGATCCACTTCTGGCTGTCGCTGATCACCTTCAACATCACCTTCTTCCCGATGCACTTCCTGGGCCTGGCCGGCATGCCGCGCCGCTATGCGGACTACGCCACCCAGTTCACGGACTACAACATGATCGTGTCCATCGGCGCCTTCGGCTTCGGCCTGTCGCAGGTGTACTTCCTGTTCTTCGTGGTGCTGCCGACCATCCGCGGCGGCAAGAAGGCGGACGCCAAACCGTGGGAAGGCGCGGAAGGCCTGGAGTGGACCGTGCCGAGCCCGGCGCCCTTCCACACCTTCGAAACCCCGCCGCTGGTGAAGTAATCATGAACCAGGATGTCCGCAAACCCAGCAACCTGAAGACCGCCCTGGTGCTGGGCGGGATCGCGCTGTTCTTCTTCGCGAGCGTGTTCGTCAAGTTCACTCTCCTGGGCTGAGATGGCAGCGATCAACAGCCGCATCCGGCGCCTGAACCGCTCCACCCTGGGAAAACTGGTGGTGGTGGCGGTGATGATGTTCGGTTTCGGTTACGCGCTGGTGCCGATGTACCGCCAGATCTGCGAGGTGCTCGGCATTAACGTGCTGACCCAGAAGGATGGCTTCGTGGAGGCGCCGACGAATACCCAGGTCGACCGTTCGCGCCGCATCACGATCGAGCTGGACGGCAATGCGCAGGGGCCGTGGCGTTTCCGCCCGACCCAGCGCAGCATCGAGGTGCATCCGGGCGAGCTGACCACGGTTGTCTATGAGGTGGTCAACACGCAGAGCAGGGTGGTCAAGGCCCAGGCGATTCCCAGCTATGCGCCGCAGTCCGCCACGCCGCACTTCAAGAAGGTCGAATGCTTCTGTTTCCAGGAGCAGACCCTGAAGGCGAACGAGGCGCGCCAGATGCCGGTGGTGTTCTTCATCGATCCGGCGCTGCCGCGCGAAGTGAAGAACATCACCTTGTCGTATACGTTCTTCGAGATCGGCGGCATGAACGGCGTCAACACCGTGGCGGCCAAATAAGGAGCAGGCGTGGAGGAGAAACCGCACCAACGCAAGGCCAGTTTCCTTGCCACGATGAAGGCGGTGTTCTGGTCCTTCTTCGGCGTGCGCAAGCGCCGCGACTATGAAAGCGACGCCGCCAACCTGAATCCGGTGCATGTCATCATCGCCGGGCTGATCGGAGCGGCGCTGTTCATCGGCCTGCTGCTGCTGGTGGTCAGGTTCGCGGTGTCGCAGTAGAAGAACAGGCAGTCAAACGTTCTGGCCCATGGCGCTTGAACGTCACCCCCGCGCAGGCGGGGGCCAAGTGATAAGAACTACCCAACAATTCAAAAGAGTTTGATTGAGGAGATAAAGATGAGTTCGCCAACGACTTCGCCAGTAGGTTCGCCGCACAGCGCACCTTACTACTTCGTGCCGGGGCCATCGCGCTGGCCCATGCTTGCCGGTATTTCGATGCTGGTCACCATGGCCGGCGCCTCGGGCTGGGTCAACAGCCTCCCCTGGGGCCCGGCGGTCTGCCTGGTCGGCATCGCCGCCATGCTGATGGTGCTGTACTTCTGGTTCGGCGACGCCATCGGCGAATCCGAAGGCGGCATGTACAGCAAGCGCATCGACCTGTCCTACCGCTGGTCGATGAGCTGGTTCATCTTCTCGGAGGTGATGTTCTTCGGCGCCTTCTTCGGCGCGCTGTTCTACGCCCGCGCGGTGACCATGCCCTGGCTCGCGGACCTGGACCACAAGTTCATCTGGCCGGACTTCGCGCCGGTCTGGGGCAACACCGGCCCGGCGGGCGTGGTGGACAACTTCCAGACCATGGGCCCGTTCCCGATTCCGACCATCAACACCGCGCTGCTGCTGCTGTCGGGCGTGACCCTGACCATCTCGCACCACGCGCTGCGCGCCGGCCACCGCTCGAAGACGGCGTTCTGGCTGTTCGCCACCATCCTGTTGGGCGCGGTCTTCATGGGCTTCCAGGTCTATGAATACATGCACGCTTACCAGGAACTGAACCTGAAGCTGACCTCGGGCATCTACGGCTCGACCTTCTTCATGCTGACCGGCTTCCACGGCTTCCACGTGACCATGGGCGCGATCATGCTGTCGGTGATCCTGTACCGTGTGCTGAAAGGGCACTTCACGGCGGACAACCACTTCGGCTTCGAAGGTGCGGCATGGTACTGGCACTTCGTGGACGTGGTGTGGCTGGGCCTGTACGTGGTGGTGTACTGGCTGTAAGCGCTAGGGAATGACATGCATGGGGACGGTCACGGTGTGGCCGTCCCTTTGTTTTCGAGCTGTGGGTAGTGGAAGCAGCAGATGAATAGCCGCGAAGCG
This sequence comes from uncultured Massilia sp., assembly GCA_946886065.1. Next base: position 5,345 of record CAMPHU010000204.1, on the reverse strand, counting down.
TGTTAGCGAATCCCCGTCGGCGCAATCCATCCCATCTTGTACGCAGCAAGCAGGCAAAGAAACAAGGTAATCGACAAGCCCACCCGCATCGCCAGCGCATGCACAGTGCGGTTGCTGCGGCCCTTGTCGCGCATCAGGAAGAACAGGGCCGAACCCAGGCTGGCAAGGATCAGGATAAAGGCGATGGCAACGAAGAATTTCATGGGTGGCCCGGAAAAGGTTGAGGCACCATTGTAATGCGGTTCGCCTTCCATTTTCGCCTCATTCCTTTCATTGCGGCACTCATCATTGCCGCAATCGGCATCCTGCTCGGCAACTGGCAGCAGGGCAGGGCAGCCCAGAAAGCCGCACTGCAGGCGCGCGAGGTGGCCCGTGGCGCCGCGCCACCGCTCGTGCTTGGTTCCGCCACGGCGTCCGCCACGCCTGCCGACACGGCCGGGCTCGAATTCCGCCGCGTACGCATGAGCGGGGAATTCGTCGCCTCCTGGCCCGTCTTCCTCTCCAACCGTCCCATGAACGGCCAACCCGGCTACGTCCTGGCCATGCCGTTTAAAATAGCGGGCGGCAGCACGCATGTGCTGGTGCTGCGCGGCTGGCTGCCGCGCCAGGCCGAATACGGCAAGCTGCCGCCGTTCTCCACGCCGCAGGGAGTTGTCACCGTCGAAGGACAGACGGTCGCCTCGGCAGGCAAGGTGATGGAGCTGGGCGGCCCGGAAGCGCTCAAGCCGGGCGGCCTGGTGCAGAACCTGGCGCCGCAGGACCTGGCGCGTGCCAGCGGCCTGGCGCTCGCGCCTTTCCTGGTGCAGCAGACGGCGCCCGCCACGGCCGGCGACAAACTGGCCCGCGACTGGCCCCAGCCCGCCAGCGGCATCGACAAGCATCGCGGCTACGCCTTCCAGTGGTATGCGCTGGCGGCCATGGCCATCCTCTTTTTTGTGATAACGGGATTTCGAAGTGGTTCAAAAAAACGTGATTGACCCCGGCGTGACCGACCCCGCCAAGGCGCGCACCGCCGGACGCTGGAAACTGTTCCTCGTGCTGCTGGTATGCGCCTCGCCCCTGATCGCTTCCTACCTGAGCTATTACGTCATCAAGCCGGAAGGGCGCACCAACTACGGGACCATCCTCGACCCGCGCAGCTACCCGATCCCCAAGCTGGCATCGGCCACGCTCGACGGCCAGCCGCGCACGCTGGAACAGATGTCCGGCAAGTGGCTCATGGTCAGCGCCGGCGGCGCCGATTGCCTCAAGGCTTGCCAGGAGCAGCTGCACGCCATGCGCCAGTGGCGCCTCATGCAGGGCAAGAACATGGACCGCATCCAGCGCGTCTGGCTCGTCCTCGACGACAAGCCCGTCGATACCGCGGCGCTGCGCCGCTACAAGGACGCCGAGGGCCAGGACGTCGACCTGCTCGACGGCGTGACCGTGCTGCGCGCCCCCGCCGGCGCGGTCGGCAAATGGCTCCCGGCCGGGTCCGGCACTAGCGCAAGCGACCACGTCTACCTGATCGATCCGCTCGGCAACCTGATGATGCGCTTCCCCAAGGATCCAGATACCCGCAAGGTCTACAAGGACCTTGCCAAACTGCTCAAGGCCTCGGCGATCGGATAAGGCAGATGCAAGCTTCCTCGATACTGCAGCTGGCCGCGATGGGCCTGCTGGTCGCCAGCCTGCCGCTGGCCATGGTCTGGATGTCTTCGGACGCCAACAAGTACCGCAAGCTGGTCTGGGTGGCGGTCTTCCTCACCTTCGACCTGATCGTGTTCGGCGGCTTCACCCGCCTGACCGATTCCGGGCTGGGCTGCCCCGACTGGCCGGGCTGCTACGGCATGGCCAATCCCTTCCTGGCGCACGAGGAGATCGCCGCCGCCGAAGCGGCGATGCCGACCGGTCCCGTCACCGTGGCCAAGGCCTGGATCGAGATGATCCACCGCTACCTGGCGATGGGCATCGGCGTGATCATCATGGCGCTGCTGTTCACATCCAGCATGCAATGGCGCCGTACCCGCAACCAGGCCTTCAAGCCTGCCATGCCGCTGGCGCTGTTCGTGTTCGTGTGCATCCAGGGCGCTTTCGGCGCCTGGACCGTCACCCTCAAGCTGCAACCGGTCATCGTCACCATCCACCTGCTGCTGGGCATGGCCCTGCTGGCCATGCTGACCTGGCTGGGTGGGCGCGAGGACTTCCTGATCAAGCCGAAGGCCATCTCGGGCGGCGCGACCATCACCCCGGCCGTGCTGCGCCAGCTGCGCACCCTGGCGCTGCTGGCCGCCGCCGTGGTGGCCGTGCAGATCGCCCTGGGCGGGTGGGTGAGCACCAACTATGCGACCCTGGCCTGCGACGAATTCCCGCTGTGCGACGGGCAGGTGGTGCCGCCGATGGACTTCGAGCACGGCTTCCACCTGTGGCGCGAACTGGGCAAGACCGCCGCCGGCCACTACCTGCCGTTCACGGCCCTGGTGGCGATCCACTGGGTGCACCGCATGTCGGCCATCGTGGTCGTGCTGGTGCTCGGCTTGACGATCTGGAAAGCCCTGCCGCATGCCGGCCTGCGTCCGACCGCGCAAGGCCTGGCCCTGGTGCTGGCGCTCCAGCTGTTCACCGGCGTGGCCACGGTCTACTTCGACTTCCCGCTGGCCATCGCGGTCTTGCATAACGCCGGGGCGGCCCTGCTGGTACTCCTGGTGACCATGTTAAACTACCGGGTGAAATTCCAACTCGACATGGCCGGCGGCGCAAGGGCACGATCGTCCGCCGCCATAGCACGCACCCGGCGCTGATCGCGCCGCAGCGAGAGCAGTGAACACGCGGCGCCGATGCCGGCGCCGCAGCAAGACCTACTTTGATGACAACCCAGACAGCCATCCACAAAAACCCGAGCCGGTTCTCGCAATACTGGACCCTCACCAAGCCGCGCGTGACCCAGCTGGCGGTGTTCTGCGCGGTCATCGGGATGTTCCTCGCCACCGACGGCTTCCCGGGCTGGCAGGTCCTGATCGCCGGCACCGCCGGGATCTGGCTGCTGGCGGGCGCCGCCTTCGCGGTCAATTGCCTGGTCGAGGCCGAGATCGACGCGCGCATGGCGCGCACGGCGCGCCGCGCCACCGCGATGGGCGAACTGAGCCAGACCCAGACCATCCTGTTCTCCGCCCTGATCGGCGGCGCCGGGATGTGGATCCTGTACGCCTTCGTCAACCCGCTGACGATGTGGCTGACCTTCGTCACCTTCGTCGGATACGCCTTCATCTATACCCTCCTGCTCAAGCCGAACACCCCGCAGAACATCGTGATCGGCGGCCTGTCCGGCGCCATGCCGCCGGCCCTGGGCTGGGCCGCGGTGGCGGGCGAGGTGCCGATGCAGGCCTGGCTGCTGGTCCTGATCATCTTCATGTGGACGCCGCCGCACTTCTGGGTGCTGGCCATGTACCGCCGCGACGATTACGCCCGTTCCGGCCTGCCGATGCTGCCGATCACCCACGGCATGCCCTTCACCGGCCTGCAGGTGTGGCTGTACACGGTGGCCCTGGCCGCCACCACCCTGCTGCCTTACGCGGTGGGCATGAGCGGCCTGATCTACCTGGCGGCCGCCGTCGTGCTCAACGCGGTCTTCCTGCGCCACTCGTGGCGCGTGCACCGCCACTACAGCGACATGGCGGCGCGCAAGACCTTCACCTGGTCGATCGTCTACCTCTCGCTGCTGTTCGCGGCGCTGCTGGTCGACCATTACTTCCGGTTCTGACCGGGTTGACCGGTCCCGGCCGGTCCCGACATAAGGTTTGCCATGAAGCGACTTCTGACCCTCCTGCTGCTGGCCGCAGCGGCCATGTTCGCCGCCGGCTGCGACAAGTTGACCAACCGGCTGGCCGACAAGCCGGCCGCCTTCAACAACGTCGACGTGACCGGCCTGGACTACGCCAAGGGCTTCTCGCTGGTCGACCACAACGGCAAGCCGCGCACCCTGCAGGACTTCCGCGGCAAGCTGGTGGTGCTGTTCTTCGGCTACACCCAATGCCCCGACGTCTGCCCGACCACGATGGCCGAGATGGCCGCCGTGCTGAAGGAGCTCGGCCCCGCGGCCGAGGAGGTGCAGGTGCTGTTCGTCACCCTGGACCCCGAGCGCGACACCCAGGAACTGCTGGCCAGCTACGTGCCCGCCTTCGACAAGCGCTTCCTGGGCCTGCGCGGCAGCCTGGAAGACACCGCGCGCACGGCCAAGGAATTCAAGGTGTACTACGCCAAGGTGCCGGGCGCCGAGCCGGGCAGCTACACCATGGACCACACCGCGGCCAGCTACGTGTTCGACCGCCAGGGCAATGTGCGCCTGTTCGTGCGCCACGACAAGGGCCCGGCTGCCCTCGCACACGACCTGCGCCAGCTGTTATGATGGCGTAAATATCAACTCCACCTGAAGGCATGGAACAACGTCAAGGCAGGAACTACACCCGTATCGCCATTGTCGTCCTGCTGACGCTGGGCTGCCTCTACGTCCTCAAGCCCTTCCTCGCCGCGATCCTGTTCGCGGCCGCCGTCGTCATCTCCTCCTGGCCGCTGTACCTGCGTTTGCTGCGCGCGATGCGCGGCCGCCGCAGCCTGGCGGCGCTGACGATGACGCTCAGCTTGACCTTCCTGGTCATCTTCCCGCTGTCGATGGTCGCCTACAACCTGGCCGACGACGTCGCCCGCGGTTTCGAAGCGCTGCGCACCCTGGTCGAGCACCGCGAGCTGGTGCCGCCGTCCTGGCTGCGCGAGATCCCGCTGGTGGGCGAATCGGTCGACACCTACCTGCGCCAGCTGATCGCCAGCCGCGAGCGCATGGTGGAGCTGGCCCAGCGCATGGTGGAGCCGGCGCGCCGCTGGCTGCTGGCCGGCGGCATCATGCTCGGCACCGGCGTGATGCAGATGAGCCTTGCGGCCTTCGTCAGCTTCTTCTTCTACCGCGACGGCAACGCGCTGCTCGACGTGATCGCCGTGACCATGAAAAAGGTGATGGGCGAGGGCGCCGAATCGGTGCAGCAGACCGTCAGCCAGACCGTGCGCGGCGTGATGTACGGCCTGCTCGGCACCGCGCTGGCCCAGGCCTTGGTGGCGGCCGTGGGCTTCTTCATCGCCGGCGTGCCGGCCGTGCCTTTGCTGTCGGTGATGGTGTTCCTGTCTTCCCTGGTGCCGGTCGGCCCGCCGCTGGTGTGGGGCGGGGCGGCGCTGTGGCTGTTCGCGCAGGGCGAAACCGGCTGGGGCATCTTCATGGTGGTGTGGGGCGCCCTGTTGATCAGCGGCGTCGACAACGTGGTGCGCCCGATGCTGATCAGCCGCGGCAGCAGCCTGCCTTTCCTGCTCACCCTGCTGGG
>CAMPHU010000203.1 GCA_946886065.1 uncultured Massilia sp. | reverse complement strand
TTGTCGAGCCAGACGAAATAGAAGGACGCGCCGATCCAGGCGATGCCGGTGATGAGGTGCAGCCAGCGCACGAGCAGGTTCAGCCACTCGAGAGCATACGGGGTCAAATAGCCGGACACGTCCATGGAGCTTCCTGTTGATGGAATGCCTCGACAATAAACCGATTCCACAACAACAACATGAAAACTAGCGTATATTCGACATATCCATCTTGATATACGCAACGATGTCCAGCCTGCCCCAGCACCTCGACCTGCACCTGATCCGCATCCTGTATCTGTTGCTGGTAGAAAAGAACGTGTCCCGTGTCGCGCTCAAGCTGAACCAGCCCCAGCCCTCGATCTCGGCCTCGCTGCGCAAGCTGCGCGAGCTGACCGGCGACCCGCTGCTGGTGCGCGGCGCGCGCGGCATGGTGCCCACCCAGCATGGCGAAAGCCTGCTGAATCCGGCCAAGCGCATCCTGGACGAGGCCGAGAGCCTGTTCGTCAAGAAGTCGCCCTTCGTGCCCGAGCAGGCGGCGCGCACCTTCCACATCGCCGCGCCGGACTATCTCGACACCCAGTTCCTGCCCAAGGTGGTGGCCGCCCTGCGCCGCGGCTCGCCCAACAGCAAGGTGGTGATCCACAGCCTGGGGCCGGGCCTGGACTACCTGCGCATGCTGTCCGATGGCGACATGGACCTGGTGATCGCCAACTGGGACGAGCCGCCGCCCCACCTGCACATTTCCAAGCTGTTCGAGGATCCGATCACCTGCGTCATGCGCGCCGACAGCCCCTACGCGAAGCGTACGGCCACCGACGCGATGACGGTCGAGGACTACCTGAGCCTGCCCCATGTCGCGCCGACCCAGATGCTGCCGGGCTACCATGGCGTCATCGACGCCTTCCTGGAGCGCCAGGGCATGCAGCGCAAGGTCGCGGTCGAGTCGCCCTACTTCGGCGTGATTCCCTACATGCTGACCCAGAGCGACCTGGTGCTGACGACGGGGCGGCAGTTCATCCGCTTCTACGAGCACACGCTGCCGCTGAAGAGTTTTACCGTGCCGATCAAGTTCCCGCCGATGCGCTTCTACCAGCTGTGGCACCAGCGCGTGCACCAGTCCTCCGAGCACAAGTGGCTGCGCGACCAGGTCAGTAGCGCGGCGAGCTCGCTGGTGCCAAAATAAGGGGTATGCGGTACGGCATATGAAAGGCGGGGCTCGCAGGATTTATCATCCAATGCTCGAACGACGGACGGCCATGACCACACTCACCGAACTCAACGCCTGCGACGCGCCCGCCTTTGCCGGGCGCCTGCGCGGCATCTATGAACACTCTCCCTGGATCGCCGAACGGGCGGCCGCGCAGCGGCCCTTCGCCAGCCTGGCCGCGCTCAAGCTGGCCTTGCAAACCGTGGTCGACACGGCCGGCGAGGACGCGCAGCTCGCCCTGCTGCGCGCCCACCCCGAACTGGCCGGGAAGGCCGCCGTCGCCGGGGAGCTGACGGCGGAGTCGACCAGCGAGCAGGCCAGCTCGGGCCTGAACCGCTGCACGCCGGAGGAATACACCGCGCTGCAGGACCTCAACGCCCGGTACAACGACAAATTCGGCTTCCCCTTCATCCTCGCGGTCAAGGGGCCGACCGGGCGCGGGATGACGCGGCGCGCCGTGATCGACAGCTTCGCGCGCCGCCTGAAGAACCAGCGCGCCGACGAGCTGCGCGAAGGCCTGCGCCAGGTGCACCGCATCGCCGAGATCCGCCTCAACGAACTGCTCGGCGTCACCCTTGCCTTCGGGCCTCAGGTCATGGAATGGGCCGAGCAGCTCGGCGCCATCAGCGACAGTGAATCGAACCTGACCTGCGCCTACATGACGCCGGCCCACCGCGCCACGGCCGCGCAGCTTGCCGACTGGATGGCGGACGCCGGCATGGAGGTCCACATCGACGCGGTCGGCAATGTGGTCGGCCGCTACGCCGCCGCGCAAGCGGATGCCAAAACGCTGGTCACCGGCTCACACTACGATACGGTGCGCAATGGCGGCAAGTACGACGGCCGGCTCGGCATCCTGCTGCCCATCGCCCTGGTGCGCCACCTGAACGGACGCGGCGAGCGCCTGCCCTTCCGGCTGGAGGTGATCGGCTTCGCCGAGGAGGAAGGCGTGCGCTTCCGCAGCACCTTCCTGGGCAGCAGTGCGGTCACGGGCAGTTTCGACATGGCCCTGCTGGACCAGGAGGATGCGGAAGGCATCACCATGCGCGACGCGCTGGCCGCCGCCGGCCACGACCCGGCCGCGATTCCTTCCATTGCACGCGATCCCGCCTCGCTGCTGGGCTTCGTCGAAGTCCATATCGAGCAGGGGCCGGTGCTGCTGCAGCACGGCCTGCCGCTGGGCGTGGTGACGGCGATCGCCGGCAGCTCGCGCTACCTGGTGGAGCTGGCGGGCGTGGCCAGCCATGCCGGCACCACGCCGATGGGCATGCGGCGCGACGCCGCCGCCGCCGCCGCTGAAATCGTGCTGCTGGTCGAGCAGCGCTGCGCCAAGCGCGGCGCCCTGGTCGGCACGGTGGGCCAGCTCGAGGTGCCCGCCGGCTCCGTGAACGTGGTGCCGGGCGCCTGCCGCCTGTCGCTCGACATCCGCGCGGCCGACGACGCCCAGCGCCTGGCGGCGGTGGACGACATCCTGGCCGGTATCAGCGCCATCTGCGCCCGGCGCGGCATCGAGGAAAAGCTGTGGAAGCTGGTGGAAGCCGACGCCGTGCCCTGCGCCCCGCGCCTGATGGACAGGCTGGGCGAAGCGGCCGTGCGCGCGGGCCTGCCGCGCTTCGACCTGCCCTCCGGCGCCGGCCACGACGCGATGCGCATGGCCGCGCTCACCGACGTGGCGATGCTGTTCACGCGTTGCGGCAACGGCGGCATCAGCCACAATCCGCTGGAAACCATGACGGCGGACGACGCCGAGATCGCGGGCCAGGTGCTGCTCGACTTCCTGCGCAACCTGACCTGAACCCATCATTCATTCGACAGGACCATCCATGAGCTACGATCCCCAGAACCCGTTCGCCAAGATCCTGCGCGGCGAGCTGCCCTGCGTGAAAGTCTATGAAGACGACATGACCCTCGCGATCATGGACATCATGCCGCAGGCCGAAGGTCATGTGCTGGTGCTGCCGAAGGAAGGCGCCGCCGAGATTTTCGAGCTATCCGGCGACAGCGCCGCGGCCTGCATCCGCACCACCCAGAAGGTGGCGACGGCGGTCAAGGCCGCGCTGCAGCCGCCGGGCGTCCTGATCGCCCAGTTCAACGGCCGCGCGGCCGGCCAGACCGTGCCGCACGTGCACTTCCACATTGTCCCGCGCACGGAGGCCACGCCGCTCAGGCCGCACGCGGCAGAGCAGGCGGACCCAGACCAGCTGCGCGCGCTGGCGGCGCGGATCGCGGCCGCTCTGCCGGCCTGATGGCTTGACGGCCGGCCTGGGCGCAAGGACCACATCCCTGGTCTGCTCGTCGAGCACCTCGATCCACCAGCCGACGCAGTAGAACAGGCATGCCATCGGGAAAACAAGTACCGCATAGAAGACGGTCCAATGCTGGGTCCTTTCGAGCCCGGCCAATAGCGGTGCCAGGCCGGCCACATCGGCAACCTGCAGCTGCACGATGATCGGCAGCTTGTATGCCAGCACATGCAGAAAAGGATGCGGCGCCAGCCCGAGCAGGACCACGGCAAGGCAAAGGGCCGTGACCACGCCGTAGGTCATGGATGCGCTGATCGCGCTGATGGTTCTATCGCTCATCGGTCCCTCCTGTTGGTCTGTGAAGACTGCAGGCTAGTACGGGACCGTGGAGCGCGCAGCTGAAACCGTTCAGGCATCGCGGGATGCGCCCGCCGGGCCAGCCAGGCGATACCTGTTGCAGCGTCAGCGCAGGTCGCCGGTCTCGAAATAGACCGTGCCCACGACCGGAACCAGCCGGCCCAGCGCCGCCTCGGGGCTGGACAGGTCCTGCTTGCCGAACCTGAGCGGTCCGGATGCGGGCGCGGCCAGCTTCACGATGTGGTCATAGTCCGGCCGGCTGTCCAGGCGCTTGAACAGGTATTTCCCGACCGGCAGGTACTCGGCCTCGGCGCGCTGGCGCATGGCCGGGTCGAGGCGCTGGAAGTAGACGATTTTCTCGACCACGAACTGGACACGCACGTACTGGCGCTGCCCGCCGCGCTCGAAGTGGCCGCTGTAGATATCGGCGCCGAAGCCGCGCAGCGGCGCAGCGCTGCCCGGATCGAGGCGCGAGAGTTCGAAGTGTTCCGGCTCGATGGTCCACAGCGCGGCCGTGCCCTGCATGCGTGCGCGCAGCGCGCGGTCTTGCCGGGGGTCGGCCAGGCGCAGCTGCAGCACCGCCTGGACATCGTGCGGCGCGCGAAACAGCGGCAGGTGCGAGGCATACAGCCCGTCCTTGTCACCGAACAGGGCCATGCCGTGCGAGCCGTAGCTTGCATCGTGCGCCATCGCGGGCAGTACCGCGGCCAGGCAAGCCAGCAGCAGGCCGCGTCGAAGTGTGTTCATCTTGCTTGTTCCCTGATTGAATGTCAGGCATAGTACGCCGGACTTCGTTTCCAGAGAAGCAACCAATTTTCACTCTTCGTGTCCCAACAGGAAACATGAACCTGCCCGACCTGCGCGTCTTCACCGTCGTCGCGCGCCACGATTCGCTGCATGCGGCGGCCGAAGAGCTGCACCTGACGCCGTCCGCCATCTCCAAGGCCTTGAAGCGCCTCGAAGAGGAACTCGGCCTGCCGCTGTTCGACCGCAGCACGCGCCAGCTGGTGCTGAACGAGCGCGGCGCGCTGCTGCTGGACAGGGCCCGCACCCTGCTCGACCTCGAGGAGCAGGCGCGCATCGACCTGCAGGGCGAACGGGCGGAGATGGATTGCCGTATCGGCGGCCCGGCCGTGCTGCTGTGGCATCACGGCGGCGGCCTGGCCAAGGGCCTGGATCCCTACCCTGGCGCGCGCCTGCACCTGCGCCCCCTGTTCGAAGGCGAGGCGCTGGCCGCCCTGGCGCGCGGCGAACTGCATGCGGCCCTGGTCACGCAAGAGGCTCTGGACAGCCCGCATTGGTCTCCGGGGTGGGAAGCGACCGACCTGGGTGAACTGGCCCTGAACGTGATCGCCGCCAGCAGCCATCCGCTGGCGCGCAAGGGCCGCAAGCCGGTGCAGGCGGTGGACGTGCTCGAACATCCCTTCGCCTCGCCGGCGCGCTCGCTGTTCTGCGGCCAGGCGCGCGGCAGCCGCTCGGACGGATGGCGCGACGACCTGCTGCCGCGCACCATCCGCTACTGGGCCGACGACCTGCAAGTGCTGCTCGGCTTCGTGCGCGAAGGCCGGGCGCTGGCCTACCTGCCCGACGTCGCCGCCGGCGAACACGGCCTGGTCGCCATCCGGGTGGCCGACCTGGGCTTCGCGTCGCGCGAACAGCTGCGCCTGGTCTGGAACGCCGCACGCGCGCCGCGCTGGCTGCGCGAACTGGCCGCTAGCCTCGGGAGCCGCTCCGCATCATCAGGCCGTAGATGACGGCGGCGATCGCCACGCCGACGAACCAGGCATAGGTGTAGATGGTCTTGAAGGCCTCGCCCACGTCCGGGAAGGCTGCCGGGAAGGCGGCGTTGAGGAAGCCCGGGATATTCGGCAGCACGCCCAGCACGAAGGCCGCTATGGCGGCCATGTTCCAGCCGCGCATCCAGCCGGTGCGATACGAATAGATGCCGTCGTGGCGGTACATCTGCTCCACGTCCAGCCGCGTCTTGCGCACCAGGTAGTAGTCGACCATCAGCACGCCCGCGATCGGCCCGAGCAGGGCCGAGTAGCCCACCAGCCAGGTGAAGATGTAGTTCTGGGTCGTCTCCAGGATCTTCCAGGGCATCATCGCCAGCGCCAGGCCGGCCGTGATGTAGCCGCCGGTGCGGTAGCTGATGCTGCGCGGCGCCAGCGCCGAGAAATCGTAGGCCGGGCCGACCAGGTTGGCCGCCAGGTTCACGCTGACGGTGTCGATCAGGAGCACGATCAGGGCCACCAGCACCGCGATGCCGGTCATGCGCGCCGCCAGGTCGACCGGGTCCCACAAGGCTTTGCCGTACAGGACCACGGTGGCCGAGGTAACGATCACGGCCAGCGCGGCGAGCAGGCCCATGGGCAGCGGCAGGCCGACGGTCTGGCCCACCACCTGGTCGCGCTGCGACTTGGCGAAGCGGGTGAAGTCGGGAATGTTCAGCGCCAGGGTGGCCCAGAAGCCGATCATGGCCGTCAGCGAAGGCCAGAAGGTGGGCCAGAACTGCCCTTCCTTCTTGCCGCCGGCGACGAATTGCGAAGGCTGCTCCAGCAGCGGCCCGAAGCCGCCGGCCTTGTCATGGACCCACCAGAGCAGCACGAAGCAGATCGCGATCTTGAGCGGCGCGGTCCAGGTCTCGAGCTTGCGGATCGAGTCCATGCCGTGCACGATGAAATACAGCTGGATCGCCCAGAAGGCCAGGAAGCACAGCAACTGGGCGAGGTTGATCCCGAGGCCGGCAAGCGGGTCGCCGCCGATCGGCGCGCCGTTCATCACGCCCAGCAAGGTGTAGATCATGCTGCCGCCGAACCAGGTCTGGATGCCGTACCAGCCGCAGGCGACGATGGCGCGCATCAGCGCCGGCAGCTTGGCGCCGCTGGTGCCGAAGGAGCTGCGCGCCAGCACCGCGTAGGGAATGCCGTACTTGGCGCCGGCATGCCCGATCAGCAGCATCGGCACCAGCACGATGGCATTGGCGAGGAAGACCGTCAGCACCGCCTGCCAGCCCGACATGCCCGCCTCGACCAGGCTGGCCGAGAGCGTGTAGGCGGGAATGCACATCACCATGCCGACCCACAGCGCGGCGAAGTGATACCAGCGCCAGGTGCGCTGGTGCGCGCCGGTGGGCGCGAGGTCTTCGTTCCAGAGGTCGCTGCTGGTGGCCTTGCTGGCGGCGGGGTTCGTCACGGTACGGATCTCCTTGGAGTGATTGCGCGCGAGTGTAGCGCAATCGGGCCCCGTGCGACGAACTCCTAGGATTGCAGATCGGCGTGGATCGTATGCGCGGCCAGCGCGCCGTGGCGCAGGGCCAGGGCGATGCCCTGTCCCGGCGCCACGCAGTCGCCGCCGGCATAGATGCCGGGCAGCGCGGTGCGCAGGCAAGGGTCGACGCGCACCCGGTCGCCCTCCTGCGACAGGCGGCAGGCGCTCTCGTCGCGCTGGCAGGCCTGGTCGCCGGCGCGGCCGACGGCCTTGAACACGGCATGGGCGGCGATCTCGGTAAAGCCGCCGGTATCGACCAGTCGCCCGTCGAGCAGGCGGGTCTGCTCGAAGCGCACCGCCTGCACGCCGCCGCGCTCGTCACGCAGCACTTCCAGCGGCGAGGCCCAGGCGCGCAGGCGCACGTAGCTGGCGCGCGCGGTTTGCTCCTCGTAGCCGTCCGCTTCCAGCCCATGGCGGTAGACCAGGGTCACGTCCTGGGCGCCGAGGCGCTTGAGGCGCGCCGCCATCTCGACCGCACCGCGCGCCGCGCCGATCACAATCGCGCGGTGCGGCACCGGCAGCGCCAGCAGATCCTCGGTCGAGTGCACTGCCGCCAGGTGCCGGCCGGCGTCGATCAGGCCGGGGGCATCGTCGCCGGTCAGCTCCAGCACGCGTCCCGAAGCCAGCCCTACGCCGAGGAAGACGGCGTCGTGCGACAGGTGCAGCGCCGACAGCTCGCGGTGCTGGCCCAGCTTGCAGCCATATTCGATCCGTACCCGTCCGAGCGCGCTCAAGCGCTCGAGTTCCTGCTGCGCGCCCTCCTCCTCGAGCATCAGGGCCGGCGCCGACTGCATGCGCTCGTAGGAACGCGCTTCGAAGACCGTAACGCCGTTGCCCAGCATGGCCAGGCGGTGGGCGCAGGCCATGCCCGCCGGCCCCGCGCCGACCACGGCGATATGCTTTCCGGTAAACGGCGCCGCCGCACGCGGGCTCGCCGCCGCTTCTGCTGTCTCGATCATCTGCCACTCTCTTTCTTATAGTTATGGGATAAGCCGGCCGCCACCGTTCGGGCAGCCGGTTTGCATCCTTTGAGCGGGATGCGGCGCCGCTGCAGCGATCGGCTGCCTAGCTCATGTGCGGGAAAGCGAACTGCGGCCCGGCGCTGGCGCTGTCCGGCCAG
>CAMPHU010000202.1 GCA_946886065.1 uncultured Massilia sp. | reverse complement strand
CGCAGGTAGCGCGCCGCCAGGTTCTGGCCCAGGCTTACCCGGATCTCGTCGCGGCCCAGCCCGTTCACATTGGGCTCGCCCGCCAGGGTGAAATGCAGCGGCAGGCTGTCGGCCTGCGGCTTGTTGAGCGGGGCCGGCAGCTCCAGGCCCAGCCCGGCCAGGCTGGAGTCCAGGGTGACCGTGCGGCGCCCATCCTTGACCACCACCGCGCCCGTATAGCGCGTGCTGCCCGACAGGCGCTGGCCCAGGCGCGCCAGCTCCGGCATGGGCGCGGTGCGGCGCATGCCTTCGGCCGACAGGGTGCCGCCCAGGCGGATCGCGATGCTGCCGTCGCGCTGGCTGCCGCCCGACAGGCCGAGCGGCCCGCCCAGGAAGCTCGCGCCCACGCCGTTCAGGCTGACGCCGCGCTCGAAGAAGTCGATCCGGCCCATCGCCGCCTGCAGCGGCGGCAGCTCCGGGAACAGGCTCACGTCGTTGCCCAGCAATTGCAGGCTGCCCTGGACCTTGGTCTCGGGCAGGTGGTGCAGCGGCATGCGCAGCTTCAGTCCCAGGCGCGCATTGCCGGAGGCGCGCGTTTCCTCGGTGAAGTGAGCGATCCATTCCAGCACCGGCGTGACGGCCACATAGCGCAGGAATTCCTGCATCGGGCCGGCGGCGTTGCCGTCGATTTCCAGCATCATGTGCTCGTGCGCGCCCAGGTCCGGGATCACGGCCTTCACGTTCGACAGCGCCACGCCCAGGGTGCGCAGGGTGTCGCCGCGGATTTCCATGCGCGCGCGGTCGAATTCGATGCGGCCGTTGATCTGCTCGGCCAGCGGCCACAGCGGCGTGCCGTCCGGATGGCGGTGGCCGGGCGCGTATTCCAGGCGCGCGTTTTCCAGGCGGCCGGCGACGCGGAACTCGCCGCGCGCCCGCTCGGCCAGGCTGGCGGCGCGGAACGGGAACTCGGCCAGGTCGCCGCGCAGGCGCAGGCTGGCGTCGCGCAGGCGCCCGCCCTGCAGCGCGCCGGTCAGCCAGTGCTGCAGGTTCTCGGGCGTGGCCAGCGGCAGGAAGCGGCCGATCTGGCCGATCTCGAAGCCGTCCAGCTTGCCGGTGAAGTCGGCATTGCCCGGGCCGTGGCCGGGCCCGAGCGGCAGCAGGTGGCGGCCCGCGATCTTCGCGTTGAGCGGCCCCTGGTGGAATTCGAAGTTCTCGACCTCGACCAGCAGCTGGCGCGCCGGCTCGTAGTTCCAGCGCCCCTTGAGCAGCAGGCGGTCGAAGCCCATGGCCGGCTCGGCGAACCAGGCCGGCATGCGCAGCGCGAACTGGCGGGCGTCGAGGTCCACCGAACCGCCGCGCTCGGTGGCGTCGATGCTGCCGCTCAGGTTGTCGAAGCCCGGCATCGCCGCGCGCGCCGGCACCGCCACCGTGCCGATGCGGGCCGGCTGGGCCGGGCGCGCCGCCTGCGGGTTCAGGCCCAGGCCCTCGACCTCGCCGCGGATGCGGTAGCCGCTGACTTGCGGGAAGCGTCCGGTCCACTCGGCGGTGACGTCCACCAGGCGGCCGCGCGGCGCATAGTCGGCCAGCAGCTGGCGCTGCAGCGGCGTGATCGGCATCGATTGCGCCAGCACCGCCAGCGCGCCCAGGTCCAGGTGGCGCGCGCTCAGGCTGCCCTGCTCCGGGCGGCCGCCACGCGCCGGGCGCCAGGTTTCCTCCAGGGTGGCCGGCGGCAGCGCGCGGCCGTCGCGCGTGACCACCGCCAGGTTTTCCAGGCTGACCGTATGGCCGTGGGCGCCGAAGGTGGGCTTGCCGTCCTCTTTGCCTGCAATCATTTCCTCGCGCGCGGACAGGCGGCCGCTCAGGCGCGCCAGCGCCAGCGGGGCCGCGTCCTGGCCCAGGCGCGCGGCGACGTCGGCCAGGGCCAGGTCGGCGGTAAAGCCGGCCAGGCGCGCCTGGTCCACGCTGATCCAGGCGCGCAGGGAACCGCGGCCCCGGGTCAGCTGGACCGGATAATCGATATGGCGCTTCCAGCCGGCCAGGTCGGCGTCGCGCAGCTCGGCGTACAGCTCGCCTTTCCAGCGGGTGAAGTCGGAGGGTCGCGCGCCGAAGCGGTGGCGGAACTGGGCGCGCAGCTCGACCGGGCGGCCGAGCGCGCGCGGCGGGGTGGCGCGCAGGGCGGCGTGGTGGGTGCCCCAGCGGTTCAGCAGGGCAAAGGTGACGTCGCCCAGGCGCAGGGTCTCGCGTCCGCGCAGCTCGTCGGTCCAGTCCACCTGGCCGCCGCGGATCACGATCTCGCGCTGGCGGAACAGCCAGTCGGCGCCGCCCTTGTCCTCGCTCTTCGGGTCCAGGCGCACGCCGGCCACTTCGATCACGCCGTCGCGGCCGCGCCGTATGCTCAGCCGCGGATCGCGGATCTCGAGCTGCTCCAGGCGCGGCTCGAGGGCGGCCACGGTCCACCAGGACAGCACGGCCGATACCCCGGGCAGCGCCAGCGCCTGGCGCCCGGCGCGGTCGTGCAGGCGCACGTCGCGCAGCGCGAGCGCGGGGCGCAGGCCCTTCCAGGAAGCGTCGATGGCGGCGATGGTGACCCGCCCGCCCAGCGCGCGGCTGGCGGCGCGCTCGATGTCGCCCTTGTACATATCGATGTTCGGCAGCACCGCATAGCGCAGCACCAGGAACAGCACGGCGAGCGAGAAATAGACCAGCAGGAAGAGCTTGATGGCGAAGCCGAGGACGTGGTGGGAAGCCAGGTTCGCCACCCGATAGGCGGCGCGCAGCCGCCGCCAGCGCACGGCAAGCGGCAGGTGCGCAGGCGCTGCCTGCGGTTCCTGGTTGTCCATCAAAATGCTCAACTCAAGGCTCGCCGTTAGGGAGTCCGACGCGGCGGCCCTCCCGGATTAATTCTTTACCAACAACATCGCTTGCAACAGTCGCGGCGTCTACCTTACCATCATGCTGACCCTGGGCAGCATGGCGGGCAATTCTACCGCATAGCACGCCTGCCGGAACGCAACACTTTCACGGATTAAAGATGAACCCTGCTTCCCCGGCGTGCGCGTCGCGCTTTTACCAACGCTGGCTCGATGCCGCGCCCACCCGGGCCGCCCAACTGGCCGGGCTGACCCCATT
Organism: uncultured Massilia sp.; assembly: GCA_946886065.1. The sequence continues at coordinate 5,109 of CAMPHU010000202.1, read as the reverse complement.
ATCGCTGGCCCAGGCCGACTTCCGCGCGCTGTTGGACCATGAGCTGGCCGCCGGCCTGCCGCCGGAGCGCGCCATGCGCCGGGTGCGCAACCTGCTCGTGTCGGCCATCATCGAGCGCGACCTGGACGGGCGCGCCGACCTGGACGAGGTGGTGACGGCCATGACCGCCTTCGCCGACTTCGCCATCCAGACCCATGCGGCGCTCCTGCGCGCCGAGCTGGAGGCCGCCCACGGCGTTCCGATGGGCGAGGAATCCGGCCGTCCCCAAAGCATGATGGTGCTGGCCATGGGCAAGCAGGGTGGCGGCGAGCTCAATGTTTCCTCGGACATCGACCTGATCTTCGTCTATCCGGAGGACGGCGAGACCGCGGCCGGCCCCGGCCAGCGCCAGCTGTCCAACCACGAATTCTTCATCCGCCTGGGCAAGCGCCTGATCGCCGCCCTGTCCGAGGTGATCGAGGACGGCTTCACCTTCCGCGTCGACATGGCCTTGCGCCCGAACGGCAAGTCCGGCCCGCTGGCGGCCAGCCTGGCCATGGTCGAGGAATACCTGATCGTCCAGGGCCGCGAATGGGAACGCTACGCCTGGGTCAAGGCGCGCGCCGTGACCGGCGAGCTTGACGACATCGCGGCGCTGGACGCGATCGTGCGGCCCTTCGTGTTCCGCCGCTACCTCGACTTCGGCGTGATCGATGCGATCCGCAACATGCATGCCCAGATCCGCGCCGAGGTCAAGCGCCAGGAGCGCCTGCATCCCGAGCGCAGCCACAACGTCAAGCTGGGCCGCGGCGGCATCCGCGAGATCGAATTCCTGGCCCAGGTGTTCCAGCTGATCCGCGGCGGGCGCGACCCGGCGCTGCGCGAGCGCTCCACCCGGACGACCTTGCGCCTGCTGGCCGAGCGCGAGCTGCTGCCGCCGGACACGGTGGCGCAGCTGCTGCAGGCCTATACCTTCCTGCGCAACCTGGAGCACCGCCTGCAATACCTGGAGGACGCCCAGACCCACACCCTGCCCGCGAGCCAATCCGACCGCCTGCTGGTGGCGCGCATGATGGGCCTGCCGGACGAGGCCACGCTGCTGGCGCGCATGGAAGAGCAGCGCGCCTTCGTGGCCGCCCAGTTCGACGCGATCTTCGCGGACAAGAGCGAAAAGGGTGAAAAGGGCGAAGGCGCCGATCCCGATGCCCCGGCCCTGGCGGACGACCCGGAAAACCGCGAGGCACTGGGCGCGCGCCTGGCCCAGCTGGGCTTCGACGACCCCGAAGGCGGGGCCGGGCGCGTGGTCGCCACCCTGCAGGGCCCGCGCCTGGCCAGCCTGCCGGACGCCAGCCGCCTGCGCCTGCTGACCCTGCTCGACGCCGCCCTGCCCCAGATCGCCACCGTGGTGCGCGAAGCCGGCATCGGCAGCCACACCGCCACCCTGGGCCGCCTGCTCGACTTCTTCGAGGCCATCGCGCGCCGTTCGGCCTACCTGTCGCTGCTGACCGAATACCCGCACACGCTCGAGCGCGTGATCCGCATGATCAACGCCAGCGGCTGGGCCGCCACCTTCCTGACCCAGCATCCGATCCTGCTCGACGAGCTGCTCGACGACCGCAACAACGGGGCGGACGACCTGTCCCAGCTGGCCGCGACCCTCGACCAGCAGCTGAACGAGGCGCAGGGCGACACCGAGCGCCAGCTCGACATCCTGCGCGAAAGCCACCACGCCCAGCTGTTCCGCCTGCTGGCCCTGGACCTGGCCGGCGAGCTGTCGGTCGAGCGCCTGGCGGACCACCTCTCGGCCCTGGCCGACACCATCGTCGGCGCCGGCGTCAAGCACGCCTGGCGCACGGTGGCCACCCGCCACCGCGAGGAGCCGCGCTTCGCCGTCATCGCCTACGGCAAGCTGGGCGGCAAGGAGCTGGGCTATGTCTCCGACCTCGACGTGATCTTCCTGTTCGACGACGACGACGACATGGCGCCCTCGAACTACGCCAAGCTGGCGCAGCGCTTCATCACCTGGATGACGGCCCACACCGCGGCCGGCATCCTGTTCGACGTCGACATCGCGCTGCGTCCGGACGGCGCCAGCGGCATGCTGGTGTCCTCGCTGGCCGCCTTCGAGCGCTACCAGGACAGCTCGGCCTGGCTGTGGGAGCACCAGGCCTTGACGCGCGCCCGCTTCTGCGCCGGCGACGCCGCCATCGGCGCCCGTTTCGAGGCCATCCGCGAGCAGGTGCTGCGCAAGGACAGGAGCGGCCGCGAGGCCGAGCTGAAGCGTGAAGTGATGGACATGCGCCGCCGCATGCGCGACGCCAACGTCAACCGCAGCGAGCTGTTCGACCTCAAGCACGATCCCGGCGGGATGATCGACATCGAGTTCATCGTCCAGTACCTGGTGCTGCGCCACGCCTGCGCCTGGCCGCAACTGACGGCAAATGCCGGCAACATCGCCCTGCTGCGCGTGTGCGGCGAACTGGGCCTGATCGATGCCGGGCTGGGCGCCCAGGTGGCCGACGCCTACCGCGCCATGCGCCGCCTCCAGCACCAGGTGCGCCTGCAGGGGCAGGACAAGGCCAGGGTCGACCACGCCCTGGTCGGCGCCCATCCGGACAGCGTGCTGCGCTTGTGGCAGGCATGCTTCGGAGACAACATCAAATAAATTATCGACAAGTAAGCCGACGATAGGCAGCAGATCGATAAAAAAGACGTCAATACAGCGCACTCAGCATTTTAGTGCGCTGTTTCATTACATCCCCTTCTTTTCTTTGCCTCCACTGCAAAATCCCCGCATTTCATTGCCGGATTGTCACGCGGTAATTTCTTTTTGTTAAGTGTTGTTTTTTGGATAGAAATATCCTGACCGCATATTGACACATTTGATTACAAAATGATGTGATGCATATGTGTATGCACAGCGGCAACACTGCTACCCGCGTCGAGCCCGTGCGCACTCGTTACAATTTTTATAACACAAGAGAATCGTCTTCCTGAACGGAAGGCGCATGGAGAGCACATGCAACAACGTACCAAGATCGCAGTGGCGGTAGCCGTCGCACTGCATTCGATGACCGCACTTGCGCAAGATGCAGCCCCGAGTCTGGCGCGCGTCGAAGTGACCGGTTCGCGCATCCGCCAGGTCGACCTCGAAACGGCACAACCGATTCAGGTGATGACCCAGGAGCAGATCCAGAAGTCCGGCCTCGTGACCGTCGGCGACATCATCAACAACCTGTCCTCGGCCGGCTCGCCCTCGTTCAGCAAGGGCGGCGCCCTGACCTCGAACCGCGAGAACGGCGGCCAGTACGCCAACCTGCGCAACCTGGGCGGCCAGCGCGTGCTGGTGCTGGTCAACGGCAAGCGCTGGACCCAGAGCGTGGCCGGCTTCACCGACATGTCGACCATCCCGTCGTCGATGATCGAGCGCGTGGACGTGCTGAAGGACGGCGCCTCGTCGATCTATGGTTCCGATGCGATCGCCGGCGTCATCAACTTCGTCCTCAAGAAGTCGATGGAAGGCGGCCAGCTGAGCCTGTACACCGGCCAGAACGAAAAAGGCGACGGCAAGAACAAGGACTTCTCGCTGAGCTACGGCGCGGGCAACGACAAGGCCTCGCTGATGTTTGGCCTGACCCACACCGAAGCCGGCGCAGTCTGGGCCAAGGACCGCGAAAGCACCCGCTATTCGCGCGGCCCCAACTTCCCGCTCGAGAACCTGATCGGCGGCCCATGGGGCCGTATCCGCTATGTCAGCGCCTCCGGCGGCCCGACCGGCATCGACAAGATCCTGAACCATACCGGCGACCAGCTCAATCCGGGCGTCGGCCAGGATTCGCGCAACCCGGCCAACTACCATGACGTCATCGGCCTGACCCCGGTTCCAGCCGACAACTTCAACACCACCAGCCAGATGGTGTTCTCGATGCCGTCCAAGCTCGACACCATCTTCACCAAGGGTGAAGTGTCGCTGCCGTACGACATGCGCATCGTCACCACCGCGATGTACTCGCAGCGCAAGGGCGTGTCGACCACCGCCGGCTATCCGCTGTCGTCCACCGCCCAGAGCAAGTACCCGGTCTACATCGACAAGGACAGCTACTACAATCCGTATGGCAACCAGGTGGCCGGCGCCGGCCTCGGCCGCGACCTGTTCTTCTACCGCCGCACCATCGAAGTGCCGCGCGTGACCGAGAACACCAACCGCACCCTGCACCTCGACGCCAGCCTCGAAGGCGGCTTCGAGCTGCGCAACCTGCCGTGGACCTGGAGCATCGGCTGGAACCACAGCAAGGTGCAGGGCGACACCATGGCCACCGGCAACGTCAACCTGCTGAACCTGAAGAAGGCCCTGGGCCCGTCCTTCCGCAACGCCTCCGGCGTGGTCCAGTGCGGCACCGCGGCGTCCCCGATCGCCCTGGCCGACTGCACCCCGTTCGACATCCTGGGCGGCCCGACCGCCTCGACCAAGCAGGCGCTGGACTACATCATGTCCGTCGGCGGCTACAACTACGGCAGCAAGATCGACAGCGGCACCGCCGACATCAGCGGCGAGCTGTTCCAGCTGCCGGCGGGCGCGCTCGGCTTCGCAGCCGGCGTCGAGCACCGCACCGTGGAAGGCGAGGACCTGCCGGGCCAGTTCCAGCGCTCGGGCTTCTCGACCGACCTGGCCGGCAACCCGACCTTCGGCCGCTACCAGGTGCGCGAGGCCTATGCCGAACTGCAGATCCCGGTCCTGAAGAACAAGCCTTTCGTCGAGTCGCTGAGCTTCAACCTGGCCACCCGCTATTCGGACTACAGCAACTTCGGTTCGACCAACAACAGCAAGGCCAGCTTCATGTACAAGCCGACCAAGGACATGCTGGTCCGCGGCACCTGGGCTGAAGGCTTCCGCGCACCGACGGTGGGCGACACCTTCGGCGGCGGCCAGCAGTCCTTCGACAGCTACCTGGACCCGTGCGATACCGTGTATGGCGAAGCGGCCCGTACCCCGGCCGTGCTGGCACGCTGCAGCAGCGGCTTCGGCGGCGTGATCGGCACCCCGGCCGGCTTCCGCCAGCGCGTCTCGAGCGGCGCGGCGATCACCTCGAGCGGCGGCGCGCAGACCGCGTTCCCGTTCAACGCGAGCGC
>CAMPHU010000201.1 GCA_946886065.1 uncultured Massilia sp. | reverse complement strand
TTCGGCATGGGCGTGGTGTCCGGCATCGTGATGGCCTACCAGATCGGCACCAACTGGAGCTACCTGTCCGAATTCGCCGGCAGCGTGATGGGCCCGATCCTCTCCTACGAAGTGCTGACCGCCTTCTTCCTCGAAGCCGGCTTCCTGGGCGTGATGCTGTTCGGCTGGAACCGCGTCGGCCCGGCCCTGCATTTCGTCGCCACCTGCATGGTCGCCATCGGCACCCTGATCTCCGCCACCTGGATCCTGGGCGCCAACAGCTGGATGCAGACCCCGCAAGGCTATGCCATCGAAGGCGGGCGCATGGTGCCGGTCGACTGGATCGCGATCATCTTCAACCCGTCCTTTCCCTACCGCCTGGTCCACATGGTGATCGCCGCCTACCTGACCACGGCGCTGCTGGTGGGCGCGTCCGGCGCCTGGCACCTGCTGCGCGGGCGCGACAACCCGGCGGTGCGCAAGATGATGTCGATGGCCATGTGGATGATCCTGCTGGTGGCCCCGGTCCAGGCCATCGTGGGCGATTTCCACGGCCTGAACACCCTCAAGCACCAGCCGGCCAAGCTGGCCGCGATGGAAGGGCACTGGCAGAACCACCCCGGCGAGGCGGTGCCGCTGCTGCTGTTCGGCATCCCGGACATGGAGGAGGAGCGCACCAGGTACGCGGTCGGCATCCCGCACCTGGGCAGCATCATCCTCACCCACACCATGGACGGCCAGATCCCGGCCCTGAAGGACTTCCCGCGCGAAGACCGGCCGAATTCCCTGATGGTGTTCTGGAGCTTCCGCCTGATGGTCGGACTGGGCCTCCTGATGATCGCGCTCGGGGCCTGGAGCCTGTTCCTGCGGCGCGGCGGGCGGCTGTTCGCCAACCGCGCCTTCCAGCGCTTCGCCCTGTGGATGGGGCCCGCCGGGCTGGTGGCGATCCTGGCAGGCTGGGTGACCACCGAGGTGGGGCGCCAGCCCTGGGTGGTCTACGGCGTGCTGCGCACCGCCGACGCCGTGTCGCCGCACGGCGCGGTGTCGCTGGGCCTGACCCTGCTGCTGTTCGTGGTCTCCTACATGTTCGTGTTCGGGGCCGGCACCGGCTACGTGCTGCGCATGATCCGCAAGGGCCCGCAGCACTTCGAGCTCACCCATGCGCCGGAAGGCGGGCCGGGTGAGGAGCGCACGCCGAGCCGCCCGATGTCGGCGGCCGACGTGCCGAATGATGACAATACCGACGACGACGGTCGGACGCGGAGCTGAAGCCATGGGCATCGACACTTCCATCATCTGGGCCGTCATCATCTTTTTCGCGGTCTTCATGTACGTGCTGCTGGACGGCTTCGACCTGGGCATCGGCATGCTGTTCCCCTTCACGCCCAGGAAAAAAGACCGCGACACCATGATGAACACCGTGGCGCCGGTCTGGGACGGCAACGAGACCTGGCTGGTGCTGGGCGGGGAAGGGCTGCTGGCGGCCTTCCCGGTGGCCTATTCGATCATCCTGTCCGGCCTCTACCTGCCCCTGATCTTCATGCTGATCGGCCTGGTGTTCCGCGGCGTGGCCTTCGAATTCCGCTTCAAGGCCAAGGAACACGAGCGCCACCTGTGGGACAAGGCCTTCATCGGCGGCTCGGTGGTGGCCAGCTTCTTCCAGGGCGTCTCGCTGGGCGCCTTCCTGGACGGCATCACCGTTTCCGGCCGCAGCTATGCCGGCGGCCCGCTCGACTGGATCGCGCCTTTCCCCCTGGCCGCCGGCATCGGCGTGATGATCGCCTACACCCTGCTCGGCGCGACCTGGCTGATCATGAAGACCGAGGGCGAGCTGCATGCGCGCATGGTCCAGGTGGCGCGCCCCTTCGCCTTGCTGCTGCTGCTCGCGATCGTGGCGGTCAGCATCTGGACCCCGCTGCGCGACCCCTTCGTCGCCGACCGCTGGTTCACCTTCCCCAACATCGTGTTCCTGGCGCCGGTGCCGATCCTGGTGGCGGCCTGCATCCTCTTGCTGCTGCGCTCGCTTAAACGCGCCCCCGCGAAGGAACCCTTCCGCTTGCCCTTCGTGCTGGCCCTGGGGCTGATCTTCCTCGGCTACAGCGGCATGGCGATCAGCATCTGGCCGCACATCGTGCCGCCCAGCATCTCGATCTGGGAAGCCGCTTCGCCGCCGGCCAGCCAGGGCTTCGCGCTGGTGGGCACGCTCTTCATCCTGCCCATCATCCTGATGTATACGGGCTGGTCGTACTGGGTATTCCGCGGCAAGGTCAAGGCCGACGCGGGGTACCACTGATGGAGGCGAACAAGCCCGGCCGGCGCGAGTGGGCGCGCCGCTTCGCCTGGATGGCGGCCCTCTGGCTGGGCGGCGTCGCCACCCTGGCGCTGGTCGCTTTTGTGCTGCGGATGATCATGCGGGCGGCGGGAATGCGCTGAAGAAGCAAGCGTGCGCGCTGTCCTGCACGGGAGGAATACACTTCTCATGAACCTTTGCCAACAGGAGAGCTTCACAGTGACCACCCCGAGCGCGCCCACTCTCGACCGAACCGCCGGCCAGTTGCTGACAACTCCGCTGGCGCCCCCGCTGAGTGGAGAGGACCAGGCGCGCGCCGACCTGTATGCCTTGCTGTCGCGGCTGCTGCTGGCTCCGCCGGACGCCGAACTGCTGGAGGCGCTCGCATCGAGCGATCCGATCCTGGCCCAGGGCGGCGAGCTGGCCCTGGAACAGGCCTGGGAGCAGCTGACCCTGGCGTCCGCCGTGATGGACCCGCAGGCGGTGGCCGACGAATTCGGCCAGCTGTTCATCAGCATCGGCTCGCCCCCCGTCAATCCCTATGGCTCGCGCTACCTGTCCGGCTACATCAACGACGCCCCGCTGGCCGAGCTGCGCGCCGACCTGGCGCGCCTGAAGCTGGCGCGCGTGCGCGGGGTGGGGGAGTTCGAGGATCACCTGGGGGCGCTGTGCGAGACCATGCGCGTCCTGGTCGCCGGCGGCCCGGGCATCGCCCGCCAGCCGATCGCCGAGCAAAAACGGTTTTTCGAGGCCCACCTCGCGCCCTGGTACGAGCGCGCCGTGGCCGACATCGCCGGCGCCGAGGGCGCCAATTACTACAGGCTCGTTGCGCGGCTGGCCGGGACTTTCCTGGCGATCGAAGCCGAAGCATTCGTGGTCGGGGAGGAGACCCATGACTGAACACACCGACATGGCCCGCGTCGAGGCCGCCGCCGTCAGCGTTGATGTTAGCGCTGCGCAGGCCTCTGCCAGGCAAGAACAGGCCCCGGACCCCGCGCGCCGCGGCTTCCTGAAAGCGGCGCCGCTGGGCGCCCTGGCCGTGGTCACCGGCAGCACCCAGGCCGAAGAGACCAAGCCTCCCGCGCCCGCCAGTGCGCCCGGGGCCAAGCGCGGCTACCACGAGACCGATCACATCCGCCGTTACTACCAGTCCGCCGCCTATTGGTGAGCGCAACAGGAGGAGCCAGTCCATGTCCCTCGTAAAAACGACGCACGACAGCGCCCTCAAGCGCCGGCGTTTCCTGGTCGGGGCCGGCGGCGCCGCCGGCGCCGGCGCGCTGGCCCGGCCCCTGCCGCTGAACGTGATCGAACCGGCGCACGCCGCCGACCCGGTGCCGAACGCGCCGGTGCCCACCGAGATCAAGCGCACCATCTGCAGCCACTGCTCGGTCGGCTGCTCGGTGGACGCGGTGGTCGCCAACGGCGTCTGGGTGCGCCAGGAAGCGGCCTTCGACTCGCCTATCAATATGGGCGCCCACTGCGCCAAGGGCGCCTCGGTGCGCGAGCACGCCTTCGGCGAGCACCGCCTGCGCTACCCGATGAAGCTGGTGGGCGGCAAGTACCAGCGCATCTCCTGGGACCAGGCCATCAACGAGATCGGCGACAAGCTGCTGCAGCTGCGCCAGCACGCCGGCCCCGACGCCCTGATGGTGATCGGCAGCTCCAAGCACAACAACGAACAGGCCTATTTGCTGCGCAAATGGGTCTCGTTGTGGGGCTCGAACAACTGCGACCACCAGGCGCGCATCTGCCACTCGACCACGGTCGCGGGCGTGGCCCAGACCTTCGGCTACGGCGCGATGACCAACTCCTTCAATGACTTGCACCACAGCAAGGCGGTGCTCTTCATCGGTTCCAACCCGGCCGAGGCCCACCCGATCTCGATGCTGCACTTCCTGCACGCCAAGGAGCTGGGCGCGAAGATGATCGTGATCGACCCGCGCTTCACCCGCACCGCGCGCTTCGCCCACCATTACGTGCGCGTGCGCCCGGGCACCGACATTCCGCTGGTGTGGGGCATGCTGTGGCATATCTTCCAGAACGGCTGGGAAGACAAGAACTACATCAACCAGCGCACCTACGGCATGGAGGACGTGCGCAAGGAAGTCGCCAAGTGGACCCCGGACAAGGTGTCGGACGTCACCGGCGTGCCGGAATCGGCGGTGCGCATGGCGGCCGAGATGCTGGCCACCAACCGGCCGTCCTCGGTGGTATGGTGCATGGGCATTACCCAGCACCACGTCGGTACCGCCAACGTGCGCGCGCTCTGCATCCTGCAGTTGGCGCTGGGCAACATCGGCGTGCCGGGCGGCGGCGCCAACATCTACCGCGGCCACGACAACGTGCAGGGCGCCACCGACGTCGGCCCCAACGGCGAGTCGCTGCCGGGCTACTACGGCCTGGCGGAAGGCTCCTGGAAGCACTTCGCCAATGTCTGGGGCGTGGACTACAACTGGATACTGTCCCGTTTCGCGTCCAAGGAGCTGATGGAAAAGCCCGGCATCACGGTGTCGCGCTGGTTCGACGCGGTGAACGAGCAGAACAAGTTCGTCGACCAGCCGAGCAACCTGCGCGCCGTGTTCTACTGGGGCCACGCGCCCAACAGCCAGACCCGCCTGCCGGACATGAAGGCGGCCATGCAGAAGCTCGACATGCTGGTGGTGATCGATCCTTACCCCAGCATGACGGCGTCCATGCACGGACGCACCGACGGCGTCTACCTGCTGCCGGCCGCCTCCCAGTTCGAGACCCAGGGTTCCTGCACCGCCTCCAACCGCTCCCTCCAATGGCGCGAGCGGGTCATCATGCCCTTGTTCGAGTGCAAGACCGACCACGAGATCATGTACTTGTTCGCGCGCAAGCTCGGCTTTCACAACGAGCTGTGCAAGAACATCAAGGTGGAGCACAACGAGCCGGTCATCGAGGACATCCTGCGCGAGATCAACCGCTCCTGTTGGACGATCGGCTACACCGGCTGCTCGCCGGAGCGCCTCAAGCTCCACATGGAGAACAAGCACACCTTCAACCCGACCACGATGCGGGCCGACTCCGGTCCCTGCAAGGGCGACTACTACGGCTTGCCGTGGCCGTGCTGGGGCACGCCGGAGATGAAGCACCCGGGCACGCCCATCCTGTACGACATCAGCAAGCCGGTGGCCGAGGGCGGCATGCCCTTCCGCGCCAACTGGGGCGTGGAGCACAACGGCGAGAGCCTGCTGGCGGCCGACGGCTCCACCAACAAGGACAGCCAGCTGGACGTCGGCTACCCCGAGTTCGACCACGTGTTCCTCAAGAAGCTGGGCTGGTGGAGCGAGCTCACCCCGGCCGAGCAGGCGATGGCCGAGGGCAAGAACTGGAAGACCGACAACTCGGGCGGCATCATCCGCGTCGTCATCGCCCACGGCTGCGCGCCCTGGGGCAATGCGCGGGCGCGGGCCAACGTCTGGAACTTCCCGGACCCGGTGCCGGTGCACCGTGAACCGCTGGCCTCGCCGCGCCGCGACCTGGTCGCCAAGTACCCGACCTACGACGACAAGGCCGCCTTCTGGCGCCTGCCGACCCTGTACAAGTCGGTGCAGGCGGTCGACTTCTCCAAGGACTTCCCGCTGATCATGACCTCCGGGCGCCTGGTCGAGTACGAAGGCGGGGGCGAAGAGACCCGTTCCAATCCCTGGCTGGCCGAGCTGCAGCAGAACATGTTCGTCGAGATCAACCCGCGCGACGCCCAGCAGATCGGCGCCCGGGTGGGCGAGTACGTCTGGGTCGAGAGCCCGAACGGCGCCCGCCTCAAGATGATGGCCATGGTCACCGAGCGCGTCCCCGTGGGGCTGGTGTGGATGCCCTTCCACTTCGGCGGCTGGTGGATGGGCGAGGACCTGGAGCGCCACTACCCCGAGGGCGGGGCACCGACCGTGCGCGGCGAGGCCTGCAACACGGCCTGGACCTATGGCTACGACGCCGTGACGATGATGCAGGAAACCAAAGTGTCGCTGTGCCGCGTGGTGCGGGCCTGACGCCACTGAACAGCAGAGGAGACTGAGATGGCTGCGAGGATGAAGTTCATCTGCGACACCGAGCGCTGCATCGACTGCAACGGTTGCGTGACCGCCTGCAAGAACGAGCACGAGCTCGCCTGGGGCGTCAACCGCCGCCGCGTCGTGACGATCAACGACGGCATCCCCGGCGAGCGCTCGATGTCGGTGGCCTGCATGCACTGCACCGACGCGCCCTGCCTGGCGGTGTGCCCGACCAATTGCATCTACCACACCGAGGACGGCATCGTCCTGCACAGCAAGGACCAGTGCATCGGCTGCGGCTACTGCTTCTACGCCTGCCCGTTCGGGGCGCCGCAGTTCCCCGAGACCGGCCTGTTCAACCACCGCGGCAAGATGGACAAATGCACCTTCTGCGCCGGCGGCCCGGAACCGGACACTTCGGAAGCGGAATTCAAGAAGTACGGCCGCAACCGCATCGCCGAAGGCAAGCTGCCGGCCTGCGCCGAGCAGTGCGGCACCAAGGCCTTGCTGGCCGGCGAGGCCAACATCGTCGCCGACATCTACCGCCAGCGCGTCGAGACCCGCGGCTACGGTCCCGAGCTGTGGGGCTGGAAGATCGCCTACGGCCGGCCCAAGCGCGGCGGCGAGATCAAGGCCAAGGGTGACCTGCCGCGCGAGAACCAGTTGCGCAACGATTTCCAGAACGGCGGCGGGAGGTTCCCGACATGAAAGCACTCAAGCTGATTGCCGCCGCCGCGCTGCCGCTGCTGCTGGCCGGCTGCCTCGAAGCCGACCAGCACCCCGCCTGGATCGATGGCGAATACGCCGGCAAGGAAGATCCGCGCCCCTACCAGACGCGCTTCCACAACGACCGGCTGGCATGGTGGGCGGCGATGGAAAACCGCAACATGAAGCAGAACGAGTACAACCGGGCCAACCCCTGACGAGGAGCCATTCATGCGAGCGAACCTGATGCTGTTGCGCGCCATGCTGGTCCTGCTGGCCGCGCTGGTGCTGCCGTCGAGCTGGGCCGGCGTGCCCAACGAGCGCGCCGAACCCGCCTACGCGGAAGAGCAGACCATGCTCCAGATCGAGGGCGACTCGCGCGTCCCCGAGCCGGGCCTGAACCAGGCCGCCTCCGGCCGCGTGCACCTGGACCGCCACTTCCTGGGCCAGTACGGCGACAACGAAGCGAACGTCATCGTCCAGCGCGGCGGCAATACCTGGCGCCACCTGCGCAACGGGCCGCTCGCCACCATTGCCGGCATCATCCTGCTGGTGGTGCCGCTGCTGATCTTCATCTTCTACCAGACGGTCGGCCCGATGCGCGAGGAGCCGCGTTCGGGGCGCAGCATCCAGCGCTTCACCCGCTGGGAGCGCCAGGTGCACTGGGCCACCGCCTTCAGCTTCATCGCACTGGCCATCACCGGCATCATCATCATGTTCGGCAAGAAGATCATGCTGCCGTGGATGGGGCACACCCTGTTCTCCTGGGTCGCCATCATCTCGAAATACCTGCACAACTTCGTCGGCCCGCTGTTCATCCTGTGCTCGATCCTGATGTTCTTTACCTTCGTGCGCCGCAATGTTTACAACCGCAACGACTGGCAGTGGGTGAAGCAGGGCGGGGGGCTGGTCTCGCACAAGCACGTGCCGGCCGGCTTCTTCAACGCCGGCGAGAAGACCTGGTTCTGGCTGGGCGTGACCCTGCTCGGCCTGGTCATGTCGATCACCGGCCTGATCCTCGACTTCGTGACCTTCGGCCAGACCCGCTACGTCATGCAGGTCGCAAACTACCTGCACATCGGCGGCTCGGCCCTGTACATCGCGGCGGCCATGGGCCACATCTACATCGGCACCTGGGGCACGCCGGGCGCCTACGAGGCCATGCGCTACGGCACCGTGGACGAAGAGTGGGCGCGCGCCCACCACGCGCTGTGGTACGAGCAGGTGAAGAACGGCACGGTGTCCGGGGCGAGCCGGGCGACCGGACCGGTGCCACCGCCGCGCCCGGGCCCGGCGCATTGAGGACAGCCATGAAAACGACCAGCATCCTGACTACCTTCAGCCTG
>CAMPHU010000200.1 GCA_946886065.1 uncultured Massilia sp. | reverse complement strand
GGGAGGGGAGAGCACGGTTGGGGTTCGTGGCTGCTCAACGAACTTGGTTCCCAGCAATCCGTTACCATCTCCGTTCACCCCAACGACTGGAGCCCGCAGTGCACTACATCCTGACGTACGACCTCGCCCCCGACTACCTCGAACGCCGCGCCGAGTTCCGCGATGCGCACCTGAAGCTTGCCTGGGCAGCCCAGGAGCGCGGCGAACTGGTGCTGGCCGGCGCCCTGGCCGAGCCGGCCGACCACGCCGTCCTGGTGTTCAACTGCGAGACCCCGGAACCGGTCCAGCTGTTCGCCGCCAGGGACCCCTACGTCACCCACGGCCTGGTGAAGGCCTTCCACGTGCGCCAGTGGAACACCGTGGTCGGCGATCTCGCCGCCACCCCGGTCCGCCCGGCGTAAAACGCTGCCGGCGTGTATGTGAACATGGAGTAATATTCCCCGGCTTTCACAATAACAAGCTGGAGACTCCATGCAATCTGCCGTCAACCTGTGGCCGCTGCTCGGCGTAGCGGTCATCGTCGCGGGCTTCCTGCTGCGCGCCAATCCGGTGCTGGTGGTGGTTGCCGCCTGCGGCGTCACCGGCGCGGCGGCGGCGATGCCCGTGATGGCGATCCTCGAATCGCTCGGCAAGGCCTTCGTCAAGACCCGCAACCTGCCCCTGATCCTGCTGCTGCCGCTGGCCGCCATCGGCCTGCTGGAGCGCTTCGGCCTGCGCGAGCGCGCCCAGACCGCCATCGCCAAGGTGCGCTCGGCCACCGCGGGGCGCCTCCTGATCGTCTACCTGTTCGCGCGCGAAACCACCGCCGCCGCCGGCCTCACCAGCCTGGGCGGCCACGCCCCGATGGTGCGTCCGCTGGTGGCGCCGATGGCCGAAGCGGCCGCCGAAGCCAAGTCCGGCCCGCTGCCCGAACACCTGCGCCACCGCATCCGCGCCATGGCCGCCGCCACCGACAACGTCGGCCTGTTCTTCGGCGAAGACATCTTCGTCGCCTTCGGCGCCATCGTGCTGATGCAGACCATCCTGCAGGCCGAGGGCATCAATGTGAATCCGCTGCACATGGCGCTATGGGGCATCCCGACCGCCATCACCGCCTTCATCATCCACGCCTGGAACCTGCGCCGCCTGGACGCGCACATCCGTCGTGAAATGGGGGGCGCATGACGCTCACGCTCGACCATTTCTACATCCTGGTCGGCCTGCTGCTGGGCGCGGTTGCCGTGATGAACCTGCTGGACCGCAGCAACCCGCGCCGCGTCACGACGGCGCTGTTCTGGGGCCTGTACGCGCTGCTCTACCTGGCCGGCGAACGCATGCCGCCCGCCGCCGTCGGAGCACTGATGATAGGGATGGCCCTGGTCGCCGGCGTCGGCTGGGTACGCGGCGGCAAGCCGTCCATGCCGGACGAGGAAACGCGCCGCGCCAGCGCGGCCAAACTCGGCAACCGGCTGTTCCTGCCGGCGCTGCTGCTGCCCATCGTGACCGTGATCGGCGCGACCCTGCTCAAGGACGTGCAGTTGCAAGGCCTGCCGCTGCTGGACCAGAAGCACCTGACCCTGGTGAGCCTGGGCTGCGGCGCACTCATCGCCCTGGGCGCGGCCTGCTGGCTGACCCGCGCGACGCCGCTGCAGGGCGTGCGCGAGGCGCGCCGCCTGGTCGATGCGATCAGCTGGGCGGTGGTACTGCCGCACATGCTGGCGGTCCTGGGACTGCTGTTCACCGAGGCCGGCGTGGGCAAGGCGGTGGCGCACGTGACCACCTCCTACATCAACATGGATTCGCGCCTGGTCGCTGTCGCGGTATTCTGCCTGGGGATGGCGCTGTTCACCGTGGTCATGGGCAACGGCTTCGCCGCCTTCCCGGTGATGGCCGGCGGCGTCGGCATTCCGGTCTTGGTCAACATGTACGGCGCCAACCCGGCCGTGATGGCCGCCATCGGCATGTTCAGCGCCTACTGCGGCACCCTGATGACGCCGATGGCGGCCAACTTCAATATCGTGCCGGCGGTGCTGCTCGACCTGCCGGACAAGAACGCGGTGATCCGCGCCCAGATACCGACCGCGCTGCCGCTGCTGGGCGCGAATATCGTGCTGCTGTACTTCCTGATGAACCAATGATGAAAACTGTCCTGCTTACCGGCTTCGAGCCGTTCAACCAAGCCACCATCAACCCCGCCTGGGAAGCCGTGCGCGCGCTGGAGGGCTGGCGCGGCAAGGAGTTCCGGGTCGAAGTGCGCCGGCTGCCCTGCGTGTTCGGCGAAGCCATCGCCGCCATCACCCGGGCGGTCGACGAACTGCGGCCGGACATCGTGATCGCAGTGGGGCAGGCGGGCGGGCGGCCCGATATCTCGGTGGAGCGGGTGGCGATCAACGTCGACGACGCTTCCATCCTCGACAACGCCGGCCTGCAGCCGGTGGATACCGCCATCGTGGCGGACGGCCCGGCCGCCTACTTCTCGACCCTGCCGATCAAGGCCATCGTGCGCGCGTGCCGCGATCGGGGCCTGGTGGCGGGCGTGTCGCAGACGGCCGGCACCTTCGTGTGCAATCACGTGTTCTACGGCTTGATGCATCACGTGGCGGAGCGCGGCGTGAAGGCCGGCTTCATCCACGTGCCTTTCCTGCCCGAACAGGCGCAAGGGCGGCCGGGCAATCCCCCGTCGATGGCGCTGGACGACATCATCGCCGGGCTCCGCACGGCGGTCGAGGTATCGCTGGCGACCGAAACGGACCTGGCCGAAGCGGGCGGCGCCACGCACTGATCCCGGACTTAGAGCGCCTAACAAAACCTCCAAGGCTGCGTTGCATCGTCTCGCCGTACAGCCGTACTGCCTTCGACTCTGCGTCTTGCCCTGAAGGTTTTGTTAGACGCTCTTAGCCGGCGCGCGCCTTGGCAATGATCGTCGCGACGTTCTCGAGTTCCTTGACGACGCCGACGATGGTCGGCTCGAAGCGCTCGAACATGTATTGCGTGGCGGCTTCGGCGCTGAGGCCCTCGGGTGTTTCGTGGACCAGGCGCTTCATCGCCAGTTCGCGCACGTGATAGGCGAAAAGCAGTTCGTTGACATCCATGGGCGCCTCCGGAAAGTTGAAAGCCCCACAATAGCACTACCGCCCCAGCTGCTGCGCCAGTCCGTCGATATAGGCGAGCACGGCGCGCTCGGCTTCAAGCCTGGGCGTGACGCCGGGTATCCCGTCGCGCAGTTCGCGGTACAGGCGAACGCATGCGTTCAGGGCGCGCAGGCAGTCGGCCGCATCGTAGGCGGGAAGCGTATCGCGCAGCGCGGCGGCGAAGGCCGGGTCGGCCGTTTCGATGCGGCGTATGCCTTGCGGGCGGGCGCCCGCGCGTTGCAGGGCCAGCGGCCCCAGCACGCTGGCGCGCACGAAGCCGATCATGTCGATCGCTTCGAACAGTTCGCCGCGCCCGATCTTGAGGGCACCGTAATGCATCCAGACCCAGAACCTGGCCTCGATCCATGCGATGTCGGGCTGGGGAAAACGGCCGCTTGCCAGCGCGAGCGCGGCTGTCACCTCGCCATCGCGTTCCCACAGCACCCGCGGATCTTCCACGCGCACATGCACATCCGCCAGCGAGACGAACTTGAGGTCCACGTGCAGCAGCGGCCCGCCATACAGGGTGATCAGGACGCGCGGCTCGCCCACGTGCTCGCCGCTGAAGCCGACGATGTAGTCGCCCAGCCGCGCCGCGATCGCGTCGCGGTCGCGCAGGACCTCGTCCTGCCGTCCAGGTGCGGTGACGACGATCAGGTCGAGGTCGCTGAACGCATCCATGCTGTCGGTCAGGAAGGAGCCGGCGGCGGCCAGGCCCAGCAGGCGCGGGTCCTCGGGCAGCACCGCCAGGGCGCGCTCGATGAAGCGGCGGTGAGGAAGGGGAAGGGTGGCGGGCAGGTCCTGTCTCATGGCGTGCTTTCGTGACTGCTGGGCTGCCAGTCTAGCAAGCGCATGAGAACGACGGCAAGGTCAGGCCTGCTTCTCTTCCGGGAACAGGATCTTCAGGAAGGCCCGCACCACCGGCGCATCGTCCTGCGCCAGATAGCTGATGTACAGGTTGGCCGAAGGCGGATTGGTCCGGATCGGCATGAACTTCACGCCCGGCCAGCCGATGCGGCCCGTGGTCTGGGGCAGCAGGGCCACGCCCAGGCCCGCGCCGACCATGGCCAGCAGGGTCTGCGGCTCGGCCGCTTCCTGGAAGATCATCGGCTCGAAGCCGGCGTTGACGCAGCACTGGATCAGGTAGCGCGGCTCGGCCGACTGGGTCAGGTGCAGGGTCAGCATCGGTTCGTTGGCGATGTCGATCAGTTCGATCGCGTCCTGCGAGGCCAGCGGATGCTTCTCGTTCATCGCCACGCACACGTTCTCGGGGAAGCACAGGTCCTGGCGCAGGTTGGCCTGTTTCAGCACTTCCGGCTCGATGCGCGGCTCGCGCCAGAAGCCGACATCGATCTGGCGGTTGCGCAGGGCTTCCCACTGGTCGTTCGGGCCCAGCTCGTGGATGGTCCAGGTCACGCGCGGGAACTGGCTCTGGAACTGCTCCAGCATGCTGGGGATCGGTCCCCACATCGCCGAGCCGACGATGCCCACGCGCAGGCGGCCGACTTCGCCGCGGTCGATCTGGCGGATGGTGTCGATCGTCATGCGCATCTTGGCCAGCAGCTCGGCCGCTTCCACCATCAGGGCCTTGCCCGCGACGGTCAGTTCGAAGCTGCGCGTGGTGCGCGTGAACAGGCGCACCCCAAGCTCGCTCTCCAGCTTCATGATCTGCTGGCTCAGCGGCGGCTGGGAAATGTGCAGGCGCTCGGCGGCGCGGCTGAAGCTTTTTTCTTCCGCCACCGCGAGGAAGTACTTCAGCTGTTTGAGATCGATCGACATGGCTTCCTATTCGCTTGCGCTCTGGTTCAGCGCCACGGCGAGGCGTGCGCCGACCAGGGCGTTGTGCTTGACCAGGGCGATATTGGTCGTCAGGCTGCGGCCGCCCGTCAGTTCCTTGATGCGCGCCAGCAGGAAGGGCGTCACCGCCTTGCCGCTCACGCCGCGATCGCTCGCCTCGCCCAGCGCCTGCTGGATGATGCCGTCGATCTCGTAGGGCTCCATCGCCGCTTCCGGCGGCACCGGGTTGCTGACCACCACGCCGCCGGCCATGCCGAGCCGCCACTTGGTGCGGATGAAGGCGGCCTGGTCTTCCGGCGCATCGATCTGGAAGTCGGCCTTGAAGCCGCTGTCGCGGGTGAAGAAGGCAGGGAAGGCCGGCTGGCCGACGCTGACCACCGGCACGCCGTGGGTTTCCAGGTATTCGAGGGTCAGGCCGATGTCGAGGATGGACTTCACGCCCGCGCACACCACCGCCACGCTGGTATTGGCCAGCTCCTGCAGGTCGGCCGAGATGTCGAAGCTGGTCTCGGCGCCGCGGTGCACGCCGCCGATGCCGCCGGTGACGAAGACTTCGATGCCGGCCAGGTCGGCGCAGATCATGGTCGCGGCCACGGTGGTGGCGCCCAGCCTGCCCTGCGCCAGCACATAGGCCAGGTCGCGGCGGCTGACCTTGACCGCGTCAGGAGAAGAACCCAGCAGTTCGAGCTGTTCGTCGGACAGGCCGATGCAGATCTTGCCGCCCATGATGGCGATGGTGGCCGGCACGGCGCCCGCATCGCGGATCACCTGCTCGACTTCGCGCGCGGTGTGCACGTTCTGCGGGTAGGGCATGCCGTGCGAGATGATGGTCGACTCCAGCGCGACGATGGGCTTGCCGGCGGCGCGTGCGCTGGCGACTTCGGGAGAAAAGAGGAGGAAGGAGTGCATGGTCAGTCCAGGATGAGTTCTTGAAGAAGGCCGTCGAGCTGGCCGGGGGCGAGCTGCGGGCAGACGGTCTGGGCGCAGCCGATGGTCATGGCGGCCAGCTGCAGGCCGCGGCGGCAGGCCAGCGCCAGGCCTTCGTCGCCGCTGTGCAGCGACCAGCAGACGGCGGCGGCGAAGGCGTCGCCGGCGCCGGTGACGTCGACCACCGGGGCCTGGGGCGCGGGCAGGTGGGCGAGGCCCCCGGGGCCGGTGTAGAGCACGCCGGCGCCGCCCTGGGTCACGATCAGGTCCTGCACGCCGTCGCGCTGGAGTTCGACGCAGGCGCCGGCGATGTCGGCCTTGCCCTCCAGCGGCCGGCCGACGCGGGCCGACAGTTCGCCCACGTTGAGGATCAGGAGGCGCACGCCGGCCAGCTTGCGCGGCAGGCGCGTCATTTTGGGTTCGGATACCGCCACCAGCACCAGGGGCACGCCGTCGCGCGCCGCGTCGCCGATGATGGCGGCGATGCTTTCCTGCGGCAGGTTGAGGTCGGCCACGACCAGGGCGGCGCTGCCGCGCTGCTGCGCGCGCGCGGCCAGGATGGCGGGGGTGATCTGGTCATGGATCGCCATGTCGGCCAGGGCCACGGCCATGCCGCCGTCCTGGTCCAGCACCGCCGTGTAGGTGCCGGTCGCATGCCCGCTCAGGCGCAGGGCGGCGCGGGTGTCGATGCCCGTGTCTTCCGCATGGGCGAGCAGGGCGCGGCCCGAGGCGTCGGCGCCGACCGCCGTGACCAGCGAGACCGGGGCGCCCAGGCGGGCCAGGTTCTCGGCGATGTTGCGCGCCACGCCGCCGAAGGACTCGATCTGGCGCGCCGGATTCGAGGTAGCCATGGCAAGCTTGCCGAGCGTGCGCAGCTTGCGGTCGAGGTTGGCGGCGCCGATGCAGACGATGGGACGGTGGTCGGGCAGGACATAGGCGCGCCCCAGGATGCGGCGTTCGCGCACCAGGGTGGCGATGTAGTTGGCGACGGCCGAGCGCGACAGGCCCAGCTGCGCGGCCAGGTCTTGCTGCGAAATGAAGGGGTTGGCGCGGATCAGCTCATAGAGCTGTTCTTTCTTGGGCAGGTCGCTCACGATCTCGTCTTAAAACAAATGTTTGTCGATACTAGATAAATGTTTGACCGGTGTCAATCGTGGTGTCCAGGCATGGTAGCACCACCGGCGTGATTTATTGCTTGCTCGTATAAATCGGGAAGAAAAATGGTATTTGCCATACATAATCGACCTCATGCATAGTTATAATATTCGGCTACCCCGGCGTCACCTTCAGCTCTGCCGCGCAGCCTCTCCAGAACACGTCCCCCGATACAGCACAACAAGGAAGCCCCATGTCCAGCAATACCCCATTCGAAGCCGCCGACATCATCCGTGCCCGCAAGCCGGGCTTTACGCCGCGCGTGGCGCTGATCCTCGGTTCCGGCCTGGGCGTGCTGGCCGAGCAGATGGCGGATGCGGTGGCGATCAGCTATGCCGACCTGCCGGGCTTCCCGATCAGCACCGTGCACGGCCACGCGGGCGAGCTGGTGCTGGGCACCCTGGGCGGCGTGCCGGTCGCGTGCATGAAGGGCCGCGGCCACTTCTACGAAGGCTACGGCCCGGGCGTGATGACCTCGGCCATCCGCACCCTGAAGCAGATCGGCTGCGAACTGCTGTTCGTGACCAATGCCGCCGGTTCGCTGCGCGTCGAAGCCGACGCCGGCTCGCTGGTCGCGATCACCGACCACATCAACTTCCTGCCGGGCAGCCCGATGGCCGGCCCGAACGACGAGCGCTTCGGCCCGCGCTTCTTCAGCATGGCCAACGCCTATGACGCGGAAACCCGCGAACTGGTCAAGGCGGTCGCGGCGGAGAAGGGCATCACCCTGAACGAAGGCGTCTACCTGGCGGCCGCCGGCCCCCACTTCGAGACCGCCGCCGAGATCCGCGCCTTCCGCACCCTGGGCGCCGACGTGGTCGGCATGTCGCTGATCCCGGAAGTGATCGCCGCCCGCCACTGCGGACTGAAGGTCGCCGCCGTCTCGGCCATCACCAACCTGGCCGAGGGCCTGACCCCGTTCGCGCTGTCGCACGAGCAGACCCTGAAGTACGCCGCCGTCGCGGCCAAGGACATGGTCACCCTGATCCAGTCCTTCATCGAGCGCCTGGGCGCGACCCCGCGCGCCACTGCCTAACTTACTTGATTAGCGAGGGATACCATGTCACGCGCTTTCATCCTCCTGCTTGACTCCTTCGGCCTGGGCGCGCTGCCCGACGCCGACAAATACGGCGACACGGGCGCCAACACCTTCGGCCACATCGCCGAATGGGCCGCGAAGGAAGGCAAGCCGATGTCGCTGCCGAACCTGGAGCGCCTGGGCCTGGCGGCCGCCGGCCACAAGGCCAGCGGCGAGTGGGCGCCCGGCTTCGCGCTGCGCGACGGCTTCACCGGCGCCTGGGGCGTCGCGCGCGAGCAGTCGACCGGCAAGGACACCCAGAGCGGCCACTGGGAAATCGCCGGCGTGCCGGTGCTGTTCGACTGGGGCTACTTCCCCAAGACCGTGCCGT
>CAMPHU010000199.1 GCA_946886065.1 uncultured Massilia sp. | reverse complement strand
AGCGGCTACCTGCTGGTCTTCAACGACAAGCAGGTGCTGATGCATCCGATCAAGGCCGAGCTGGTCGGCGTCGGCGTCGACGCGACCAAGGACACGGAAGGGCGCTTCGTCTACCTGGATGCGCTCAAGGCCGTGCAGCCGGAAGGCCGCGGCTTTACCGAATTTGTGTGGCCCAAGCCCGGCAGCACCGTGTCCGAGCCCAAGCTGGCCTTCAACATCCAGTACCAGCCGTGGAACTGGACCATCATGACCGGCCTGTACGTCGACGACGTGGATGCCGCCTTCCACCGCTCGGTCGCCACCTCGGCGCTGATGCTGGCCGTGATCGGCCTGGTGCTGACCGGCGTGGTGCTGGCGGTGGTGCGCAACATCGAGCGTTCGGTGGGCGGCGAGCCGGAAGCCGCGGCCGCGGCGGCGCGGCGTATCGCCGCGGGCGACCTGAGCGTGCCGGTCGAGATCCGTGCCGGCGACCAGCACAGCCTGATGTTCGCGATGAAGAGCATGCGCGATGCGCTGGCCGGCATCGTCAGCCAGGTGCGCAGCGGCACCGACACCATCGCCACCGCCTCCTGCCAGATCGCGGCCGGCAACCAGGACCTGTCCTCGCGCACCGAGGAGCAGGCCTCCTCGCTCG
This sequence comes from uncultured Massilia sp., assembly GCA_946886065.1. The sequence continues at coordinate 7,869 of CAMPHU010000199.1, read as the reverse complement.
AAGAAACCGCGTCTTCGATGGAAGAGCTGACCTCGACCGTCAAGCAAAGCGCGGACAACGCGCGCGAAGCCAATGCGCTGGCGCAGTCGGCGTCCACGGTGGCGGACCGCGGCGGCGCGGTGGTGTCGCAGGTGGTGAACACCATGGCCTCGATCAACGAGTCCTCGAAGAAGGTGGTGGACATCATCGGCGTCATCGACGGCATCGCCTTCCAGACCAACATCCTGGCGCTGAACGCGGCGGTGGAAGCGGCGCGCGCCGGCGAGCAGGGCAGGGGCTTCGCGGTGGTCGCGACCGAGGTGCGCAACCTGGCGCAGCGCTCGGCGGCGGCGGCCAAGGAAATCAAGGCCCTGATCAGCGACTCGGTCGCCAAGGTGGACGACGGCGCGCGCCTGGTCGACCAGGCCGGCACGACCATGAAGGACATCGTCGACAGCGTGCAGCGCGTGACCTCGATCATCGGCGAGATCATGGTGGCGACGCAGGAGCAGACCCTGGGGATCGAGCAGATCAACCAGGCGATCGGGCAGATGGATCAGGTGACGCAGCAAAATGCGTCGCTGGTCGAGGAAGCGGCGGCGGCGTCGGAGACCATGCAGCACCAGGCGGCGCAGCTGGCCGAGGTGGTGAGCGTGTTCAAGGTGGAGGAGGCGGCGCCGCGGCTGGGGGCGCCGAAGGCGGCAAGGTTGAGTATTGCGTAAGTGCTGAGAAACTCAGGTCCCCGCCTTCGCGGGGATGACGGTCTTAAGAGTAGCTCAGGGAATAAGCTTCTGTGATCAGCACCCTCGGCACCTCATCCCCGCGCAGGCGGGGACCCAAGTTTGCATGAAAGCCGTTAGCGCTTTCTCTTCTTCGGCACAAACTCCGCCACCCTGAACGTGGCCACCAGCAGCCACAAGCCCCCAAGTGTCAGCAGCAGGCCGGCTCCGGCGCTGGTGATAACCAGCGGATGATTGAAATCCGTCCGCTCCCGGTAATCCATGATGTGCAGCATCCAGAAGAAATCGAACAGGCGCCAGGTGCTGTTCCGGTGCGGCAGCACCTCGCCCGTCTGCTCGGACACATAGATCGTGGTGGTATCGGCGTCGAGCACAGACACGCGCCACACGCGCCCTTCATGCCCCCGCACCTCCGGCGTGGACGCCAGCAGCTGCGGCGCCAGCATCGGCATGTTCCCCCTGTACGACGCCGCCGCCAGCCGCGCCGCCATGCCCGCATCGACCTGCACCCGCCGTCCGTCGCGCGCGTCCAGCAGCCAGCTGGCCTTCCCCTGCGACAGCCGGTACACCGGCAGCCGGTCCAGCCAGGCCGTCGCGACCCGGTCCACCGGCCGCTCCTGCGCGGCCAGCACCTGCCCCACCGGCAGTGCGTCCGCGATCCAGGGCCGCGCCGCGGCGGCCGGCGCGCGGCTGTTCAGTCCATGCACCTTGTGCATGTCGAGCAGGCTCATGACGAGGCCGCTCGCCACCCACAGCACGAACTGCAGGCCGATCAGCAGGCCCAGCCACTTGTGGGCGATGCGCATCATCCTGGTCATCGCTTGCTCCTCTTGCGCAGCCACAGCGCCAGCAGCCACACGCCGCTGAGCGTCATCGCGAACCCGGCGATGGCGCCGGTGCGCAGCAGTCCGTTATTGACATCCTCGCGCTCCTCGTAATCCATGATGTGCAGCATCCAGACGAAGTCGAACCAGCGCCACAGGGCGTGCCGGCGGGTCACCAGTTCGCCGCTATAAGGCGAGTAATACAGGGTGGTCGAGACCATGTCGTCGAAGTGCACGGCCCACAGCGGGGCGGGACGGCCGCCGACCTCGCGCGGCGAGGTGGTGAGCCATTCGGCGGCGCGCAGCTTGCCGTCGCCCAGGTAGGCCGTCCGCGCCAGCGCCTCGACCTGGGCGCGGCCGAGCGGCGCGAGCGCCGCGCCGCTGGCGGCGTCGGCCAGCAGCACCTGCTTGCCTTGCCGGACTTCGACCACCTCGCGCCCGCCCAGCTGCTTGAAGACGAAACCGCTCGATCCCGGATAGCGCGCCGCCAATGCGGCCGGATCGATGCGCGCCGCATCGGCGCGCAAGGCGGGGCGCTCGCTGCGCGCCAGGTGGTCGCCGTGCACGATCTCGATCGGCACCGCCACCATGTACAGGCCGCCCAGCACCCAGAGCAGGGCCTGGATGCCGACCACCAGCGACAGCCATTTATGGGTGCGCCGCACCCACAGCGGCATGCGGGAGGCGGCCATCAGGCGGATTCGCCCTGGTGCTCGCGCAGGCCGCGCGCCGCCTGGGTGGTCTTGTCGGCGGCGCGCTGCAGGACCACCTTGCGGTTGCTGGATTCCTCGTCGCGCCTGGCCTCGCGGTGCCACAGGTGCAGCACCTCGGTGGCCAGGGCGCCGTCTTTGCGCAGCACGCCTGCATGGAACAGGCGCACCACCAGGTCGGAATCCTCGTGGCCCCAGCCGACGAAGCTCTCGTCGAAGCCGTTCACCTTCTCGAGGTCGGCGCGCCACACGGCCAGGTTGCAGCTCTTGATGCGGCGCCAGCTGAACTTTCGGCGCACGCGGCCCAGGTCGGGCCAGCGCAGCATCAGCTGCAGCACCTTGTTCATGTCGCCGCGCAGGCGGTAGCGCAGCTTGTCGAACAGGCCGAGCGCCGGCACGTCGATGTGCTCGGCCAGCACCTGTTCGGTGAAGCGCTGGCTGAGCAGGATGCGGCTGCCGGACACCAGGAAGCCCGGCTGCGCCAGGGCGCGGTGGCGCGCGATGAAGTCGCGCTGCGGAATGCAGTCGCCGTCGAGGAAGATGATATAGTCGCCGGTTGCCGCCAGGGTGCCGCGGTTGCGCGCCATCGCGGCGCGGAAACCGTCGTCCGGCTGCCACACGTGCTTGAGCAGTACCGGCGAGCGCGCGCGCAGCCGGTCGATGCAGTCCCTTGTGTTGGCACCGGAGCCGTCATCGGCGATAATGATTTCAAAATTCTTGTCGTCCTGTAAAAAACAGGCTTCCACCACCGCCGTGAGGGCGTCCGGCCGGTTGTACGTCGTGATCACGACCGAGATTGTCGCTGCTTGCTGCATGGCTTCCTGAATGAATCGCTCAAGGTGGCAAGAATATCCCACATGAACCTGAATGAACAATAAGCCGATGCAAACGTGGGCGCCGATGCAGCTGTGGATCGGCCTCCAGGTGTTTTTATTCCCTTTCCTTAGCCTCATCACCCCCTCCGGGATCGGATTTTCCAGCGTCCTGTTCGTGCTCACGCTGCTGTTCGTGCCGCGCCAGGCCTGGACGGCGCTGGCGCCGCACTGGAAGGCGGTGCGCTGGGTGGTCGCCGCCTTCGCCTTCCAGCTGGCGCTGGCCGCCGTCTTCGTGCTGCTGCGCCCCGAGGCCGACATGTCGCGCCTCGACAATCCGTCGCGCATGCTGATGGGCCTGAGCGCGGCCATGCTGGTGCTGCTGGCGCGTCCGCCGCGCGCGGTGCTGTGGTGGGGTGTGCTCGGCGGCGCCGTGGCCGCGCTGCCCCTCGTGCTGTGGCAGCGCATCGGGCTGCACATGGACCGTCCGGGCGGCTGGCTGAATCCGATCACCTTCGGCGACCTGGCCATGTGCCTGGCGCTGGTGGCGCTGGCGGCGGCGGTCGATTACCGCCACAGCACCCGCAAGGCCCTGCCGGCCGCGCTGGGCGTGGCGGCAGGACTGGCGGCCTCGCTCGCCACCGGCTCCCGTGGGGGCCTGGTCGCGCTGCCCCTGGCCGGCCTGCTGTTCCTGAGCTACGCCCAGCTGCTGCACAGCAAGCGCGTACGCCTGCTGCTGACAGGCAGTTTCGCCCTGATCGGCGCGGCCTTCTTCGTTCCCTCCACCGGCATGCAGGAGCGCGCCGAACTGGGCGTCGCCGAAGTGCGCACCTGGATGGACGGCGGCAGCGCATTCAGCAGCCTCGGCATCCGCCTCGAACTGTGGAAGGGCGCCACCATGCTGATCGCCGAGCGCCCGTTCACGGGCCTGGATCCCGTGGCGATGCGCATGGAACTGCGCCGCCATGTGGAGGCGGGCGATCTCGATCCGGCGATCCTGTTGGTGGAACACCTGCATAATGACGCCCTGCAGGCGCTCGCGACGGGCGGAATATGGGGCTTGCTGGCCTGGGCCGGCATCCTTCTGGCGCCCTTCATGTTCTTCGCGCGCGAGCTGGGAGGCGGCATCCACAAGGGCATGCCGCAGTTCGCGCCGGCGCTGGCCGGCATGCTGGTCGTGCTGTCTTATTTCAGTTTCGGCTTGACCGAAGTGATTTTCTGGTCGCTCAAGGGCTGCATGTTCTATGCGCTGATGATCTTCCTGCTCATGGGCTTCTGCCTGATTGCGAAGGAAAAACGTGAAAACTAGCCTTATCGTGAAACGCCTGCTGGCGGTCCTCAAGCCTTATCAGTCGCGCGCCTGGATGTCGCTGCTGGCGATGGCGCTCACCGCGGCCACCCAGCCGCTGCTGGGCAAGGCGCTGGAACTGCTGCTCGACCTGGGCTTCAAGGAAAAGGTCCCGTTCAGCCTGTGGTGGGTCCCGGGCGTGCTGGTCTCGATCTTCATCCTGCGCGGGATCGGCACCTTCTCCACCGCCTACCTGAACAACTGGGTGCTGTCGCGCGTGCTGAACGACCTGCGCGCGATGGCCTTCGAGCGCGTGCTGCGCCTGCCGGTGGCGCGCTTCCAGCAGGAGACCACCGGCAAGATCATCAACACCGTGGTCAACGACGTGCGCCAGGTGGTGGACATGATCCAGTCGGTGTTCGTGGCCTGCGTGCGCGACGTGCTGGTGGTGATCGGCCTGCTGGGCGCGCTGCTCTACCTGAACTGGAAGCTGACCCTGGTGGCGATCGTCGTGGTGCCGCTGACCGCCGTGATCGTGCGCACCACCACCGGCCGCCTGCGCCGCCTGAACCGTGAAAGCCAGCGCGTCACCGCCGAGATGACCGGCGTGGTGGAAGAGGCCGCGCGCGGCCACCAGGTGATCCGCGTGTTCTCGGGCGAGCGCTACGAGCGCGCGCGCTTCCGCGCGCGCAGCGAGGCCCTGCGCGGCTTCGCCCAGCGCATGACGGTGGCCTTCGCGGCCACCACGCCGGTGACCCAGATCGCCACGGCGATGGCCTTGTCGCTGGTGATCGTGCTGGCGATCCGCGCCGAGATGACGGTGGGCGAGTTCACCAACTTCGTGACCATGATGCTGATGCTGCTCACCCCCCTGAAGTCGCTGGCCGAGGTCAACGGCCCGATGCAGCGCGGGCTGGCGGCCGCCGAGACCGTGTTCGAGATCATCGATGCGCCGACCGAGCTCGATACCGGCAGCCATGAAATGAAACGCGCCAAGGGCCGCCTGGTGTTCGAGCGCGTGGCCTTCCGCTACCCGGGCGCGCCCAGCCTGGCGCTCAACGATGTCTCGCTCGATATCCAGCCCGGCCAGACGGTGGCGCTGGTGGGCATGTCGGGCGGCGGCAAGTCCACGTTCGTGAACCTGGTGACGCGCTTCTACGATCCGGAAGGCGGCAGGCTGCTGCTGGACGGCGTGCCTTACCCCGACATCCGCCTGGACAGCCTGCGCGCCCAGCTGGCGATGGTGAGCCAGAACGTGGTGCTGTTCGACGACACGCTGGCGGCCAACATCGCCTACGGCGCCGAGCAGATCGACGACGAGCGCCTGGCGGCGGCGGTCAAGGCCGCGCACCTGACGGACGTGGTGGCCAAGCTGCCGGAAGGCGTGCAGACGCGCATCGGCGAGAACGGCTCGCGCCTGTCGGGCGGCCAGCGCCAGCGCGTGGCGATCGCGCGCGCGATCTACAAGGACGCGCCGATCCTGATCCTGGACGAGGCCACCTCGGCGCTGGACAACGAATCCGAACGCGCGGTGCAGGCGGCGCTCGACACCCTGATGGCGGGCCGCACCACGATCGTGATCGCGCACCGCTTGTCGACCATCGAAAGGGCGGACCGCATCGTCGTGATGGAGCACGGGCGGATCGTCGAGCAGGGGACGCACGAGGAGCTGCTGGGGGCGAACGGGATGTATGCGAACCTGTATCGGCTGCAGTTTGCGGCGGTGGAAGAGACGTAGAACTTGGTCGCAAGTACACCACCAACACATAAAAAAACCGCGCTCCCCCAAAGGAAAAGCGCGGCAACTTGGCAGAAAGCAATCGTTATCAGCTGGCGTAATGCGCCGCCTCCCCCGGACGTTCGGCGTCGACGCCGTTGGCCCGCTGTTCCACCGCCTCCCTATAGCGCCTGAGCGCATCGTCCAGCGAGGGCAGCAGCAGCCCGCGCTCGCTGCTCAGCGCACTGAACTCCGGCCGCCTTGCGGCGTATCCGCAGGATTCCGCGGACACTTCCTCCAGCCGGCGCGGATCCACTCCGGCAGCCGCGCAGGCGCGCCTTGCCAGTTCGGCCCAGCTCACCGCCTCGGCATTCGTCAGATGCCAGACGCCGCGCTCGCGGTCGATCAGGAGGTCGAGCGACACGTTCACCAGGTCGGGCACATAGGTCGGCGACACCGTCATGTCGCCCGCCGCCTGGAAGGGCAGGCCGTTGTCGAGCGCATTCAGCGCCTGGGTCACGAAGTTGTGCTGGTCCCAGGGGCCGAAGAAGGAACTGGTGCGTATCACCAGGGCTTGCGGGTCGGCGTCCAGCACGCGCTGCTCGGCCTCGACCTTGCTGCGGCCGTAGACGCCCAGCGGATTGACCGGGTCCGACTCCACGTAGGGCCGGCCCTTGGTGCCGTCGAACACCAGGTCGGTCGAGAAGGTCATGAAGCGCAAGCTGTGGCGGATGCAGGCCAGCGACAGGATGGTCGGGCCCAGGGTGTTCTCGCGCATGCAGCGCTCGCTGTCCTGCTCGGCCTCGTCGACGCGCACATAGCCGCCCGCGTTGATGATGGCCCAGGGCTTGAAGCGCTGGATCGCGCTTTCCACCGAGGCCGGGTCGGTGATGTCCATCTCCTGGCGCGTCAGCACGTGGTAGGCCAGGTTGCGCTTCTCGCAGATGCGCGCGAAGGCCGAGCCCAGGGTGCCGGTAGCGCCGGTGATCAGGATCGGCTGCACGAGCGCCGACTTGAACTGGCTGCGCACGGCCAGGTCGGCCACCGCGGTGCTGGTCGCCACCGGCTTGCACAGGAAACGTCCCGGGCGGCGCCACCAGCCTTCGCCCTGCAGCACCGGATTGCTCAGTGGACGGCCGCTGGACAGCTCGCGCATCAGGGTCGCCACCGCGGTCGGACGGGGTGTGCCGCCGCGCACGTCGAAGGGTCCCGGCTCATAGTAGCCGCGGCATTCGGTCACCAGGCAGTTCCAGTCGAAGGAGCCGAGCAGCGCCCAGACGGTGACGGCGCGCACGTCGGCGCCCTGGTTGCGCGCCTTGCGGGCCGAGTTCCAGATCTCCAGCAGCCAGCGCAGCTGGTCTTCGCGGTTGGCGTCGATGTGGGCCTCGGTGATGGCGATCGGCAGGCCGTAGCGCTCCCAGGTCTCCATCAGCAGCGGCGCGATGCCCGGCGTCGGCGTGGCCAGCGCGCGCGGCGTCTCGATGTCGGCATGGGGAACGCCGCGGTACACATGGCGGTGCGATTCCGGATAGCGTTCCGGACGGTGGTCCAGCCAGCGTTCGCTGGTGATGTAGTAGTTCACGCCGATGATGTCGGGCGGGCAGGGATTGTCGCGGAACCAGAGCAGCTCCTCTTCGGTGGCGTGCGATTCGAGCAGGTAGCTCCACAGCTTGTGGTGCTGGTCGACTTTCCCGCACAGCAGGTCCCAGCCGAGCCAGCGGCGCTCGTTGAAGTAGCTGGTGATCTCTTCCATCTCCGGGGTGCCGTAGGTCTTGGACAGGTCGTCGGTCTGGACCAGC
>CAMPHU010000198.1 GCA_946886065.1 uncultured Massilia sp. | reverse complement strand
GTGATCATCATCATGACCACCAACGCGGGCGCCGAGAGCCTGACCAAGCGCTCGGTGGGCTTCGTCGATTCGAAAGAGGCGGGCGACGAGATGGCCGACATCAAGCGCATGTTCACGCCGGAGTTCCGCAACCGCCTGGACGCGATCATCAGCTTCCGTGCGCTGGACGAGGACATCATCCTGCGCGTCGTGGACAAGTTCCTGATGCAGCTGGAAGAGCAGCTGCACGAGAAGAAGGTGGAAGCCGTGTTCACCGAGAAGCTGCGCAAGTTCCTCGGCAAGAAGGGCTTCGACCCGCTGATGGGCGCCCGTCCGATGTCGCGCCTGATCCAGGACATGATCCGCAAGGCCCTGGCCGACGAGCTGCTGTTCGGCCGCCTGGTCAACGGCGGTCGCGTGACCGTGGACCTGAACGAGAAGGACGATGTGATGCTCGAGTTCCCGGAAGGGGACGTGCTGCCGCCACCGGCTCCGGCGGAGACGGTCGAGATCGAGTAATCGTCGATCTCAGCAAAGAACCGCGCTTCGGCGCGGTTTTTTTTCGTCTCCGGGGTAGTGGTGCAAGGTGGAACGGTGGTGCACTGCAACGCACGCTTGCACCCTAACCTGAGCACCCAGTTGTTTTTTACATGCATGCACCCCAACTCGTCTTTCCCCTGTGGCAAACTCATGCTCTTTAGCAACCTCCGCCACAGTGACCATGACCGTCTCCCGCACCATCCTTGCGCTGTCGCTCGCCCTCATCGGCAGCCAGGCCGCCGCCGCCGACCCTTACTTCCGTTTCCCGGCCGTCCGCGGCGACACCATTGTCTTCACGGCGGAAGGCGACCTGTGGCGCACGACCACCGCGGGCGGCAAGGCCACCCGCCTGACCACGCACCCATCGGCCGAGACCCACGCCGCGATCTCGCACGACGGCAAGCTGCTCGCCTTCGCCGCCTCCTACGAAGGCGCGCAGGAAGCCTACGTGATGCCGCTCGAGGGCGGCCTGCCCAAGCGCATCACCTTCGAGAACGGCGGCGTCACGGTGCTCGGCTGGACGGTACAGGGCGAAGTCCTGGTCAGCACCGAGAATTCAAGCGGCCCCGCCAAGCACCGCGTGGTGGCCGCGCTGGACCCGGGCACCATGAAGCGCCGCGTGCTGCCGCTGGCCGACGCCAACGACGCCACCCTGGACGATGGCGGCAAGGTCGTCTACTTCACGCGCATGGGCCTGTCCATGACCAACGATAACGTCCGCTCCTACCGCGGCGGCGCCCACGCCCAGCTGTGGCGCTTCGACCTGGACGCCAAGGGCGAAGCCACTCAACTGTTCAAGGGCGACATGGCGAACAACCGCCGCGCGATGTGGCACCAGGGTCGCCTGTACTTCATCAGCGATGCCGGCGGCGCCGACAACATCTGGTCCTCGCTCCCGGACGGCAGCGACCGCCGCGCCCACACCAGCCACAAGGAATGGGACGTGCGTACCGCTTCGCTCGGCGACGGCCGTATCGTCTACCAGTTGGGCGCCGACCTGCGCGTGCTGGATATCGCGAGCGGCGCCGACAGCCTGCTCAAGGCCAGCCTGGTGTCCGACTTCGACCAGCAGCGCATGCGCCGCGTGAAGTCGCCGCTCGATGCGCTGACCAGCATCGAGCCCGCCAACAAGGCCGAGCGCATCGTGCTGACCGCGCGCGGCCGCGTGACCATCGCCGGCACCGGCACCTACCGCCGCGTCGAGATCGCCGTGCCGGAAGGCGTGCGTGCGCGCAGCGCCGTGTTCAGCCACGATGACAAATGGGTCTATGCCATCACCGACGCCAGCGGCGAGAACGAGATCTGGCGCTATGCGGCCGACGGCTCCGGCCACGGCGAGCGCCTGACCAAGGATGGCGCCGCCCACCGCTGGAACCTGTATCCGTCGCCGGACGGGAAGTGGCTGGCCCATACCGACAAGAAGGGCCGCACCTGGCTGCTCGACCTGGCGGGCAAAGCCAATGTGGTGATCGATGACGCCGGCCAGATCGGCGTCGACCGCCTGGAACAGGTCGTGTGGTCGCCGGACAGCCGCAACCTGGCGCTGGTCCGCACCGGCAGCAGCGAGCAGCGCAACCAGATCGGCCTGTACAACCTGGCCACGAAGCAGATGAGCTTTGTGACCACCGACCGCTACGAAGCCAATTCGCCGGCCTTCTCGCCGGACGGGAAGTGGCTGTACTTCCTCTCGGCGCGCCACTTCAACCTCGGCAACGCCTCGGTCTGGGGCGACCGCAACATGGGGCCGGTGTTCGACGACCGCGTCGGCGTGTACGCGCTGGCGCTGCAGCCCGACACGCGCTTTCCGTTCAAGCCCGAGGACGAGCTGACCAAGCCGGAAGAGAAATCCCCGGAAGCCGCCGCCAAGGCCGCGGTGAAGACGCCGGGCGCCGACGAGCAGACCGCCGACAAGCAGGCCGCCGTTGCCGCCGCTGCAGCCGCCACCGCCAGCGCCGCGAATGCGGCCAACAGCGACAAGCCGAAGAAGCCGACGCCGGCGATCGTCTACGCCGGGCTGCGCGAACGCCTGTACGAAGTGCCGGTCGCGCCGGGCAACTACCGTGCGCTGGCCGTCGACGACAAGCGCCTCTACCTGCTCGATTCCGACGACGGCCAGAAGGGCGTGCTCAAGACCCTGGAGATCTCGCGCAGCGCGCCGCAGCCGGAAACCTTCGTGTCCAATGTGCGCGAGTTCGGCCTGAGCGCCGACCGCAAGCACGTCTTCTACCGCACCTATGCCAAGGGCGCGCCGGGCGACATGCTGATCGTGGCCGCCGGCGCCAAGGCCCCGGCCGATCTGACCAAGGCCAAGGTCAAGATCGACGACTGGGCGGTGACCACCAATCCGCGCCTGGAATGGAAACAGATGTTCAACGACGCCTGGCGCATGCACCGCGACTTCCTGTACGACGCCAAGATGCGCGGGGTCGACTGGAACGCCGCGCGTGCGCGCTACGCGCCGCTGGTCGAGCGCGTGACCGACCGCGCGGAACTGGACGACGTGCTGGGCATGATGGTGGGCGAGGTCGGTGCGCTGCATTCGCAGATCCGTCCTGGCGACGTGCGCCGCGCAACGGGCGAGGGCACGCCGTCCAGCCTGGGTGCGGTCCTGGCCCGCACGGCGGAGGGCTACCGCGTCGACCGTGTCTACCGCAGCGAGCCCGAATTGCCGTCCGAAGCCGGTCCGCTGTCTCCGCCTGACGTGGGCGTCAAGGAAGGCGACGTGATCCTGGCCGTCAACGGCAAGTCGCTTCGCGAGACCCGCGACATCGCCGACCTGCTGCTCGACCAGGCCGACAAGCAGGTGCTGCTGCAGGTGAAGACGCCGGGCGCCAAGCCGCGCCAGGTGATCGTCACGCCGGTGAGCATGGCGCGCCACGCGAGCCTGCGCTACGCCGACTGGGAGCAGAGCAGGGCGCGCCAGGTGGACGAGACGTCGAAGGGCAAGATCGGCTACCTGCACCTGCGCGCCATGGTGGCGCGCGACATCAACGCCTTTGCGCGCGACTTCTACGCCAACATCAACAAGGAAGGCCTGATCATCGACGTGCGCCGCAATAATGGCGGCAACATCGACAGCTGGATCATCGAGAAGCTGCTGCGCCGCTCGTGGGCCTTCTGGGCATCGAACGGCAACCAGCCGCAGTCGAACATGCAGAACACCTTCCGCGGCCACCTGGTGGTGCTGGCGGACGAACTGACCTACTCGGACGGCGAGACCTTTACCGCCGGCGTCAAGGCGCTCAAGCTCGGACCTGTCGTGGGCAAGCGCACGGCGGGCGCGGGCGTCTGGCTCAGCGACGGCAACGGCTTGACCGACAACGGCATGGCGCGCGTGGCGGAGTTCGGGCAGTTCTCGAGCGAAGGCGAGTGGCTGATCGAAGGGGTGGGCGTGGCGCCGGATGTGGAAGTGGACAACCTGCCGCACGAGACCTTCAAGGGGCGCGACCGCCAGCTGGAAGTGGCGCTGGAAATGCTCGAGAAGAAGTTGAAGGAGCAGCCGGTGAAGGCGTGGAAGCCGGCGGCGATCCCGGCGCTGAAGCGCCAGGAGTAAGTTCAGTTTAGGTCCGGCCAAGGGGGACTGGGCGTCCCCCTTGGCCGGAACCCAAGTTTGCGTGCGTACCCGTGACACAACCATGACACGCCCCTTCACACAAATTCATAATCCCGTCACAAACACTTTCTAAACTGCAAGTACTCACAACTACCCGTACTTGCAATGCGACTCGCAAAGCTCCAGACCGGCACCAAGCTCCTGGGTTCCTTCGGTATCGTTTCCCTCCTCATCCTCCTTGTTTCCGCCGTCGCCCTGTGGCGCATGCAGGCATCCGACAGGCTGACGGAAGACCTGGTGAAAGACAAGCTGGCCAAGCAGCAGCTCGTCTCCGACCTGCTCGGCATCGAGCGCCTGAACGGCTCGCGCACCATCTCGATCGCCCGCAGCGACAGCCTGGAGCTGGCCGATTATTTCCAGGCCCGGCTGGCCGAAGGCCGCAAGGGCGCCGCCGCCATCGAGAACAAGCTCGCCAAGCTGCCGGGCCTGGAGCGTGAACGCACCCTGATGCAGGAAGCCGCCAGGCACAAGGCGGCTCTGGCCGCCACCCAGGCCGAGCTGTTCCGCGCAAAGGAATTCGGCCAGACCCAGGTCGTCGAGGAGCTGGTGACCGGCCGCTGGGCGCAGCATGACAAGGCCCACATCGCCGCGCTGGAAGCCCTGCTGGCCTTCGAGACGGCCGAAGCGCACCGCCTCGCCGACGAATCCGCGTCCGCATCCAGCTTCAGCAAGGCGCTGCTGATGGTGCTGGGCCTGGGCGCACTGGCGGTAGGCGGTGCGCTTGCCTGGATCCTGACCCGCAACATCGTCGCGCCCTTGCAGCAGGCCCTTGCCCTGGCCGAGCAGGTGGCGCACGGCGACCTGCGTCCTGTGATCCGCCACACACGCGGCGACGAGATCGGCCGCCTGTTCGATGCGCTCAACGGCATGACGCACGGCGTGTCCTCGACGGTGTCGCAGGTACTGCAGGGCGCGCAGGCCATCGATTCGGCCTCCAGCGAGATCGCCCACGGCAACCAGGACCTGTCCCAGCGCACCGAGCGCCAGGCCGATGCGCTGCGCGAGACGGTCGGCGCCATGGACGCCCTCAGCAGCGCCATCGTGCGGAACAACGCCAGCGCGCGGCAGGCGAATGCGCTGGCGCAGAACGCATCGACGGTGGCCATCGAAGGCGCCAGGGCGGTCGGGCAGCTGGTGACGCGCATGGCGGCGATTAAGGCCTCGGCGGACCGTATCGTCGACATCACGGGCATGATCGACAGCATCGCCTTCCAGACCAACATCCTGGCGCTCAACGCGGCGGTCGAGGCGGCGCGTGCCGGGACGGAGGGACGCGGGTTCGCCGTGGTGGCGGCGGAGGTGCGCAACCTGGCGCAGCACAGCGCCGGGGCGGCGAAGGAGATCAAGCAGCTGATCGGGGAATCAGCCGGCGAGATCGAGGCCGGGACCGGGATCGCGGAAGCCGCCGGGTCGACGATGCGCGCGGTGCTGCAGCATGTGCAGGACGTGGCCGGGATTCTCGGCGCGATTCACGAAGCCAGCGCGGGGCAGGCGAGCGGCGTGGAGCAGGTGAGCAAGGCGATTGCGGAGATGGATCTGTCGACGCAGCAGAATGCGGCGATGGTGGAAGAAGCGGCCGCTGCGGCGGCGTCGATGCGGCAGCAGGCGGCGGAGTTGTCGGAGCTGGTGGGGACGTTCAAGGTGCGTGGGCCTTCGGCACATCGCGCCTTGGAAGCCGCATAAAGGCCGACACCCTCAAGTCCGTCGTTCCGGCGAAGGCCGGAACGACGGTGTTGTGTTCTTGCTAGATGGCTGCGAGCGCGCGCCGCAGGTCGTCGCGCTGGTCCTCCAGATGCTCGATCCCGACCGACAGCCGGATCAAGCCATCCCCAATCCCCAGTTCCTCCCTGCGCTCCGCAGGAATGCTCGCATGCGTCATCAAGGCCGGATGCTCGATCAAGCTCTCCACCCCGCCCAGGCTCTCCGCCAGGGTGAACACCTCGCAGTTCTCCAGGAAGCGCCTTGCCCCCGCCAGGTCGGTATCCAGGTCGATCGACACGATCCCTCCGAAACCGTTCATCTGCCGTTTTGCCAGCGCGTGCTGGGGATGCGACTCCAGCCCGGGATAGTGCACCTTGCGCACCTTCGGCTCGCGCTCCAGCCACTGCGCCAGCGCGAGCGCATTGGCGCTGCTGCGCTCCACGCGCAGCGCCAGGGTCTTGATCCCGCGGAGCACCAGGAAGCTGTCGAAGGGTCCCTGGATCGCGCCGACCGCATTCTGGATGAAGCCCAGCCGTTCCGCATGCTGTGGGTCGTTGACGATGGCCACGCCGCCGATCACGTCCGAGTGTCCGTTCATGTACTTGGTGGTCGAGTGCACCACGATATCGATGCCGCACTCCAGTGGACGCTGCAAGATCGGGCTGGCGAAGGTGTTGTCGCACACGGTCAGGATGCCGCGCGCCTTGCACAGTGCGGCGATGGCGCGCAGGTCGGCCAGTTTCAGCATGGGGTTGGTCGGCGTTTCCACCCACACCATCTTCGTCTCGGGACGCAGCGCGGCCGCCAACGCGTCCGGATCGGCCAGGTCGACGTAGGTGAACTTGTGCCCGGCGCTGTCGCGCCGCACGCGCTCGAACAGGCGGTAGGTGCCGCCGTACATGTCGTCGCCCGCCACGATGTGCGAGCCGGCCGGCAGCAGCTCGAGCACCGCCGCGATCGCCGCCAGGCCGGAGGCGAAGGCAAAGGCCGCGCTGCCGCCTTCGATGTCGGCCACGCAGCGCTCCAGCGCCCAGCGCGTCGGGTTGTGCGAGCGGCCGTAGTCCAGGCCCTTGTGCACGCCCGGGCTCTCCTGGCGGAAGGTGGACGTCGCGAAGATCGGCGGCATCACGGCGCCGGTCGCCGGCTCCGGCGCCTGGCCGCCGTGGATGACGCGGGTGGCGATGTGCTTCACGTTGTTCCTCTTGGATTCGGTCATGAAAGCGTCCTTCTCAAATGATTCAGCAGGTCGAAGCGTGTGATCAGCCCGTAGAAGCTCGGACCGTCGGTGATCACGGCGGTCAGGCCGCGGTCGAGCACTTCGCGCAGCTGCTGCATGCTCGCGGCCGGATGCAGGGTCTGCAGCTGGGCCGTCATGGTGCTCGACACCGGCGCGCCGAAGCGGCCCGGCTCGGTGGTCACATGGTGCAGCAGGTCGGATTCGTCGATCAGGCCCGCCAGCCGGCCTTCGTTGTCGATCACCGGCAGCTGCTGCAGGTCGCTGCTGCGCATGCGGTTGAAAGCGGTCAGCAGGGTGTCGGTGGGCGACACCGTCACCACTTCGCCGGCATCGTAGCGGCGGCCGATCAGGTCGCGCAGGTCGCCCAGCTTGGGCCGGGTCAGCAGGCCCTGGTCGACCATCCAGCCGTCGCTGTAGACCTTGGTCAGGTAGCGGGTGCCGGTGTCGCACACGAAGGTGACGACGCGCTTGGGACGGGTCTGCTCGCGGCAATAGCGCAACGCGGCGGCGAGCAGGGTGCCGGTGGACGAGCCGCCCAGGATGCCTTCCTGCTGGAGCAGCAGGCGCGCCGTGTTGAAGCTTTCCTCGTCGGGAATCGTATAGGCCTTGGTCA
Source organism: uncultured Massilia sp. (assembly GCA_946886065.1). The sequence continues at coordinate 902 of CAMPHU010000198.1, read as the reverse complement.
CGCGCGACAGGTCGGCGATGCCGGGGATGAAGTCCTCGCCGATGCCTTCCACCGCCCAGGAACCGGCATCCTTCGACAGGTGGCCGGTGTTGACGTACTCCGCCAGGATCGAGCCCTTCGGGTCGGCCAGGATGAATTCCAGGTGCGGCTGGGTCTTCTTGAAGTAGTGCGACAGGCCGGTGAGGGTGCCCGATGAGCCGACGCCGACGACAATGGCGTCCACCTTGTGGTTGGTCTGGTCCCAGATCTCCGGGCCGGTGAAGTGCTCGTGGGCCCAGGGGTTGGCCGGGTTGTTGAACTGGTCGGCGAACCAGGCGCCGGGAATCTCCCTGGCCAGGCGGGCGGCGTAGTCCTGGTAGTACTCGGGGTGGCCCTTGCCGACGTCGGAGCGGGTCAGGTGGATCTCGGCGCCGAGCGCCTTCAGGTGCAGGATCTTCTCGGCCGCCATTTTGTCCGGGACCACCAGCACCACGCGGTAGCCCTTGATGCGCGCCACCAGGGCCAGGCCCAGGCCGGTATTGCCGGCGGTGGCCTCGACCACCGTGCCGCCGGGCTGGAGGTGGCCGTCATGCTCGGCCTTTTCGATCATGGCCTTGCCGATGCGGTCCTTGATGGAGCCACCGGGATTTTGCGATTCGAGTTTCAGGAACAGCTGGCAGGGACCGGTATCGATGCGGGTCACTTCCACCAGCGGGGTATCGCCAATCAATGAAAACAGTGCAGCTTGCGACGCATGTTGCATAGTGCCTCCAATGAGCCGGACCGCGAGGGACCTGGATCGGCGCCTCGTGGGACGCCGTGTTACGACGAGCCGGCGCAGGGTGGGCGCCGGGCCATGGTAATGAAACATGATACGGCTTTTTTGGGGCTGTGGTGTTGGAGTTAGTTAAAGTTTTGTTAAT
>CAMPHU010000197.1 GCA_946886065.1 uncultured Massilia sp. | reverse complement strand
ATGAACTACGAAGGCAAATCCGCACTGGTACTGGGCCTGGGTGAATCCGGGCTGGCAATCGCGCACTGGCTGGCGCGCTGCGGCGCGCGCGTGCGCGTGGCCGATACGCGCACCGAACCGCAGCGCCTGTTCGCCCTGCGCCAGGCGGTGCCGAACGCCGAATTCGTCGGCGGTGAGTTCAATGCCGGCCTGCTCGACGGCGTCGACTTCGTGGCCGTCAGCCCGGGCCTGGCGCCGAACCGCGAACTGGCAGCGATCACTCCGGCCGCGCACGAACGCCGCATCCCCGTGTGGGGCGAGATCGAGCTGTTCGCCCAGGCCCTGGCCCACCTGCGCCAGGAACGCGGCTATGCCCCGAAAGTCATCGCCATCACCGGCACCAACGGCAAGACCACCGTCACCAGCCTGACCGGCCTGCTGTGCCGCCGCGCCGGCCTGTCGACCCGCGTGGCCGGCAACATCAGCCCGGCCGCGCTCGACGTGCTGCGCGAAGTCCTCGACAACAATGACTTGCCGCAGGCCTGGGTGCTGGAACTGTCCAGCTTCCAGCTGCACACCACCTTCAGCCTGCAGGCCGACGCGGCCACGGTGCTGAACGTGACCCAGGACCACCTCGACTGGCACGGCAGCATGGACGCCTATGCCGCCGACAAGGCGCGCATCTTCGGCGCCGACACCGTGCGCGTGCTGAACCGCGACGACGCCATCGTGATGCGCATGACCGCCGTCGACAGCCCGGTCCACACCTTCGGCACCGGCGAACCTTCGGAACCGAACAGCTTCGGCCTGGTCAACGAGCGCGGCGTGCTGTGGCTGGCCAATGCGGCCGCCGCCGACGACGAGCCGGTCAAGAAACTCAAGAAGGGAGAGCTGCCGCCGCCGGTCGAAGTGAGCGTGAACCGCCTGATGCCGGCCGACGCGCTGCGCATCCGCGGCATCCATAACGCTTCCAACGCCCTGGCCGCGCTGGCCCTGTGCCGCGCCTGCGGCCTGCCGCTGGCGCCGCTGCTGCACGGCCTGCGCGAGTACGCGGGCGAGCCGCACCGCGTGGAACTGGTCGCCAGCATCGAGGGCGCCGACTATTACGACGACAGCAAGGGCACCAACGTGGGCGCCACCGTCGCCGCGCTGGAAGGCCTGGGCAAGGCCTTCGCCGGCGACGACCAGCAGATCGTGCTGATCGCCGGCGGCGACGGCAAGGGCCAGGACTTCGCGCCGCTGGCCCTGCCGGCCTCGCGCTACGTGCGCGCCGTGCTGCTGATCGGCCGCGATGCGCCTGCCATCCGCGCCGCCATCGAGCCGACCGGCGTGCCGGTGTTCGACCTGCCCGGCCTGCCGGAAGCGGTGCGCCGCGCCGCCGGGCTGGCCAAGGCGGGCGACGCGGTGCTGCTGTCGCCGGCCTGCGCCAGCCTCGACATGTTCACCAACTACGCGCACCGCGCGCAGGTGTTCGTCGACGCCGTCCGTGACATCGCGCTCGAGAAGGGGCAGGAAATCTGATGGCTTTCCAGATTCCGTTCAAGTTCTCGGGCAGCGCCAGCGACGCCGTCGTCGGCGGCCGCAGCCGGCCGTCCAAGATGATGGACTACGACCAGCCCCTGGTGTGGGTCACCGTGCTGCTCATGCTGTTCGGGCTGGTGATGGTGTATTCGGCGTCGATCGCGTTGCCGGATTCGCCCAAGTTCGCTTACCTGGGGGACAAGAACGAGTATTTCCTGTATCGCCAGATGATGTACATCGCGGTCTCGATGGCCGCCGCCGCCGTGGTCTTCCGCGTGCCGATCGCCGTCTGGCAGAAGTACGCGCCCCTGCTTTTCATCGGCACCCTGGTGCTCCTGATGATCGTGCTGATCCCGGGCATCGGCGTGTCGGTCAACGGCGCGCGCCGCTGGCTGCCGCTCAAGGTCATGAACCTGCAGCCGTCCGAGCTGATGAAGATCGCTGCCGTGCTCTACGCCGCCGACTTCACGGTGCGCAAGCAGGAATACATGCACAAGCTGACCAAGGGCTTCCTGCCGATGATGGTCGCGATCGGCCTGGTCGGCGGCCTGCTGCTGATGGAGCCGGACCTCGGCGCCTTCGGCGTCATCGTCTGCATCGCCATGGGCATCCTGTTCCTGGGCGGGATCAACATCGTCTGGTTCGGCGGCATCGGCGCGCTGCTGGTGGTGATCTTCACCTCGATCATCGCGCTCTCGCCGTTCCGCCGCGCCCGCATGTTCGCCTACCTCGACCCGTGGCAGGAAGACAATGCGCTCGACAAGGCCTACCAGCTGACCCACTCCCTGATCGCCTTCGGCCGCGGCGAGTTCTTCGGCGTCGGCCTGGGCTCGAGCGTGGAAAAGCTGCACTACCTGCCGGAAGCCCACACCGACTTCATCATGGCCGTGATCGGCGAAGAACTCGGCCTGGCCGGCGTGCTGGCCGTGGTCGCGATGTTCTACTGGCTGGTCAAGCGCGCCTTCGACATCGGCCGCCAGGCCATCGCCCTCGACCAGGTCTTCGCCGGCCTGGCCGCCAAGGGCATCGGCATCTGGATCGGCGTGCAGACCTTCATCAACATGGGCGTGAACCTGGGCCTGCTCCCGACCAAGGGCCTGACCTTGCCGCTGATGAGCTTCGGCGGTTCGGGCGTGATGTTCAACTGCGTCGGCCTGGCGATCCTGCTGCGGATCGACTACGAGAACCGCGTGCGCATGCGGGGAGGCCGGGTATGACGAAGCGTTTGATGATCATGGCGGCCGGCACCGGCGGCCACATCTTCCCGGGCATCGCGATCGCGCAGACCATGCGCGCGCGCGGCTGGGAAGTGAGCTGGCTGGGCACCGCCCACGGCATGGAAACCGACCTGGTGCCGAAAGCCGGCATCGCGATGGACAGCATCGACTTCGCCGGCCTGCGCGGCAAAGGCCTGGGCCATACCGTCAAGGGCGCCTTCAAGATGCTGAACAGCTTCCTCGCCTGCCGCCGCATCCTGGCCAGTCGCAAGCCCGACGTGGTGCTGGGCATGGGCGGCTACGTGACCGTGCCGGGCGGCCTGATGGCGCGCCTGCGCGGCGTGCCGCTGGCCCTGGTGAATGCCGACGCCGCGCTGCTGCTGTCGAACAAGACCCTGGCGCCGATGGCGGACCGCGTGCTGTTCGGCTTCCCGGCCGATTTCGGCAAGGCGGCCGACCGCGCCGTCGTCACCGGCAACCCGGTGCGCCAGGCGATCCTGGACCTGCCTGCGCCCGCGCAGCGTTTCGCTGGCCGCGGCGGCCCCCTGCGCGTGCTGGTGGTGGGCGGCAGCCTGGGCGCGAAAGTGCTGAACGACAGCGTGCCTGCCGCGCTGGCACTGATCGACCCGGCCGTGCGTCCCATCGTGACCCACCAGTCGGGGAAGAAGAATATCGAGGCCCTGCGTGCGGCTTATTCGCAGGCGGGTGTCAACGCAAACGTGGTCGACTTCATTGATGACATGGCCGCGGCCTACGCGGAGGCCGACCTGGTGATCTGCCGCGCGGGCGCGATCACGGTGTCGGAACTGACGGCGGCGGGCGTGGCCAGCGTGCTGGTGCCGTTCGTGGCCAGCACCACCAGCCACCAGCGCGACAACGCGGTCTGGATGGATGCTCAAGAGGCGGCGGTGCACCTGCCGCAGGGCGAACTGGATCCGCAGCGGGTGGCAAGCCTGCTGCAAACGACCACGCGCGAGCGTTGCCTGGCCATGGCCGAGGCGGCGCGGCGCGTGGGCAAGCGCGACGCGAACGACGCGATCGCCCGCGAGATTGAGAAACTGAACGAACAACTGGCAAGGTAAAAGGCGCATGCAGCACAAGATCAAGAATATTCACTTCGTCGGCATCGGCGGCAGCGGCATGAGCGGCATCGCCGAAGTGCTGGTCAATCTCGGCTACAAGGTGTCGGGTTCGGACCTGAACAGCAATGCCGCGAGCCAGCGCCTGGCCGATCTCGGCGCCAAGGTCTACCTCGGCCACAAGGCCGATCACGTGGCGGGAGCCGACGTGGTCGTGACCTCGACCGCCGTCAACGAAGCGAATCCGGAAGTGGTCGCCGCGCGCGCCGGCAAGGTGCCGGTGGTCCCGCGCGCCATCATGCTGGGCGAACTGATGCGCCTGAAGCGCGGCATCGCCATCGCCGGCACCCACGGCAAGACCACCACCACCAGCCTGGTGGCCTCGGTGCTGGCCCAGGGCGGCCTGGATCCTACTTTTGTGATCGGCGGCCGCCTGACCGCGGCCGGCGCCAACGCCAAGCTGGGCTCGGGCGAGTACATCGTGGCCGAGGCCGACGAGTCGGATGCCTCCTTCCTGAACCTGTCGCCGATGATCGAGGTGATCACCAACATCGACGCCGACCACATGGACACCTACGAGCACGACTTCGAGAAGCTCAAGGCCGCGTTCGTGCACTTCACCCACCGCCTGCCGTTCTACGGCCGCGCCATGCTGTGCATCGACGACCGCCACGTGCGCGACATCCTGCCGCAAGTGACCAAGCCGGTGACCACCTACGGCTTCTCGGAAGAGGCCGAAGTGCGCGCCATGGATGCCTACGCCGAAGGCGTGCAGATGCACTTCACCGTGCGCCAGGCCGGCTACCCGGACACCAAGTTCGTGCTGAACCAGCCGGGCATGCACAACGTGCTGAACGCCTGCTCGGCCATCGCCATCGCGCGCGAGATCGGCATCGACGACGCCGCCACCGCCCAGGGCCTGCTGGAATTCCGCGGCGTGGGCCGCCGCTTCACCCGCTACGGCGAAGTGGCGCTGCCCGCGGGCGGCAGCTTCACCCTGGTGGACGACTTCGGCCACCACCCGGTCGAGACCGAGGTGACCCTGGCCGCCGCGCGCGCCGCCTATCCGGGCCGCCGCCTGGTGCTGGCCTTCCAGCCGCACCGCTACAGCCGCACCCGCGACCTGTTCGAGGACTTCGTGAAAGTCCTGTCGACCCCGGACGTGCTGCTGCTGGCCGACGTCTACCCGGCCGGCGAAGCGCCGATCGTGGCCGCCGATGGCCGCGCCCTGTCGCGCGCGCTGCGCACCGGCGGCAAGCTGGAACCGATTTTCGTGGAGGCGATCGCCGACATGCCCGCAGCCATCATGAACGTGGCGCGCGACGGCGACGTCGTCATCACCATGGGCGCGGGCTCGATCAGCGGCGTCCCCCACCAACTGACCATTGCAAAGGCTTGATAGATCGTGAACACCACCACCACTTTTGATCCGGCGTCCCTGGGCAAGGTCGGCGTGCTGTTCGGCGGACGCTCCGCCGAGCGCGACGTTTCGATCATGTCCGGCACCGGCGTGCTGAACGCGCTGAAGAGCCGCGGCATCGACGCCCATCCGTTCGACCCGGGCACCCAGAGCCTGGCCGAGCTGGCCGCACAGAACTTCGACCGCGTGTTCATCGCGCTGCACGGCCGCTACGGCGAGGACGGCAGCCTGCAGGGCGCGCTGGAGCAGCTGGGCATTCCCTATACCGGCAGCGGCGTGATGGCCTCGAGCGTCGGCATGGACAAGATCACCACCAAGAAGATCTGGATCATGCACGGCGTGCCGACCCCGAAATACGCGAGCATCGATGCCACCACCGACCTCGACAAGGTAATCGCCGACATCGGCCTGCCGCTGATCGTCAAGCCGCCGCTGGAAGGCTCGACCATCGGCATCACCAAGGTCGGCAAGGCCGAGGAATTCAAGGCCGCGGTCGACCTGGCCGCCGGCTTCGACGAAGTGGTGCTGGCCGAGGAATTCGTGACCGGCCGCGAGTTCACCGTGGCGGTGCTGGGCACCGGCGCGCAGGCCCGCGCGCTGCCGATCGTCGAGATCGTGGCCCCGGAAGGCAACTACGACTACCAGAACAAGTACTTCACCGACGACACCCAGTACCACTGCCCGGCGAACCTGCCGGCGGACCTGGCCGAAGAGATCCAGCGCCACGCCGTGAACGCCTACCGCGCGCTCGGCTGCGAGGGCTGGGGCAGGGTGGACGTGCTGGTGCGCGAGAGCGACATGCGTCCCTTCCTGCTGGAAGTGAACACCTCGCCGGGCATGACCGGCCACTCGCTGGTGCCGATGGCGGCGCGCGCGGTGGGCATCAGCTACGAGGACCTGTGCGTGGAAATCCTGCGCTCGGCACGCCTCAAGATGGGCAAGGCAAAGGGATAAGCGCAGATGTGGCATGACGTCCGGTCCCTGAATGCAAGCGCCAGCGCGGTGACCGCGCTGACGGTGCTCGCCTGCCTCGCCTCGATCGTGTGGTGGCTGTCGCAGCTGCCCATGTTCTCGCTGCGCGCGGTGACGGTGGAAAGCATGTACGGGATCGACCTGCGCCATGTGAACGAGCTCACGGTGCGCAACGGCGTGATCGGCAAGATCCGGGGGAATTTCTTTACCGCCGACCTGGAGCAGGTGAGGACCACCTTCGAGACCGTGCCCTGGGTGCGCCGCGCCACGGTGCGCCGCGAGTGGCCGAACCAGCTGATCGTCGAGGTGGAAGAGCACGAGGCGCTCGGCACCTGGGGCGAGGATGGCCGCCTGCTGTCGGTCAAGGGCGACGTCTTCACCGCCAACCTCGGCGAGGCCGGCGACGATCACGAACTGCCGGCCTTCGACGGCCCGGCAGGGAGCGAAAAGGAAGTGCTGGCCCGTTTCACCGAGTTGCGCGGACAGTTCGCCAAGGTGGAACTGAAGCCGCAAGCGCTGTCCCTGTCCAACCGGTACGCCTGGACCGTGAAGCTGGACAACGGGATGAGCGTGGCATTGGGACGCGAGCAGGACCGCAACACGCTGAAGCACCGCGTGCAGCGCCTGGTCGGCGTGTACCCGCAGCTGGTCGCCCGGCTGCAGGAAGGGCGCATCGACACGATCGACATGCGCTACCCGAACGGACTGGCCTTGTCCTCGGCCGCACTGAGCGTGCCGCTGGATGCGACCAAGCCGGTCAAGGCGGCGAAGAAGAAACCGAATACGACAACCAAAACAAGCAAGCACATCTAAGCAGGCAAACAGCAATGACTAAAGACGCGAAAAACCTGATCGTCGGCCTCGACATCGGCACCTCCAAGGTGGTGGCGGTGGTGGCCGAAGTGATGTCCGACGGACGCCACGAGGTGATCGGCCTCGGTCAGCACGAGTCGAAAGGATTGAAGAAAGGCGTGGTCGTCAACATCGAGGCCACCGTCGAGTCGATCCAGCGCGCCCTCGAAGAGGCGGAGCTGATGGCCGACTGCAAGATCCGCAACGTCTATGCTGGCATCGCCGGCAGCCATATCCGCTCGTTCAATTCGAGCGGCATGGTGGCGATCAAGGACAAGGAGGTCACCGCCACCGACGTGGCGCGCGTGATCGAGACCGCCAAGGCTGTCAACATCCCGACCGACCAGCAGCTGCTGCACACGGTGCCGCAGGAATTCATCGTCGACAACCAGGAAGACGTGCGCGAGCCGATCGGCATGAGCGGCATCCGCCTGGAAGTGCGGGTGCACATCGTCACCGGCGCCGTGTCGGCGGTGCAGAACATCGTCAAGTGCGTGCGCCGCTGCGGCCTCGAGGTCTCGGACCTGATCCTGCAGCCGATGGCCTCGGCCGACGCCGTGCTGACCAACGACGAAAAGGAACTGGGCGTGGTCCTGATCGACATCGGCGGCGGCACCACCGACATCGCCGTGTTCTCGGACGGCGCGATCCGCCACACGGCGGTGATCCCGATCGCCGGCGACCAGATCACCAGCGACATCGCGATGGCGCTGCGCACCCCGACCGGCGAAGCAGAAGATATCAAGATCCGCTACGGCGTGGCCAAGCAGGTGCTGGCCGACCCGGGCGAGACCCTGGAAGTACCGGGCCTGGGAGACCGTGGCCCGCGCGCGCTGTCGCGACAAGCGCTGGCGGCCGTCATCGAGCCGCGCGTGGAAGAACTGTTCGCGATGGTGCACCAGGTGGTGCGTGAATCCGGTTACGAAGGGGTGCTGTCGTCGGGCATCGTCCTCACCGGCGGCAGCGCGATCATGCCGGGCATGATCGAGATGGCGGAAGACATTTTCCTCAAACCGGCGCGCCTCGGCACGCCGGACTACCGCGGCCAGTTGGCCGACGTGGTGCGCAGCCCCCGCTACGCCACCGTGCTCGGCCTGCTGCTGGAAGCGAAGAAGCAGTACCTGCGCGGCCACATCGTGACGCGTCAGGATGGTTCCGTGAAGGCAGTGTGGCAGCGTATGAAGGAATGGATAGCCGGGAATTTCTGAAGCAGGGATCGTCGTAGAAAAATTCGTAAAAAATTCGTCGTAAAAAGTCGTCACTAATTACAGATTTTTAAATACAATCGCAGTTACCGGATGAGGCGCACATTTCGAGCCTCGCCTCGCACCGGGACCGCATTTTGAATATTAGGAGTTCATCATGGAGTTCGATATGGTCGATAACGCAGCACTGGGAACCGTGATCAAGGTTGTCGGCGTCGGTGGCGCCGGCGGCAACGCGGTTCAGCACATGATCAATAAGGGTGTGTCCGGTGTTGAGTTCATCGCCGCCAACACGGATGCGCAGGCGCTGGCCGCCTCGAGCGCGCACAACGTGATCCAGATCGGCCCGTCCGGCCTGGGCGCCGGCATGCGTCCGGAAGTCGGCCGCCAGCTGGCCGAGCAATCGCGTTCGCGCATCGAAGACGCGCTGCGCGGCGCGCACATGGTCTTCATCGCCGCCGGCATGGGCGGCGGCACCGGCACCGGCGCCGC
>CAMPHU010000196.1 GCA_946886065.1 uncultured Massilia sp. | reverse complement strand
CATCCAGGCCGTCTTGCACCTGTTCGGCCGCGCGCAGCACGGCGCGCGCCTTGTTCTCGGTTTCCTGCCATTCCATCTCGGGAATGGAGTCGGCCACGATGCCGGCCGCAGCCTGTACGTAGAGGTTGCCGTCCTTGATCACGCCGGTGCGGATCGCGATCGCGACGTCCATCTCGCCCCCAAAGGAAAGGTAGCCGCACGCGCCGCCGTAGATGCCGCGCTTCACTGGCTCTAGCTCATCAATCACTTCCATCGCGCGCACCTTCGGCGCGCCGGTCAGGGTGCCGGCCGGGAAGGTGGCGCGCAGCACGTCGAGGTTCGACATGCCGTCCTTCAGCACGCCCTCCACGTTCGACACGATGTGCTGCACGTGCGAGTACTTCTCGATCACCATGCGGTCGGTGACCTTGACGCTGCCGGTCTGGGCGATGCGGCCGATGTCGTTGCGCGCCAGGTCGATCAGCATCACGTGCTCGGCGACTTCCTTCGGATCGGACAGCAGTTCGTCCGCCAGCTCGGCATCGCGCTCCGGCGTCGAGCCGCGCGGGCGGGTGCCCGCGATCGGGCGCAGGGTGACCTTCTTGCCGCCCTCCGGAAGCGCCTCGTTGCGCACCAGGATCTCCGGCGAAGCGCCGACGATCTGCATGTCGCCGAAGTTGTAGTAGTACATGTAGGGCGAGGGGTTCAGCGAACGCAGCGAGCGGTACAGCGACAGCGGCGAATCCACGTAGGGCTTGCGGATGCGCTGGCCGATCTGCACCTGCATCAGGTCGCCGGCCATCACGTATTCGTGGGCGCGGGCCACCGCCTTCAGGTAGTCTTCCTTGCTGAAGTCGCGCACGGCCTCGGTACGCACCGAGCTGGAAGTAACCGGTGCGTCGACGCTCCGGCGCAGCATCATGCGCAGGTCCTTCAGGCGCTGGCGCGCGCGGGCATAGGCTTCAGGCTGCGCCGGGTCGGCGTAGACGATCAGGTAGAGCTTGCCCGACAGGTTGTCGATCACCGCCAGTTCTTCGGTCAGCATCAGCTGGATGTCCGGCAGGCCCAGTTCGTCGGGCGGGCAGCTGTTGGCCAGCTTGCGCTCGATGTGGCGCACGGTGTCGTAGCCGAAGTAGCCGGCCAGGCCGCCGCAGAAGCGCGGCAGGCCGGGGCGCAGCGCCACCTTGAAGCGGCCCTGGTACTGTTCGATGAAGTCGAGCGGATTACCCTCGTGGGTCTCGATCACTTCGCCGTGCTTGACCACCTCGGTACGGTTGCCGCTCGTGCGCACCAGGGTGTGGGCCGGCAGGCCGATGAAGGAGAAACGCCCGAAACGCTCGCCGCCGACGACCGACTCCAGCAGGAAGGTGTTCTTGCCGGTATGCTGGGACTGGGCCAGCTTGAGGTAGAGCGTGAGCGGGGTCTCGAGATCGGCGAAGGCTTCGGCGATGAGCGGAATGCGGTTGTAGCCCTGGTTGGCCAGCGATTTGAATTCGAGTTCGGTCATGTTTGTCTCCAGGCCGCCCGTGAGGGAAGAAGGCGGTGGTTCACTTCAAAAAACCTGCCGGAGGACGAGCACCGGCAGCAATCGATACGGCTTAGTTAGCCCAGGATTGCCAGCGTCGCCACAGCCAGGCCTCAAGGGCGCCGGTCTGGTTGACAGTGTGTTTTTTGGTGAAAAACATGTATAGATAAGTTCAATTAGCGGCGCGATTGTGCGCGATGATCAAAGTTGCCGCATCCAGCAGCGAACCCACTATACCATCAGAATTAATTTCTTGTATAGGCCGTCCGTGGTTATAACCATATGGCACGGTGAGTACATAGCAGCCCGCGGCGCGCGCGCTTTCCGCGTCGTTCGACGAATCGCCGATGGCCACGACCTGCGATGGCGGCAGGTCCAGCGCGGCGCAGGCGCCCAGCATCGGCATGGGGTCCGGCTTCTTCTTCGCGAACGAATCGCCGCCGAAGACGCGCTCGAAGTAGGGCGCGAGTCCCTTCTGGTCGAGCAGCGGCAGGGTGAAGGCGACCGGCTTGTTGGTCACGCACACCAGGCGCAGGCCATGCGCACGCATCGCCTCCAGGCCTTCGACCACGCCGTCGAACAAGGTGCTGCGGTCGCCGTTGATGGCGAGGTAGTGGCGCTGGTAGGCGGCCATGGCATCGGCGTGGATCGCATCCACGCGCGCGGCGTCCCAGTCGAGCAGCAGCGCGTCGCGCACCAGCTTCTCGGAACCCTTGCCGACCATGGGCTTGATGGTGGCCTGGGTGATGGGACCCAGGCCGAACTCGGCGCGCATGCCGTTCAGGGCCGCCTCGAAATCGGGCACCGTGTCGAGCATGGTGCCGTCCAGGTCGATGATGGCGGCCTTGATCGCCGCAGCGCCGGCCCGCATTACTTGCCGACCTTGGCCAGCTCGCCGCGCATGGCGTCGATCACGGCCTTGTAGTCCGGCTTGCCGAAGATGGCCGAGCCGGCGACGAAGGTGTCGGCGCCGGCGGCGGCGGCTTCGGCGATGTTGTCGGCCTTGATGCCGCCATCCACTTCCAGCATGATGTCGCGGCCGGATTCGTCGATCATGCGGCGCGCCATCGCGATCTTCTTCAGCGCCTGCGGAATGAAGGACTGGCCGCCGAAGCCCGGGTTGACCGACATGATCAGGATCATGTCGATCTTGTCCATCACGTGCTCCAGGTAGTGCAGCGGGGTGTGCGGGTTGAACACCAGGCCGGCCTTGCAGCCGTTGTCGCGGATCAGCTGCAGGGTGCGGTCGATGTGATCCGACGCTTCCGGGTGGAAGGTGATGATGTCGGCGCCGGCCTTGGCGAAGTCCGGGATGATGCGGTCGACCGGCTTGACCATCAGGTGCACGTCGATCGGCACCTGCACGTGCGGACGGATCGCCTGGCACACCAGCGGGCCGATGGTCAGGTTCGGAACGTAGTGGTTGTCCATCACGTCGAAGTGGATGATGTCGGCGCCGGCGGCGACGACATTGCGCACTTCCTCGCCCAGGCGGGCGAAATCGGCGGACAGGATGCTGGGAGCGATGCGATAGGTGGTCATGATGGCAATGCTGGTAAAGGGAAGCCGCTATTTTACGCTGCACCAGGGCAAGGCGCAGCGGAGCGGCGACCGGAATCGACGCCAAGAGGTATGATTGTCGTTTGCGCCATACAGCGCGGCCCTGTCGGGCAAACAGAATTACGCAAGGAAAGCCGATGCCTGTCTACGATTTCGCCGTCACCGTCCGGACGCAGTACCTGGAAGACCAGTCCAACCCGGACAAGGACCATTTCGTGTTCGCCTATGCGATCACGATCAAGAACACGGGCGACATCGCCGCGCAGCTGATTTCACGCCATTGGGTGATCACCGATGCCAACAACAAGGTTCAGGAAGTGCGGGGACTCGGCGTGGTCGGCCACCAGCCGCTGCTGCAGCCGGGCGAACAGTTCGAATACTCGAGCGGCACGCAGATCGCCACGCCGCAGGGCTCGATGGGCGGCGAATACTTCTGCGTGGCCGAGGACGGCCACCGCTTCGAGGTCACGATTCCCGAGTTCCTGCTCTCGCTGCCGCGCACCTTGCACTGATCAGGGTTCAGTCTTATCGTTATCGCCAGGCGCCGGCTGCGCTTCGTCGCGGCCGGCATCCTTCCTGCCGGCGAACATCGTCCACCAGACGATAAATACGAGCAGGAACAGCGCCACGCCGGCTTCCACCATCAAGATCCACATATCGGTCCTTATGCTTTCGACACGCCGCAGTGTACCCGCTTCGCTCGCTCTCGTCGCCTTCCTGAGCGCCTGTTCGACCGCGCCGCAGCCGCCGGCCCCGCCGCAGCCGCCGGCACCAACTCCGCCGCCGGGCCAGCCGGACATCAAGATGCCGCCGCCGCTGGGCCCTGTCGTGGTGCCGCCCGTGCAGCCGCCGCCCGCGCCGCCCATGACCCCGGTCGACTTCAGCGTGCTGCCCGGCTGGCAGCAGGACGACCTGCGCCAGGCCTGGCCGGCCTTCATGCAGTCCTGCCGGGTGCTGGCTGCGCGCGCCGACTGGGCCGCGCCTTGCGCCGCCGCGCGTACGGTCGACGCCCAGGACGGCGCCGCCATCCGCGGCTATTTCGAGGCCTATTTTGTGCCGAACATGGTGCGCAACCCGGACGGCGCCGACGTCGGCCTGGTCACCGGCTATTACGAGGCCATGCTCTACGGCGCCCGCAAGCGCGGCGGCGATTACCAGACCCCGCTCTACCGCGTGCCCGACGACCTGCTGACCATCGACCTGGGCAGCGTCTACCCGGACCTGAAGGGCCGCCGCCTGCGCGGCCGTTTGCAGGGCAAGACCGTGGTGCCCTACAGCAGCCGCGCCGAGATCGCACGTGCCCCGCTGGCGGGCAAGGAACTGCTGTGGGTGAACGATCCGGTCGAAGCCTTCTTCCTGGAAGTGCAGGGCTCGGGCCGCGTGCAGCTGGAGTCGGGCGAAACCGTGCGCGTCGCCTACGGCGACCAGAACGGCCATCCGTATAAAGCCATCGGCCGCTGGTTCGTCGAGCAGGGCATCATGACGGCCGACCAGGTGTCGGCGCAGTCGATCCGCGCCTGGCTGGCCGCCAATCCGGAGCGCCGCCAGGAGCTGTTCAACGTCAATCCCAGCTATATCTTCTTCCGCGAGGAGAAGGTGACGGACCCGAACGTGGGGCCGCGCGGCTCGCTCAACGTGCCCTTGACGCCGGGGCGCTCGGTGGCCATCGACCGCACCATCCTGCCGCTGGGCGCGCCGATCTACCTGTCGACCACCTACCCGAAAGACGGCGCGCCGCTGCAGCGCCTGGTGATGGCGCAGGACACGGGCGGGGCGATCCGCGGCGCGGTGCGCGCCGACTTCTTCTACGGCTTCGGGCCGGAGGCGCTGGAGAATGCGGGCCTGATGAAGCAGCCCGGCCAGTTGTGGGTGCTGCTGCCGAAACCCGCGCCGGCCCAGGCCGTGCGCTGAATGACTAAGAGCGGCTAACAAACCATCAAGGCAAGGGATGCGGCCACCGGACGCAGCGTCGCAGGGTGAGGTGCGTGCCGGCGTTGTTGCGTCTTCGATTTTTTGCGTGTGCGAAAACGATATGTAATGTCTTCGTGATAACATTCTCATGTTGTTTTTACACTATGCAAGATCGTGAGGTTGCCATGCAAAAAGAGTTCTCCATCTACCTGGATGCGCTACGTATCTTTGCAGCAAGTCTCGTGGTTTTGCTCCATAGCGATCTGCGCTACCTGACGCCGGGGCACCCGCTCAGCGGCTTCGGGCATGAAGCTGTCGTGATCTTCTTCGTATTGTCTGGTTATGTGATCTCCTATATCACCAGCACGCGCGAGCGCACGCCCATCGACTACTGGTCGAGCCGGATCGCGCGCTTCTATCCCCTGGTCATTCCCACGATTCTCCTGACGCCCGTGCTGGACCTGGTAGGACAGCAGTTCGGGCCACAGTTCTACGCCGATGGCAAGACCACTGAAGGGGGGGCGGTGCTGCGCATGGTGATCAGCCTGTTCTTCATGAACCAGTCCTGGAACCAGGCGATCATGTTGTTCTCGAACATTCCGTTCTGGTCGCTGTGCTACGAGATGTGGTACTACGTGCTGTTCTCGATCGCCTTCTTCTGCAGCGGCCGCCGCCGGGTGCTTCTGCTGCTGGGCGCCTGCCTGCTGATCGGCCCGAAGATCCTGCTGCTGTTCCCGGTATGGATGCTGGGCGTCTGGATCCATCGCGACAAGCGCCTCGAGCGACTCGGCGAGCCGGTATATTGGATCCTGTTCATTGGTTCCTTGCTCGCCTTCATCTGGTTCTGCGAGGTGCGCATGACCCAGATCGGAAAGGCCTTCACCAAGGACCTTCTCGGTCCGACCTACTTCGAACTGATTGCGCACTCGCGCTATTTCGTGACCGACTACCTGCTGGGGCCGATCGTCGCGGCAAACTTCATCGGTTTCCGCGGCATCGGCCACCGTTTCGCGCTGCCGCTGGGACTCCTCGAAAAGCCGATCCGATGGGCCGCCACATTCACCTTCCCGCTGTACCTGCTGCATCAGCCTCTGATCCAGTTCTACGGAGCGCTCATCAACGGCAACCCGGCCAATCGCGTGTTCTTCTTCGAGGTGATCGGTGCGACCGTCCTGACGGTGATCGTGATCGGCACGGTCGCAGAGCGCACGCGCCATCGGACCCGCGGCTGGATTAAGGCGCGCTTGGAGGCGCTGGCTGCCGCCTGGCAGGGCTTCCGTTCGCGCGGCACCGTAACCGGCTGATCGTGTTTGTGAAACGGTATTAGAGGCTCGGATGCCACTCAACCGACTGACTTATCGGGATGTGATGTCGTGCACATCCCGTCAGAGCGTTTAGTCTTTTACCTGGCGGAGGCTTGTGCCGTACACCGTCGCAACTGCCAGGACGACGGCGCCTGCCGCGATGCCGCCCATGCCTTCGCGCACGCCGAGGCCTTCGCCCAGCGCGCCTGCGAGCATGGCGCCGAGTGGTGCGGCGGCCACGGTGAGCGCGCGCATAGTGGCGACCATGCGGCCGAGTACCGCGTCCGGCGTCACGCGCTGGCGCAGCGCGATGTAGGGCACGAAGAACAGCGTGGCGCCGCAGTCGATCCAGAACACCACGATGGCGTAGGCCGCGACGGTCCATCCCGCGTCGTGGCCCGGGCCCGAAGGGATGGCCGGCACCAGGGCGAAGCCGAGCGCCGACACGCATAGCCCGATCAGGATGCCGCCGCCGGTACCGAAGCGCCGCGACAGCGGCTTGACCAGCAGCGAGGCCGCCAGCACGCCGGCGCCGCCGAGCATGTTGGCCAGCCCCATGGTGCCGGGCGTCATGCCGAGCACGCGGGTGGCGAACAGCACATGCAGGGCGGTGTAGCCATAGAAGAGCAGGTGCCAGCAGGCCGAGACCCACGCCAGGGTACGCAGCAGCGGCTGGTTCCACACGAAAGCCAGGCCTTCCTGGATGTCGCGCAGGGGATGCGCGTTGGTAGGCGGCGGCTGCGGTTCGCGCGCGCGGATGCGGCGCAGGTTCAGCAGCGACACCACGAAGCCGGCCACATTGCACAAGATAGCGAGCGGCGCGCCCGCCAGCTGCACCAGCCCGCCCGCCATGCCCGGGCCGATCACGCGCGCGGCCGATTCGGTGGATGCGAACTTGGCCTGGGCATCGACCAGGCCCTCGCGTCCGACGAGGAAGGTCAGGAACACCTGTTCGGCGCTGCCGCCCACCACATGGCCGGCGCCGATCACGAAGCCGACCGCGTAGAGCCAGTGGATGCTGAGTGAGTCGAGCCACCAGGCCAGGGGCACGCTGGCGAGCGCGATCGCCACCACCAGG
This sequence comes from uncultured Massilia sp., assembly GCA_946886065.1. Next base: position 1,448 of record CAMPHU010000196.1, on the reverse strand, counting down.
TCGCTGCACATCATGACGGGAAGGCGGCGGCTGCGGTCCAGCAGGACACCCGAGGGAAGCCCAAACAGCAGGAAGGGGAGGGATTCGAAGGCGGCCAGGGTCCCCATCTGGGCCGGGCTGGCGTGCAGCATCAGGACCGCGCAGATGGGCAGGGCCAGCAGCGTGATCTGGGCGCCGAAGTGGGCCAGGATGCTGCTGAACCAGAAGCGGCGGAAGTCGGGGTTGCGCATGACCGAGTCGGCGGCGACGCGCTGCTGCAGCCAGTTCTTGATGGTGTTCTCACACAGATATTGCTGAATTAGTAATCATACCTGTGTTCGGCGCGAGCCGAGACGTTACAATCGCGGCCATCCGTCTAAACCTCTGAAGGGATGTCACATGGAATATGCAGATCTGTTGATCGAACAGCACGGCAAGGTCGCCGTGATCCGCCTGAACCGTCCGAAGGCGATGAACGCGCTGAACGACAACATGATGAACGAGCTGGGCGACGCGCTCCACAAGTTCGACGCCGATCCGGCAGTGAATGTCATCGTGCTGACCGGCAGCGAGAAGGTCTTTGCCGCCGGCGCGGACATCGCAGCGATGGCGAACTACACCTATGCTGCAGACACCTACCCGGGTAACTATATTGGCCGTAACTGGGAACACATCCTGAACATCCGCAAGCCGGTGATCGGCGTCGTGTCTGGCTACTGTCTGGGCGGCGGCTGCGAGCTGGCGATGATGTGCGACTTCCTGATCGCCGCGGACAGCGCCAAGTTCGGCCAGCCGGAGATCAAGGTCGGCGTCACTCCGGGCGCGGGCGGCACCCAGCGTCTGCCGCGCGCAATCGGCAAGTCGAAGGCGATGGACCTGCTGCTGACCACCCGCATGATCGACGCCGCGGAAGCCGAGCGCACCGGCCTGGTGTCGCGCGTGTATCCGGCCGAGAGCGTGATGGAGGAGGCGCTCAAGGTCGCGCAGGGCATCGCCGAGATGCCGGTGTCGGTCGCGATGCAGATCAAGGACTGCGTCAACCAGGCTTATCAGATGCCGCTGTCGGAAGCCGTGCGCTATGAGCGCCGCTACTTCCACGCCGGTTTCGGTACCCCGGCGCAGAAGGAGGGCATGTCAGCCTTCCTCGAAAAGCGCAAGCCGAACTTCGAAGGCCTGTGACTGTCTATAGATAGTGGGGCCTGAGCCCCGCCGCCAGACGCCGGCCACGGCGTTTGGCGGCAAAAACACAACAGTTGAAACGCCACTTGCGCGCACCGTAGCCGGTTTGCTATAGTTCGCGTCCGCTTCGGCGCTGGTCGAAAAACGTTAACGTAATCAAGTGCTTACGATGACGCGACCGGCAGGCAAAACTGCAACGAAGTGGACGAGGGCTTGACGAAGATCGCGAAACACTGCATAATCTCATTCCTCTGCTGCTGACGAACACAACGCTTCGTCAACCAAGCAAG
>CAMPHU010000195.1 GCA_946886065.1 uncultured Massilia sp. | reverse complement strand
CGTACGGGGTGCCGGTCGACGGGCTGGTCAGGGCGAAGGGACGGCGCACCACGTCCTCTTCGATGTATTCGACGTTCGGGTTGTTTTCCAGGCCTTTCAGCGCCACGTTCGGCACTTCGACGGCCATGGCGTTCATGCCGAAGATTTCGTGCTTGACGGAACCTTTAGCGGCCACGACAGCCGATTTCATCTTGGCGGCGGCGCCCGGTTTGAAGGCCACGATGACGCGGGTGGTATCAGGAGTTGCTGCCTGGGCGCCGCCGAAAATGCCGGCTGCGATCAGAGCGGTGAGGCAGATGCTAAGGGACTTCGATGCGCGAGTGTCTTTGCTTACCATGAATCTTCTCCGTGTTGATACTTATTGTTTATGTCCGCAGCTCGTGGCCACGAACGCTTGTCTCCACACTTGTAAATATGCACATGTGGTAAATCCAGTGTATTTCGAAAACTTCTATCCAAGCAATTAACATTTCAATCGTGTGTACACGAAATGTAACAACTATGTAACGCACAGTTGATTCAACGCAAGATTTATGCTGCATGTTATTCTTTTTTCGGCACCCATTCCGAGCCGTGCCGGCAGGCCTCAGCGCCGCACGGCCGTCTGTTTTTCATAGGAGAAGAAGTATGGAAACCCCGGCCACGGCGCGGCGCCTGGTATTGATCGTCGACGACGACACCCTGCTGCGCGAATACCTGGGCGAGGTACTGCGCCACGCCGGTTACGACACAATCGAGGCCGGGACCTCGGCCCAGGCGCTGCGCGCGGTCGAGGAGCGCGGGCGCGACCTGGCCCTGGCCATGCTCGACATCGCCATGCCCGGCATGTCGGGGCTGGAGCTGGCGCGCCTGCTGTGCGAGGAAACCGATATTCCCTTCCTGTTCCTGTCCGCCAACGACGATGCCGCCTCGGCGCGCGCGGCGGCCGAGGCCGGTGCGGTCGGCTATGTCGTCAAGCCGGTGGATGCGCCGCGCCTGCTGGCCGCCTTCGAGGCGGCGCTGGCGCGCGGCGACGATATCCGGCGCCTGCGGCGCAGCGAAGCCAGCCTGAGCTCGGCGCTGGCCGCGGGACGCGAAACCAGCATCGCCGTCGGCGTGCTGATGGCGCGCTTCCACGTCGACCGCCAGCTCGCTTTCGACGTGCTGCGCGACCAGGCGCGTTCGCAGCGGCGCAAGCTGAGCGAGGTCGCCGAGGAGATCCTGGCGGCCGAAGAGACCATGAATGCCGTGCATGGCGCCATCGCCGAAAGGCTGCGTGCCCGGTAAATACAGGCTTCCTGCCAAGCGCGCGGCGCACGCCGATGCGCAAGCCTTGTTATCATGTCCAACTTTATGGTTCGACAAGTCGGGCCATTCATTCACTCTTGAGTCACGGGAAGAGAACATGAAAACCAAGGCAGCAATTGCATGGAAGGCGGGCCATCCGCTCACGATCGAGGAAGTCGAGCTACAAGGTCCGAAGGCGGGCGAGGTGCTGGTCGAAGTCAAGGCCACGGGCATCTGCCACACCGACTACTACACCCTGTCGGGCGCCGATCCGGAAGGCATCTTCCCGGCCATCCTCGGCCACGAAGGCGCGGGCGTGGTGGTCGACGTCGGCCCCGGCGTGACCAGCCTGCGGAAGGACGACCACGTCATTCCGCTCTACACCCCGGAATGCCGCCAGTGCAAGTTCTGCCTGTCGCAGAAGACCAACCTGTGCCAGGCCATCCGCTCCACCCAGGGCCGCGGCCTGATGCCGGATGCGAGCTCGCGCTTTTCGCTGGACGGCAAGCCGATCTTCCACTACATGGGCACGTCGACCTTCTCGAACTACATCGTGGTGCCGGAGATCGCGCTGGCCAAGGTGCGTTCGGACGCGCCTTTCGACAAGATCTGCTACATCGGCTGCGGCGTCACCACCGGCATCGGCGCCGTGATCTTCACCGCCAAGGTGGAGGCGGGCGCCAACGTGGTCGTGTTCGGCCTGGGCGGCATCGGCCTGAACGTGATCCAGGCGGCCAGGATGGTGGGCGCCAACAGGATCATCGGCGTGGACCTGAACCCGGAACGCGAAGCCATGGCGCGCAAGTTCGGCATGACCCATTTCATCAACCCGACCAAGGTCGAGAACGTGGTCGACAGCATCGTCCAGCTGACCGACGGCGGCGCCGACTACAGCTTCGAGTGCGTGGGCAACGTCAACACCATGCGCCAGGCGCTGGAGTGCTGCCACAAGGGCTGGGGCCAGTCGATCATCATCGGCGTGGCGGCGGCAGGGCAGGAAATCTCGACCCGTCCGTTCCAGCTGGTCACCGGCCGGGTGTGGAAGGGTTCGGCCTTCGGCGGCGCGCGCGGCCGCACCGACGTGCCGCGCATCGTCGACTGGTACATGGAAAACAAGATCAACATCGACGACCTGATCACCCACCACCTGCCGCTCGAGCGCATCAACGAAGGCTTCGACCTGATGAAGTCGGGCGAGTCGATCCGCTCGGTCGTCGTCTACTGACCGGTTCCTGCAGCGGGCCACGGCACCCTCCGTAGCCCGCTCCCCAACCGTCACCCCCGCGCAGGCGGGGGGCCAAGTTCCCCTGCGTCGTCGCCGCTGCCGCCCATCGCCGCGCGCCGTTCCCGCTCTGTTCCGCATTTTCGACGGTCTGTCGCACCGCGATGGCATCCGCACGTCCCCATACCTACAGTGCATCCATGGCCGGCACCTCGCGGCCAGAAGTAGAAAAAAAGTTCTAGACAAAAGAATCTAGACAAATTATTCTAGTTTCAACCTGAAGGAGAAGCGATGAGCGAAATGCTGGCGTTGGTGGCGAGCAGCCTGGCCTGGGCCTTGCTGGACTTCGTCTGGCAGGGCGTGCTGGTGGCATGGGTGGCCGCGATCGTGCTGGTCCTGATGCGCGGCGCCCGTCCGCAGGCGCGCTATGCGGTGGCCTGCGCGGCCCTGCTGCTGTGCGCGGCACTGCCGCTGGCCGGCACCGTGCAGCGCATCGTCGATGCCGACACCACGACCACCATGCTGCCGCTGGCGACCCTGGCCATGGCCGACGCCGCCGTCCAGCAGGCGCCCGTGGTGGCGCTCGACCCGAGGCAGCTGGCCGGCTGGGAAAGCGCGCTGCAGGCGCGGCTGCCGCTGGTGGTGCTGTTCTGGGCCTGCGGGGCAGGGCTGCTGGCGCTGCGCATGGCGCTCGGCCTGCTCTGGGTGCGCCGGCGCAGCCAGCCCGGCCATTACCGCAGCGACCCGTACTGGCAGGCGCGGCTGGACGAGCTGGCGCGGCGCTTCGGCATCGTGCGCCGCGTCACCCTGGGCCTGGTGGACGACCTGGGCAGCCCGGTGACGGCCGGCTGGTGGCGGCCGGTGGTGCTGGTGCCGGCTTCCCTGGTGTCCGGCATGCCGCCGCACTTGCTGGAAGCGCTGCTGGCCCACGAGCTGGCCCACGTGCGGCGCTTCGACTACCTCGTGAATTTGATCCAGAGCGCGATCGAGATCCTGCTGTTCTACCACCCGGCGGTGTGGTGGCTGTCGCAGCGGATCCGCAGCGAACGCGAACAGATTGCAGATGATTTAGCCGCAAGCGAGCTCGGCGAACCGCGGCGCCTGGCACTTGCATTGTCCGAACTGGACCTGTTCCAGTTCACCCCGCAACTTGCCCCAGGGGCACACGGAGGAGATCTCATGTCTCGCATCAAACGCCTGGTTCGTCCGGAAGCCGAACCGCTCAACTGGAAACTGGCCCTTCCCATCCTTGGCCTGGCCACCTGCGCCGCGCTGTATTCCTGGACCGCGCCGGCCCATGCCGCCCCCCAGGCCGCACCCGAGCCCGCGGCCGCACACAGGGAGCACCGCGAAACCCGTGTGGTGCGCGAGGCCGCCCGCGGTGAACCGTATGCCGTGGTGCGCGCCAAGGACGGCGGCTTCAACATCAGCGGCAGCAGCGACGACTGGGACGACGTCAAGGCGGCGCGCAACGCGATCGGCGGCGAATTCGTCTGGTTCCGCGAGAACGGCCGCTCGTACTACATCCAGGACCCCGAGCTGATGGCCAAGGTCAACGCGGCCTGGGCGCCGGTGGATCGCCTGGGCAAGCAGATGGACGCCTACGGCAAGGAAATGGACAAGCACGGCAAGAAGATGGAAGGGCTGGGACGCCAGATGGAGCAGGCGTCCAGCGGCGTCAAGCCGCCCGCCAGCGAGCGCGAGATCCGCGAGATCGACGAAGGCATGCAGGCGCTGGGCCGTCAGATGGAAGAGCTGGGCCGAAAGCTGGCCGAGACCCGGGACGACGCCGAGCGCGAGCGGATCGAGCGCCGGATGGAAGAGGCGGGCGAGCGCATGGAAGCGGCCGGCAAGCGCATGGAGCAGGCGCACAACTCGCCGCAGATGCGCAAGGCGCATGCCGAGATGGAGGCGCTGGGCGCGCAGATGAAGGAAGCGGGCAAGCCGATGGACGCCCTGGGCAAGCGCATGGGGGCGCTCGGCAAGGAAATGGAGCGCGAGAGCAAGGCGGCGGACCAGGCGGTGCGCGGGCTGATCCGCGATGCGAAGGCGAAGGGGCTGGCGAAGCCGGTGCCGGATGCGAAGGTGGCGGCGAAGTAAGCTGCTGGTGGTCTGCACGCAGCCCACGAAAAAAACGCCACCTCGCAAGGTGGCGTTTCCGTTAGCAAGAAAAACGATCAGTGAAAACGATCAGTGCTGGCTGATCTTCCCACGCCACGCACCCGTCTCCGCCCCGCGCTTCTCCAGCATTTCCTTGAAGTTCGACAGGTTGGCACGCGCTTCCATGCGCACCGCCCCGAAGGCGTCGCCGATGGCCTCCATTGCGCCTTCCGGCTCGTAATCCATCTGCAGCGCAATGCGGGTGCAGGTTTCCGAGATTTTATGGAAAGTCACCACGCCGCCGTTCTTCACGCCGGTGACGCTGCGCCATGCGATGCGCTGGTCCGGGATCTGCTCGGTGATTTCGACATCCCATTCCTTCTCTTCGCCGGCCACGTTGGCGCGCCAGTGCAGGTGCTTGTCGTCCAGCTGGCGGATTTCGTGCACGCTCTTCATGAATTGCGGGAAATCCTCGAACTGGGTCCATTGGTTGTAGGCGGTGCGCACAGGCACGTTCACTTCGATCGTCTCGACGATCGACGAGCTCGCACCATAGCCCTTGTTTTTCTTCAGTTGCTTCGACAGCATCATGCCACCCACAGCCAGGGCAGCGACAGTCACCACGCGATTCAGCATTTTCCAATCTCCTTAGGGCAGGGAAGCGGCGCCGCATGCATCCACGATGTGGCCCGTACCGACAGGCATGCAGTCGACCGCTTCGGCTTCAAAAACGACCTTGGTATTGATAAGACAGGCCACGCGATCCGTTGCGCGAATTGTTGCGATTCGTCGCAAACCTTCCATTTAAAATAAGCGAAAAGACAATCAGGCGGCGCGCGAAAGGCTGGGGTTTGCATCGCGCGCTTCATATAGATGAGCTCGATCGCTGGGGCTGTTTTTTCTCGGCAAGGAGAAAGCATGGGCTTGCAGGGCGGATGTTATTGCGGCGCCGTACGCTACGATGCGCAGGGCAAACCTTTCAACAGCACCTTGTGCCATTGCACCGATTGCCGGAGGGTATCCGGCGCGCCCGCCGTGGCCTGGTTCAGCGTCAAATTCGCCGACCTGCACTGGACCGGCGCCCCCACGCGCTTCGCGTCGAGCGCCGGCATCGAGCGCAGCTTCTGTCCGTCCTGCGGCACCACGCTGAGCTTCCACGACAGCCGCTGGCCGGACGAGATCGACATCGCCACCGCCACCCTCGACGATCCGGAACAAGTGCCACCCGGCGACCACACCTTCGTGCGCAGCCGGCTCAGCTGGATCAAGCTGGACGACGGGCTCCCTGCCTACCCGGGCACGCGCTCGGCCGGGAAGGCCTGAGGTCTTTATGCGGACTGAATTGCCTTTCTGGCAGGACAGTGCAAGGATGAGGGTTCACTCACCTTGCCGAGGAATCCAGATGACCCAGTCCGCCAGCACCCTGCGCCGCCGCGTTGCCTTTGCCGTCCTCGCCGTCACCGCCTTCACCGGGCTCGCCCACGCCGAGTCCGAGGCGGTGGCCGGGGCCAGGTACGACGTTGCCCTGCGCCTCAACATGTTCGGCGAGGTCACGAACCCGCGCGTCGTCACCTATCCGGGCGACCGCTTCGCGCTGGCGGGCGAGCATGAGGGCAAACCCTGGCGCATGGAGTTCACGATCAACCGCAGCGGCGCCCGCGAGTCCGTGCGCGTGGACGGCAAGATCAGCAGCGGCGACAAGACCCTGGCGGCGCCGGTGCTGATCGGCTCGCTCGGCCAGCGCATTGCAATGCGCACATCGGATGGTGTCGATGTGGCAATGATCGTCAAGGAAATCGCCCGTTGAGTCCCCGCTAGGCGGCGATTTTCCGTGCGCCGGCGGCCAGCGGCGGGGATGCCCGGCGGTATAATGGGCGGATGCAGAATCTCCTCCATAACCTCAATCCCGAACAACTTGCCGCCGTCACCCTGCCTCAGCAGAGTGCGCTGATCCTTGCCGGCGCCGGCTCCGGCAAGACGCGCGTGCTGACCACGCGCATCGCCTGGCTGATCCAGACCAACCAGGTGTCGCCGGCCGGCATCATGGCGGTCACGTTCACGAACAAGGCCGCCAAGGAGATGCTGACCCGCCTGTCCGCCATGTTGCCCGTCAATACGCGCGGCATGTGGATCGGCACCTTCCATGGCCTGTGCAACCGCCTGCTGCGCACCCACTACCGCGACGCGGCGCTGCCCCAGACTTTCCAGATCCTCGACTCCCAGGACCAGCTGTCGCTCATCAAGCGCATGCTCAAGGCCCACAACGTCGACGACGAGAAGTACCCGGCCAAGAACCTGATGTACTTCATCAACAATGCGAAAGAGCAGGGCTTGCGCGCGGGACAGATGGAAGCCTACGACCCGATCGAGCGCCGCATGGTCGAGCTGTACGAGCTCTACGACCAGCAATGCCAGCGCGAAGGCGTGGTCGACTTCGCCGAGCTGCTGCTGCGCTCCTATGAACTGCTGGCGCGTAACGCGCCGCTGCGCCACCACTACCAGATGCGCTTCCGCCACATCCTGGTGGACGAGTTCCAGGACACCAACGACCTGCAGTACAACCTGCTCAAGCTGCTGGCGGGGCAGGGCGAGGCGGGCGGCGGCGCGCTGTTCGCGGTGGGCGACGACGACCAGAGCATCTACGCCTTCCGCGGCGCCAACGTGGGCAACATGACGGCCTTCGAGCGCGATTTCCAGGTCAAGAACCTGATCAAGCTGGAGCAGAACTACCGCTCGCACGGCCACATCCTGGACAGCGCCAACTACCTGATCGCCAACAACGCCAAGCGCCTGGGCAAGAACCTGCGCACCGATGCGGGCCAGGGCGAGCAGCTGCGCGTCTATGAAGCCTCGTCCGACCTGGAAGAGGCGCAGTGGATCATCGAGGAAGCCAAGAGCCTGATGTCGGCCGGCATGCCGCGCAGCGAGATCGCCATCCTGTACCGCTCCAACGCGCAAAGCCGCGTGATCGAGCACGCGCTGTTCGCGGCAGGGCTGCCCTACACCGTGTACGGCGGACTGCGCTACTTCCAGCGCGCCGAGGTCAAGCACGCCATCGCCTACCTGCAGCTGATGGACAATCCTCACAACGACTCGGCCTTCCTGCGCGTGGTGAACTTCCCCACGCGCGGCATCGGCGTGCGCTCGATCGAGCAGCTGCAGATGGCGGCCGACACCTACGGCATTTCGCTGTACGCGGCGGTGCCCTACATGACCGGCAAGGCCGGCTCCTCGCTGGGGGCCTTCGTGAAGCTGATCGAATCGGCGCGCTTCGAGACCCAGCAGCTGGCGCTCCCCGAACTGGTGCGCGTGGTGCTCGAGCGCAGCGGCCTGCTGCAGCACTACCAGAACGAAAAAGAGGGCGCGGACCGCATCGAGAACCTGGAGCAGATGGTCAACGCGGCCACCCAGTTCGTGCAGGAGGAAGGCTTCGGCGTCCAGGCGCCGGCCCACCTGGGGCCGCAGGCGCTGCCGCAGGCCGGCGAAGCCCTGCTGGACCAGGACGGCATCGAAGTGCTGGACGGCGGCGCGCCGCTGCCCACGGTGATGTCGCCGCTGTCGGCTTTCCTCACCCATGCCTCGCTGGAAGCGGGCGACGCCCAGGCCCAGGCGGGCCAGGACGCGCTGCAGCTGATGACGGTGCACTCGGCCAAGGGCCTGGAATTCGACGCCGTGTTCATCACCGGCCTGGAAGAGGGCCTGTTCCCGCACGAGAGCAGCGCGCGCGAGACCGATGGCCTGGACGAGGAACGGCGCCTGATGTACGTGGCGATCACGCGCGCGCGCCGGCGCCTGTATATCAGCTTTACCCAGCAGCGCATGCTGCATGGCCAGACGCGCTTCAACATGAAGTCGCGCTTCCTGGAGGAGCTGCCGGAAGAATCGCTCAAGTGGCTGTCGCCGCGCGTGCAGACCAACTGGTTCTCCGGGCGCAAGTCGACGACGGCCTGGGACGATGCGGAATTCCGCAACGGCACCGACAACCGGATCGCGCAGCAGATCACCCGGAAGTCCAGCAACGGCGGCGGCAGCGGCTGGCGCGTGGGCGAAGCGGTGTCGCACGCCAAGTTCGGCGAGGGCGTGATCGTGAACATCGAAGGCGGGGCGGGCGCGGCGCGTGCGCAGATCAACTTCGGATCGGCGGGGATGAAGGTGCTGGACCTGTCGGTGGCGAAGCTGGAGAGGTTGTCGCGCTAACTTCCACCGTTAGCGTGTCAACGTCATCCCCGCCTTCGCG
>CAMPHU010000194.1 GCA_946886065.1 uncultured Massilia sp. | reverse complement strand
GTGCGGCGGGGTTGGATGCGGCTGCGGCTGGCTTGTGCTCGGCCGGGGTGTGCGCTTCTGCCATGGAGTACTCCGAAGAAATGAAATGGTTTATGCGCATTATTTTCCACTCCGGGCCGGAAGTCAAGAAATGAAACGGTTGCATTTCATTAGAGATTCCTCTAAAGTCCGCTTCATGAGCAAACCGATGTCCCCTCCGCCCTTATCCCATGCTTGCGGCAGCAAATCGGCCGGGCGGCCGAAAGCGTCCGAGGTGGAAGCACGCACCCAGGAACTGATCCAGGCCGCGGCCGGCCTGTTCCTCAAGCATGGCTATACCAAGGTCAGCCTCGAAGCCATCGCGCGCGAAGCGCGGGTGGCGGTGCGCACCATTTACGTGAAGTTCGGCGGCAAGGCCGGCCTGCTCAAGGCGGCGCTGGCGTCACGCCGCGAGCGCTTCTTCCCCGCCGGCAGCATGGAAGAGGACACCCGTCCGGTGCGCGAGGCGCTGGACGATTTCGCCCATGTGTTTTCGGTGCTGTTGTGCGAGCCGGAAGCGGTGGCCCTGCAGCGCGTGGTGATTGCCGAATCCGGCAGCAACCCGGAGCTGGCGGAAGCCTTCTACGAAGCCGGGCCGCGCCTGACGCGCGAGATGCTGACCCGGTATTTCTCCCGGCCCGAGGTGCGCGCGCAATTACGCGAAGGCCTGCCGTACGAGATGCTGCCCGCTTACCTGATCGGCTGCATCAGCGGCGATCCGATCGGCCGCTTCCTGTTCCCGGAGCAGGAGCCCTGCGGCGAGGAAGCGCGGAACCTCTTGGCCCAGCGCATGGAGTTGTTCTATCACAGTGTCCTGAAGCATCCTTGAAGCAACTCTCTGTGCGTCATCGCACCGACCCGCCTCTGCCTTGTGTGAGACCCTGAAGGCCTTTACAGGAGGATGTCATGAATACTAACAATACAACAGCGGCGCACCGCGAGGAGGCAGCATGAGCAAGTCTTCCCGTTACGAATGGCGTGACCAGCAGGCGTCGCTGCAAGAACGCATGAAGTGCTTCATTGAAAACCCCGGCAATGAACAGCTCGAAGCCGTCGTTGCCGAAATGCGCGCCTACGCCGCAGCGGCGCAGTCGGGGGCGATTGATATTCCGCAGCGCTTCGTCAGCTTCGGCTGAGCGGTAGCCGCGCGCAAAGAGCCGTCCAGTTTTACTGGGCGGTTTTTTTTCGTCTGGTGCTTGTGCGAGCGCACGTTGGACTTGGGTTCCGGCGTCCCCCACGGCCGGAATCCAAGTTTATCCGCGCATAACCTGCGTTAAACCGTCGCCGCCGGCACCGGCGCCGCCGCCCCCAAATCCTCCAGGTCATAGACCCGCGTCAAACAATGCACCGTGCGCGATGCGCGATGCCGTTCGTGGATCTCGCGGGTCACCACCTCCACTCTCCTCGGGCGCAGCGCCACCTGGCGCGGATCGATGGCGTCCCGCCCGTGGTCTTCGAAGCGGGCCGCCAGCTGCTGGGAAATGGTCCCGGTCACGGTCGCGGGTGCGCCGCGGATCGTGGTCCTGAGTTCGAAGCAGCGCGATTCGGGCAGCACGAAGACCGTGCCGATGTAGTCATTGCCGTGTTCGTCCATGTCAGCCTCCTGAGCCAGACGCGTCCGCGGCAAGGAATTGCCGCCTCATGCCGCCATCATAGCGATTCGCCAGCCGGCGGCAACCGGCGCACGCTTGGGTCACGGCATTTCGCACGCTATTTCTGCAACTCGCGCCGTCCGCATGCAACTCGTCGCATCTCCCACCGGGCGCTCCTGCCCGCCGCTACAGTGTTTCCATCAACCACAACGGAGACCCTGATGAAACCCATTCGCAGCATCGCCTGCCTCACCCTCGTCCTGATGTCCGCCGCCGCCCACGCCGGCGACCTGGCGATCCGCATCGACGACGTCAAATCCTCCGAAGGCAGCATTCTGGTGGCCCTCTTCGATTCCGCCGACAGCTTCCTGAAGCGCCCGGCCAAGGTGGCGCGCGTGCCGGCCAGCACCGGCACGGTGAACGTGCTGATCAAGGACGTCCCGGAAGGAGAATTCGGCTTCAGCCTGTTCCACGATGCCAACGGCAACGGCAAGATGGACCGCAACCTGGTCGGCATCCCGACTGAAGACTATGCCTTCAGCAACAATGCCCTGGGCAAGATGGGCCCGCCGTCCTTCGAGCAGGTGAAGTTCGCCATGCCGGCCGCCGGCACGGCCACCACCATTTCGCTGCGCTGACATCATGCAACGCCGCCGCTTTCTCGAATCCGGACTCGGCCTGGGCGCCCTCGCGCTCACGGGCGCCGCCCGCGCCGACGCGGAAACCTTCCGCCGATTTCATGCCGCCCTTGCCCGCCAGCCGGACTTGGCCGTGTATGCCGACACGGCGGGCAGCCAGGCCGGCCGGGCGGCGGTCAGCGGACGGCTTCCTGCCGACCTGCAGGGCAGCTTCTATCGCAACGGGCCCGGCCGCTTCGAGCTCGGCGGCGAGCGTTACCACCACTGGTTCGACGGCGACGGCTTCGCCCAGCGCTGGACCATCGCCGGCGGCCGCGTGAGCCACCGGGGCCGTTTCGTCGAAACCCGCCGCTACCTCGACGAGACCCAGGCCGGCCAGTTCCTCTATCCCTCGTTCGGCACGCACGTGGCGCGCAGGGGATTCCGCGACAACGACACCCTGAACGCCGCCAACACCAACCTGCTGCCCTTCAATGGCCGCGTGTACGCGCTGTGGGAAGGCGGGTCGGCCACCGAGCTCGATCCGGACACCCTGGCCACGCTCGGCGTCAAGACCTGGCGCGAGGACTTGCGCGCGATGCCCTTCTCGGCCCATCCCAAGCTCGATCCCCAGGGCGGCATGTGGAATTTCGGCGCCCTGCCCGGCTCCGGCCGCATTGCCCTGTACCAGCTCGGCGGCGACGGCCAGGTCTTGCGCACGGGAGTGGTCGAGGTGCCCCGGCAAGCCATGGTGCACGACTTCGCCGTCAGCGCGAAACACCTGGTCTTCCTGGTGCCGCCCTACGACCTGCAGCCCGGCGGCAGCACGAGTTTCGCCGAGCGCCACACCTGGGCCGGCGACGGTCCCTCGGCGCGCCCGCTGCGCGTGGTCGTGGTGTCGAAAGACAGCTTGACCGTGCGCCAGGTATTCGAACTGCCTCCTCGCATGGTGTTCCACTTCGGGAACGCGTGGGAGGACGGCACCTGCACCCGCCTCGACGTGGTGCTGCATGCGGGCGACGTGCTGGCCGAGCTGGGCGGCCTGATGGCCGGCGAACGCCCCGCCAGCCTGCAGTCGCGCAGCGAAGCGGTGCAGGTCTGCCTCGACTATGCGGCCGGCCAGGCGCGCACCAGCCGACTGTTCGGGCCCAGCGAGTTCCCGCGCGTGGCGCCGCAGGTCGTCGGCAGCCGCCACCGCCGCCTGGTCCTGCTCGGCGACGGCGGCGAGGCCGTGCTCTCGAGCGTCAACCTGGTGGACACGGATACCGGCAAGGTGGACAGCTACCGCTTCGGCGCCGGCTGGCAGGTCGAGGAGCACGTCCTGGTCCCGCGCCGCCATGCGCGCGCCGAAACGGACGGCTACCTGGTGGGCGTTGCGCAGGACCTGCGCAAGGGCGTGGGCGTGCTGACCGTGTTCGATGCGGCGCGGGTAAGCGCAGGCCCGCTGGCGCTGGCCCGGCTCCCCTATCGCACGCCGCACTGCTTTCATGGTAATTTCTTGTCCGCATGATCACTACCCAAGAACCTGCCGCCGCCAAGCTGGCGCGCGAGCGCGGCCACCATCCGCTGGAACTGATTCCGCTGTTCCGGCGCTGGCCGCCTTCGCTCTTGCGCAACCTGCTCTACACGGCGATCTGGAGCAGCGCGCTCGCGCTCGTGCTGACCGTGCTGCAGAAACTGATGGGCCGCTCGAGCATGTCGTTCGCGCAGCTGCTGTTTGCCACGCTCGTCATCAGCAACCTGATCGGCTTCATGATCCACGGCATGCTGGAGCTGCTCGAACGTTATTTCCCGCGCGAGAAGCTGTGGCGTTTCCGCGCCGCCCAGGTGCTGGCGATTGCCATGGCCAGCGTGATCGGCATCCCCTTCGGCAATGCGCTGGTCGTGGGCAGGAGCCCGCTGCGCTTCTTCCAGTACGCCGGCCCGCTGACCTTCCTGCTGGCCTTCGCCCTGATGACGGCCGTGTTCATGGTCATGGTGCTGTCCGCCGGCGAGCGGCGCCTGCGGCGAGCGGCCGAGATGGCGCAGCAGCAGGAACAGATCGCCGCCGCCGGCCGGCTGGTCGCTGAAGCGCGCCTGCGCGCGCTGCAGGCGCAGATCGAACCGCACTTCCTGTACAACACCCTGGCCAACGTGGTCAGCCTGATCGATAGCCAGCCGGCGCAGGCGCGCCGCATGCTGGAGCGCTTCATCGACTACCTGCGCGCCAGCCTGGCGGCCAGCCGGGCCGAGCACGCGACCGTGGGCAGCGAACTGGACCTGGCCGGCGCCTACCTCGACGTGCTGGACGTGCGCCTGGCCGGGCGCCTGGGCTGGCGCATCGAGGCCGAGCCGTCGGTGCGCGCCCTGCCGATGGCGCCGATGCTGCTGCAGCCGCTGGTCGAGAACGCGATCATGCACGGCATCGAGCCCAAGCTGGACGGCGGCGAGATCCTCATCCGCACGCGCCGGGACGGCGCCATGCTGTGCGTCGAGGTGGCGGACAGCGGCCTCGGACTGCGCATGGCGCCGCCGCGCCCCGGTGGCGGCCTGGGGCTGGCGAACCTGCGCGAGCGGCTGCGCCAGCTGGGCGGCCAGGTGCAACTCATCGAAAACCCCGGTGGCGGCGTTACCGCGCGCCTGCTGCTCCCCTTCCCGACGGTGCCATCATCGACCATCCCCGCGCCCTGATCGCAGACGACGAACCGCATCTGCTCGACTATCTCGCTTCCCAGCTGGCCATCGCCTGGCCGGAGCTGCGCGTCACGCGCGCCGCCAACGGCATGCAGGCTTTGGCACTGATCGACGAGCTGGCGCCGGACGTGGTGTTCCTGGACATCCAGATGCCTGGGCTGACCGGGATCGAACTGGCGGCGCGCCTGTGTACCGGGCCGAAACCGCCGCGGGTGGTGTTCACGACAGCGTATGAGCATTACACCTTGCAGGCCTTCGAGCATGCGGCCTTCGATTACCTGCTCAAGCCGATCGGGCTGGAGCGGCTGCAGCGGACGGTGGAGCGGCTCAAGCAGGCCTTGCCCGCGCAGGTCCCGGCGCCGGATGCGCTGCAGGCGCTGCTGCGCCAGCTTGGCGTGGGCGCGCCGGCGCCCTTGCAGTGGATCCGGGCGGCGCACGGGCAGGAGACACGGCTGATCTCCATCGACGAGGTGATCTACTTCCAGAGCAACGACAAGTACACCAGCGTATTCCTGGCGGATGGGGAGAGCTTGATCAGGACGCCGCTCAGCAAGTTGAAGGAGCAGCTCGATCCGCAGCGGTTCTGGCAGATTCACCGGGGGGTGATCGTCGCGGCGAAACATGTGGCGGGGACGCGCACTGACTTCCGCGGGAGACTGCTGGTAAGGCTCAAGGGGCGGGAGGAGCAGCTTGTCGTGAGCAGGAATTATGTGGAGTTGTTCAGGCAGATGTAGCGAGTTCGCTGTTCTCACTGCGCGGCGAACTTGGGTCCCCGCCTTCGCGGGGACCCAAGTGCGCACCGTAGCCACCAACGTATAAAAAAAAACGGGACCCCAACAGGTCCCGTTTTCACACGAACATCAACCGATCAACGCTTGCGCGGCGGCGGCAGGTCCGTGCAGGTGCCTTCGTAGGCTTCCGCAGCCATGCCGATCGACTCGCCAAGAGTCGGGTGCGGGTGAATCGTCTTGCCGATATCCACCCCATCCGCGCCCATCTCGATCGCCAGCGCCACTTCGCCGATCATGTCGCCCGCGCTGGTGCCCACGATGGTGCCGCCGATGATGCGATGCGTCTCCGCGTCGAACAGCAGCTTGGTGAAGCCTTCGTCGCGGCCGTTGGCCACGGCGCGGCCGCTCGCGGACCAGGGGAAGTGGCCCTTCTCGACCTTGATGCCCTTGGCCTTGGCTTCCTCTTCGGTGATGCCGACCCAGGCCACTTCCGGATCGGTGTAGGCCACCGACGGAATCACCTTGACGTCGAAGTGCGCCTTCTCGCCGTGGGCCGCTTCCGCCGCCACGTGCGCCTCGTGCACCGCCTTGTGGGCCAGCATCGGCTGGCCGACCAGGTCGCCGATCGCGAAGATGTGCGGCACATTGGTGCGCATCTGGCTGTCGACCGGAATGAAGCCGCGGTCGCTCACGGCCACGCCGGCCTTGTCGGCGCCGACCTTCTTGCCGTTCGGGCTGCGGCCCACGGCCACCAGCACCAGGTCGTAGAGCTGCGGCTCGGGCGCGGTGACGCCGGCTTCCGCCGCTTCGAAGGAAACCTTGATCCCTTCCGGCAGCGCTTCCACGCCGACGGTCTTGGTCTTCAACATGATGTTGTCGAAGCGGTGGGCATTGTGCTTCTGCCAGACACGCACCGCGTCGCGGTCCGCGCCCTGCATCAGGCCGTCCATCATCTCGACCACGTCGATGCGCGCACCCAGGGTCGAGTACACGGTCGCCATCTCCAGGCCGATGATGCCGCCGCCGATCACCAGCATGCGCTTCGGCACCTGGCGCAGCTCCAGCGCGCCGGTCGAATCGACGATGCGCGGATCTTCCGGCACGAAGGGCAGCTTCACCACCGCGGAACCGGCGGCGATGATCGCCTTCTGGAACTTGATGACCTTCCTGGCACCATCCGGGCCGGTCACCTCGATGTGGTTCGGGCTCAGGAACTGGCCCACGCCCTGCACCACGTTGACCTTGCGCGCCTTGGCCATGAAATTCAGGCCGCCGGTCATCTTCTTGACCACGCCGTCCTTGAAGCCGCGCAGCTTGTCGATATCGACTTCCGGCTTGGCGAAGGTGACGCCGACGTCGCCCATGTGGGCGGTCTCGTCGATCACGTGCGCCACGTGCAGCAGCGCCTTGGACGGGATGCAGCCCACGTTCAGGCAGACGCCGCCCAGGGTGGCGTAGCGCTCGACCAGCACGGTGTTCATGCCGAGGTCGGCGGCGCGGAAGGCGGCCGAATAGCCGCCCGGGCCCGCGCCCAGCACCATCATCTCGCATTCGACGTCGACCTGGCCGCTGTAGCTGGCTGCGCCCGGCACCGGTGCGGCCGGAGCCGACGGGGTCGGGTGGGCCGGCGCGTACGAATCGGCCGGCTTGTTGGCCGGAGCCTGGACCGGTGCCGCGGCAGGCGCCGCAGCGGCCGGAGCCGGTGCCGCACCCGCGCCGGATTCGTCCAGCATCAGCAGCAGCGAACCTTCGTTCACCTTGTCGCCGACCTTGACCTTCAGTTCCTGCACGACGCCCGCGTGGGTCGACGGGATCTCCATGCTGGCCTTGTCCGACTCGACGGTGACCAGCGACTGGTCGACCTTGATGGTGTCGCCCGCCTTGACCAGCAGCTCGATCACTTCCACATCCTTGAAGTCGCCGATGTTCGGGACTTTCACTTCAACAGTGCTCATCGGTCCGCTCCAATCACAGAAGGGTCTTGCGCAGGTCGGCCAGCACGTCGGCCAGGTACGCGGCGAAGCGTGCGGCGCCGGCGCCGTCGATCACGCGGTGGTCGTAGGACAGCGACAGCGGCAGCATCAGGCGCGGCTGGAAGGCCGAACCGTCCCATACCGGCTTCATCGCCGACTTGGACAGGCCCAGGATGGCCACTTCCGGCGCGTTGATGATCGGGGTGAACGCGGTGCCGCCGATACCGCCCAGCGACGAAATGGTGAAGGTCGCGCCCTGCATCGCCGCCGGCGAGAGCTTGCCGTCGCGCGCCTGCGCCGACAGCTCGCCCATCTCGACGGCGATCTGCGAGATCGTCTTCTTGTCGGCATCCTTCACGACCGGGACCACCAGGCCGTTCGGGGTGTCTGCCGCGAAGCCGATGTTGTAGTACTGCTTGACGATCAGGCTGCCGCCGTCTTCCGACAGCGAGGAGTTAAATTGCGGGAACTTCTTCAGCGCGGCGACGGACGCCTTGATGACGAAGGCCAGCATGGTCAGCTTGACGGTCGACTTCTGCTTGGCCAGCGCGGCGTTCGAGTCGACGCGGAACTGTTCCAGGTCGGTCACGTCGGCGTCTTCGAAGTGCGTGACGTGCGGGATCATGACCCAGTTGCGGTGCAGGTTCGGACCCGAGATCTTCTTGATGCGCGGCAGGGCCACGGTTTCGGTCGGGCCGAACTTCGAGAAGTCCAGCGACGGCCATGGCAGCACGTCCATGCCACCGCCGCCACCGGCCTTGGCCGGGGCTGCGGCGCTTGGGCCTGCGGCCATCACGCCCTTGACGAAGTTCTGCACGTCCTGCTGGGTGATGCGGCCTTTCGGGCCGGTACCCGGCACGCGCGCCAGGTCGACGCCCAGTTCGCGGGCGAACTTGCGGATCGACGGCGATGCGTGGGCTTTCGAGCCGGTGATGCCTTGCGCAGGCGCGGCGGCCGGCGCAGGTGCTGCCGCCGGTGCTGCGGCCGGGGCTGCGGCAGGAGCAGCCGCGGGAGCCGGCGCCGCGGCAGGGGCGGCAGCGGCAGGTGCGCCGCCGGTGGCTTCCAGCACCAGCACGAGCGAGCCTTCGGCAACCTTGTCGCCGACCTTGACCTTCAATTCCTTGACCACGCCGGCATGGCTCGACGGGATCTCCATGCTGGCCTTGTCCGATTCGACCGTGATCAAGGACTGGTCCACCTTGACGGTGTCGCCCGGCTTGACCATCAGTTCGATGACTTCGACTTCCTTGAAGTCGCCGAT
>CAMPHU010000193.1 GCA_946886065.1 uncultured Massilia sp. | reverse complement strand
TCCACTTCGAGGATCTTGGCTTCCAGGATCACCTGGCGGTCGACCGCCAGCTGGGTGGCCTTCAGATAGGCATCGATGCTGCGCAGTTCGTCCGGCATGGCGCGGATCACGACCACGCCCGACTGCGGGCTGATCACCACGCTGCGGCCGCCCTCCTTCGAGCCGACGATGGCGTCCAGCGCAGCCTTGAGCTCGCCCCAGAAGTCGTTCTCGGAGACGGTGTTGATGTCGGTGCTGTCGATCTGGACCGCGTTGCCGCCATTCTGGCCGCCCTGGTTCTGGCCGCCCGTATTGTTCCCCGTGTTGCCCTGGTTCTGGCCGCCGTTGTTGCGGTTGACGCCGCCCGCGTCGGCCACCGAGGTCGAGTTGACGCGCAGGTTCGACATGCCGCGCCGCTTGGCGGTCAGGTAGTTCACCTGGAACATGCGGGTCTGCATGGTCAGCGGACGGATCGTGATGCGGGTGCCCTCGATCTTGTAGTCGTAGCCGTACATCTCGCGGATCGCCTCCAGGGTCTCGGCGATCGTCACGTCCTTCAGGTTGGCGCTGATGTTGCCGCCCACCTCGGGGTGAACCAGCATGTTGTAGCGGGTGCCGGCCACGATCGAGCGGAAGAACTGCTGCGCCGGCACGTTGTTGAAGGCCACGTTGAAGCGCTCTTCCAGGGCCGGGCGCGCCTTGGGCAGCTGGCTGGCGAGGCTGCTGACGGGAGGCAGCAGCGCATTGGCCACCGCGTCGTCCACCGGCGCCGGGGCCGCCTGCTGGGCGGCCTTGGCCTTGTCCAGCTCCTTGCCGATCGCGTCATAGGTGTCGTGCCGGCTCCCGGCCTGGCAGCCGGACAGCAGCAATGCAGCGCCGGCGGCGGCCGGGATCAGGAAGCGTGTGTTCATCGTGGTCCAGTTCTTCAAGCGTTCGTCAATGCACGGACGGGGTGATGCCGGCCACGGGGGCGGTCAGCGCGTCCAGGCGCAGCACCTGGCGTTCGCGGCCGCGCACCAGCTCGACCTCGGTCTGGGTCATGCGCGCCACGCGCGCGCCGCGGAAGCTGTCGCCCAGGCGCACGGTTTCGCCGTCGATCACGGCCACGTGGCGGCCGCCCGCGCGCGGCGAGATCAGCACCGATTGCAGGCGCGGCAGGCCCGCCTCCAGGCCGTCGGCGCGGCTGCTGTCCATCAGCGCCGGCGGGCGGGTCGGGTCGGCCAGCGACTGCGCGCCGGCCGGCAGGTGGGCGAGCGCCAGCGCCGCCAGGGTGCTCAGGATCAGGGGTTTCACGAGGGACTCCTTCACAGCTTCATCCATTTCCGGTCCAGGCTCAGGGTATGGAGCGTGAGCGTCAGGCGGGAGGCCGGATATTCCTCCACGTCGAGCTGTGCCCTGCCCCAGAACAGCCGGGTCGGCATCGCTTCGAGCGCGCTCATGTAATCGACCATGTCGAGATAATTGCCGCGCACGGTCACTTCGACCCCGTGCCGGTACAGCAGCTCGGCGGTGTTGGGGGCCGCGTCGCCGGCCGAAGCAGTGGCCGATACGGCGGCCGGGGCAGCCCTGTCGTTCGCAGTGGGCGCGCCCACGGCTTCCACCGGCAGCGTACGCATCGACACCAGCTTCAGGCGGCCGTTGGCGCGCAGGATGGTGTCCAGCAGCGGCGCCATGCGCTCGGGCGGCACCAGGCCGTGCTCCATCGCCAGCAGCGCGTCGCCCAGGGCCGCGGTTTCCTGCTGCACGGCTTCCAGCTTCGCGCGTGCCGGGGCGTCCGGGTCCACCTGGTAAGCCCGCACCTTGGCGGTGATCTCGTCGTCCAGGCCCATCATGTTGTTGCGCTGCTGGTTGATCTGCTCGCGCAGCAGGTCCTGGGCGCGGTAGACCGGGCCCAGGACCATGGTATGGCCGACGAACACGATCACGGCGGCGGCCGCGGCGAACATCAGGCCGCGCTCGCGCAGGGTCAGCGCATCGATGCGCGCGGCCAGTTCGGCCGCGCGCTGCTTCAGCTGGGCGCTCATTTGCGCACCTCCTCGGGCACCGACTGCAGGCTGAACTCGACATAGGGCGCCGGGCTCGTGCTCTGCTTGCCGTCGGCCGCGGTCGAGGTCAGCGGCGCGGCCTGGCCGATCTGCAGGCTGGTGAAGGACTTGCCGCGCATGAGCGGTTCCTGGGTCAGGCGGTTCAGGTAGCCCGGCAAGCTCGCCGGGTCCGTGGCGCGGCCCTTGATGCCGATGTCCTGGCCCGCGCCCGAGACGCTCACGCCGGTCAGCCACAGGCCCGGCACGCCCTGGCGCGCGAGCGCCTTGAAGTAGCCCGCATAGCCGCTGGTATCGCCCAGCTCGCCGCGCTCGATCACGCGCGAGATGTTGCGCAGCGCCGCCAGTTGGGTCTCGGCTTCCGCGATCCGGGCCTCGATCTCGCGGTTCTTCTGGCGCGGCGCGAAATCAAGGCTCACGCTGGCCAGGCGCGCCTGTTTCTGCTGCAGGCGCAAGGCGCCGCCTTTCGCTTCCTCTTGCAGGCGCGCGGTCTGCATCTTGCCGTAGCTGGCCAGCGCGCCGATGCCGGCCGCCAGCACCGCCAGCGAAACCGCCATGGTCGCCGCCGTCAGGACTTTCTTTTGCGGCTGGAAGGCCGGATTGAACAGGTTGATCTGCTGGCTCATGCCGCTTCCTCCGTGCGCAGGGCGGCGCCCAGCGCCAGGAAGAAGCGTTGCTGCATGGCCGCGTCCACCAGCTCGGGCGTGCGGCTCAGGTCGAGCACCCTGGCCAGGTCGAGGGATTCGACCGGGGTGTACAGGTTGCTCGACAGGTATTCGTCCAGGCCGGTCACGCCGGAGGGGCCGAGCACCAGCTTGGCGATGCTGATGAAGGAATACTGGCGCTCGAAGTTGTCGAGCGAGCGCTGGAGTTCCAGGGTGATGCGGTCGAAGCTGGCGTGCTTGCGCTCGTGGTCGGTCTCGAGCAGCTGCTCGAGGCTGACATCGAAGCGGCGCGACAGGTAGAGCTCGCCGCGGTAGGACACCGTCAGCAGGCCGCCCTCGGCGCTGAAGGACAGCATGGCCACGCCGCGGCCTTCCGGCTCCAGGAGCGCCGAGATATTACGCTGGGCCATCTCCGGGATATCGATGACGCTCAGTTCCACCTTGGCGTCCAGGAACAACTGCTGGCGCGGCTTGATCACGGTGTTGCGGGCCGCGATCACGAAGATGGTCTGCTGGGCGCGCATCTGGGCGCCGGCGTCGACCGGGATGTCGAGCACGTCGATGGTCGCCTCGGCGGCCGGGAAATCGAGAATGTCCTTCAGGCGCCAGCGCACCGCGGTCTTGATCTCCTCGCGCGGCACGTTCGGCGCTTCGATGTTGATCACCTGGTAGTCGCCGCCGGCCAGCAGGGTGGCGCAGCGGTAGGCGTTGGCGTGGCCCTCGCGCGCGGCCTTCTCCAGCACTTCCACGCCCGGCTGGCCGGGCAGGAAATGCGCAAAGCGCACGAAGGGCTTCGCATCGGCGACGCGCTTGATGCTGGCAGCCGCCACGCCGTCCGGTTGGACGGCGATGGTCAGCCAGCCATCTTTCTTCTTTGCTCTTTTAAAAAAACGCATGCAAGCGGACAGTGATCGCGAAAAATAATTCGGTTCGGCAAAAGCTTGATTATATTCAAGCTGTGCCGGAATCGATCACAAAAACTTACTGCCCCTCACAAAACAATGGGGTTTTAGGCCGCTTTACGACGCTTCCGTTGTCAATACATCTCGCGGACGTAAATTACAGGGCTTTTGAATTGCCCGAATGTCACGCGGCCGAGGGTGCTGGGTAACCATTGATAGCCGTCGATGCGGATGTCGACATTCCCGCTGGCACTGGCCGGAACGGCCCCGAGCCACAGGACACCCTTGCCGTCGTCGATCTTCGGCAGGTCGACGCCGCTCGTGGCGCCGGTGTCGGCCAGGCGCACAACGCCGGTGTCGCAGGCGCCCCCGTCGACGCCGCCGGCGCGCAGGCTGCGGGTGCAGCCCGAGAACAGGACCGTGCCCTTGGGCGGATGCGCTTCGTCGACCGCGCCATGCGGCTCCCAGGCCTGGCCGCTCCAGTACTGCACACGCAGGGGCACCGGTGTCCTGACCAGCGGGCTGCCAAGGGTATTCACCAGCATCAGGCGGCCATTCACGATCATCATGCCGCCCTCGACCGAATCCTTGTCGCGGTCTGAAGTGATGGTCAGCGCCTTGCTGCCCGCCGCCAGCGCCCGCTGCTCCGGAATGCTGGCGCGCAGGTAAATGGCCGTCGGGGCGGTCCAGCCGCTGGTGCGCCGCTCGGTGGCATTGTAGGGCACGCCCAGCTGGAAGTTGACGTCGTGGGAAGTCTGCTTCTTGTCCGCCGTCGTGTCGCGCAAGACATCCAGCCTGGTGTCGGCCCCGGGGGCGACCACCGCGATGAAGCTGACCTCGGGGACCAGCGCACCGGTGAAGCGCTGCAGTTCTCCGTTGCGGCCGAAAGCGCGGACGATGGCCCGGAACGGCTGCGACGAATAAGCGGCGCGCGCAAGCGCCGGCGAGACGGACGCGCAGGCCATGCGCTTGAGGCAGTCGAAGCCCAGCTCGGTTTCGGTGCTGAAATAGGCCGGGTAGAAGCGGCCGACCGTGGTGTACGTGAGTTCCTGCAGGTGGTTCTGCGAATCCAGGTAGCCGGTCAGCCTGGGCGTCAGGCTGGTGGGGCCCGCCTCGTTCCACACGAAGTTCGCGGCGACGCTGCCGGAGCCGGACCCGGTCCAGGGCCCCTGGGCCTGCAGCAAGGCTTGCTCGGTGTCGTTGCCGGCCACGTTGATCCGCAGGGTTTGCGCCAGGGTGTAAGGCGCCGATTCGCGCCCGAAGTTCGGCAGCGCCGCCCCGCCCGCGCCATAGGCCGTGACGGTGATCCTGAACGGCTCGCCCGCCTCGGCGAAGCCCGCGCCCGCCAGCGTGGTGGTGCCGGGGTTGGCAACTTCGCCGTCCACGCGGACGTAGCTCGCCTTGATGCTCACCGGCTTGGAAAGGAAGGTGGCCTGCCCCGCCTGCCCATTCGCATCCAGCAGGCGCAAGGTGACGATGCCGAGATCGCGGTAGGAAAACGATGCCTTCACCGAAGGGGCATTCGCCGCGAAGACCAGGTCGACAGTCTTGCCTTTCTCCTTCGCGAACACGGCCTTGTTGTCCAGGCAGGGCGCAAGCGCGGCGCCGGCGTAGCTCGCCGACACCCCGGCGGCGGACGCCGGATTGTTGCACTCGAGTGCGAACGTCAGCGGAACGGTGCTCGACGCCGTCGCGCTGAACGGCGTGGCGACCCCGTCTGCTGCCCGGGTCACATGGATGTCGCGGCTCTCGGCCGCGGGCACCGGCCCGGCGAATGGCGTGCAGGCGGCGGATGCGCCGATCTTCTCGCCCGCCTTGCAGGCGCCGACGGTGAAGACATACGGCCCGTTGGCGGCCTGCCCTCCTCCGGTATCGCCCTCGACGGTCGATGTGTTGTTGCCGGGCTCCCCGTCGGCGGTGCCGGACACTTCGGCCGTGTTGCTGATCTTGCCGGCAGCCGTGATCCGGGCCGTGATGTCGACGCTCGCCGAGGAGCCGGCCGGCAGCGGCTTGCCGTAGCTGCAGGCGACAGTCTTGTCGGCGAGCGAACAAGTCCAGCCCGTGCCCGAGGCCGACACATAGGCCAGTGCGTCGGGCAGGGTGTCCGTGACCTTCACCTGGCTGTCGGCCCGCGTGCCATGGTTGGTCACGGTCAGCGTGTACTTGATCTCGTTGCCGACCTTGTATTCACCGGACTGGGTCTTGAGGATGCTCAGGTCCGATGGCTGGGACGGCAGCGCCGCGATCGCGGTGCTGAGCAGCACACGGTCGGAGGCGGTCGTGAACACCGCGTTGGCCTGGTCGGCCGCCGATGGCAGGGTGGCCAGGTCGAAGTAATCGAAGTCGATCCCGGGCGAATTCTCGTCCAGGTTGATCCGGCTCCTGGAATTGAACGCGTTGTCGCTCTGGGCGTAGGGCGCGAACTGCATCGTCTGCTGCGCGAAGCTGACCGAGTCGCCCTTCTGCTGGCCGGTCTTGTCGCCTTCCCAGACGATATAGCCGAACCGGCCCGCGGCGCCGGTGGTGGCGCGCGGCGCGTAGTCGGGCATGCGCACGGTCACGCTGCTGTTCTTCATCGCCTCGAGGCCTTCGTACAGGTTCACCGTGCGGTACTTTTCCGAGGCATGGGAATACACCACCACCAGCGAGAAGCCGGCCAGCACGGTGCTGTCCTTGCCCTTGCCGGGGCAGTAGGTCGCACTCGTCGACACGCCCAGGCCGCCGAAGCTGAAGGCGGTTTTCCCCTGCACCTTGTCGGTCACGTCCGCCGCCGCCACGAAATAGCTCAGGCCGTCGATCGTCGACGTGAACTGGCGCGCCGGCATGGCGCTGACTGTTTCCTGGTTGAGCGACACCTCGGGGTCGACCGGCCCCGAACCCGCCCAGTACAGGGTCGCCGACACCACGCTGGCCTTGTCCGGCAGCCGGATGCCGGCCTCCGCGCTCGAGCTCAGCTCGCACACCTTGTTGCCGTTGGACTTGGCCAGCAGGCTGGCCTGGGTTCCCACGAAATTGATGGTGCCTTCAAACGACTTGGCCAGCGCCAGCGGCGCCGCCGCGGCCGGGGCGGCCCAAGCGGCCCAGGCAGCAGCCAGGATGCCCGCCCACAGGGCGGCGCGCGGGAAGTTCAGCAGCATACTCATATTTCTACCTCCAGCCTGCGTTGTACGTAGTCGGCACTGGTGCTGGCCTGCTCGCCGCATGCTCCCTGCACCGGCTGGTTGCAGGCC
Source organism: uncultured Massilia sp. (assembly GCA_946886065.1). Next base: position 2,062 of record CAMPHU010000193.1, on the reverse strand, counting down.
ACGGCGCTGATGCGCCAGCGCCGGGTCGACTCCACCGGCACGCCCTCCTCGTCCGGCAGGCCCTCGATGGACTGGCATTTCACCGTGACGCGGAAGCTGGTCAGGACGCTGGTGTCCGGGAAACCGAAGGAGGTGCCGGCGGCGCAGCGCTCGTGGCGCAGCTGTTCGTAGAGGCCCCACTCGATCCCCGCGCGCGCCGCCTGGTAGGCCTTGGCCCCTTCCTGGTCCAGGCTCGAACTGGCCTGCTGCGCATTGAACAGGGTGACGGCGGCCACGCCCAGCCCGGCCAGCACGACCAGCAGGAAGATCGCGGTGACCAGGCCGGCTCCGGCCTCGTGCATGCGGATACGTATCGGCTTCATCATGGCGTGTTGTCCACGTGGACCTGGTTAACCAGGCGCACCTGGGTGTTCCTGTCCTTGGGCAGGTGCAAAACCAGGTTGAGGATCACCAGCGCGCTGCGGCGGGTCACATCGCTGCCGTAGCGGAACACGCCTTCGCAGTCGCTCACGTGGGACGCGATCACGGCGCGCTGCGGCGTCCCCTGGGGCGGCAGGTTCTGGTTCTCGTCGATCGGATAGCCCCAGTAGCGCACCAGCTCCGCGCTGCCGTCGCGCCCCGCTTCGCAGGCATAGGTAATGGGACCGGTCACCACCTGGAAGCGATTGCTGGGCGAGCGCATGGGCGTCGACTGGAGCGCGAAGGCATTGTTGGCCATGGTGACCACCGGATGGTTCGCCGTGGCGTGGCTGACCTCCCTGACCTGCACGATGTTGTTGTCGGGCGCCCCCGCGCGGTAGCGGTAGGCGTCGGAGGGAATCGCCCCGCCGCCCAGGTTGTAGACGACGATGTAGTCGCCGGGCTCGATCGGACCCATGGTGCCGCCGACCACGGTAAAGCTGGTCTCGGCCGCGTTCTCGAAATTCAGGACCGGCATCCCGGCCACGTCGTCGTCCAGGGTCAGGTAGCGTCCGCCCGTCTTGGTCAGCAGGAATTCGACCGCGTCGCCGCGGTCGCTCACGCGCACGCTGTTGGGCAGGGCCAGGCGCAGGTCGCGCGCGATGCGGCGCAGCGCCAGGTCGGCCTCGTCGGTGGCGGCGGCGCGCGCCGCGCTGTCGGCATACCCCTGGATCGGGGCGCGGATGAAGACGGCCACGATGGCCCCGATCACGCCGATGATAACGATGACGAGGATGGCCTCGACCAGGGTGAAGCCGCGCGCGCGGCGGTGCGGAATCGCCTGATGCATGGAAGTCATAGGAAGCCGGGCGCGTAGCGCGTACGGTAGCCATCGAGCACGACGGAGTCCTTGTCGTAGCGCACTTCGACCCGGATGCGGAACACGTCCGAGTCGGCCGCGGCCGGGTTGGGCACGGCGATGCCGCCGATCGATTCGGGCGTCACCGTCACGGTCGCGCTGTAGCCTGCGACGTTCATCGCCGCGCCGTTGGCGTCGACCAGCACGCCGCCGGCGTTATTGAAGCTGCTCTCGGCCTTGCCGGCTGCGCTGACATAGTCGTTGATGTTGTCGTGGGGCCGCAGGCCGTCTTCCTCCGCGCCCCAGTTCTCCGGCAGCTTGCAGTCGGCGCTGCCCTGGACGCTGTCGTCGCCGGCGTTGCTCGATGCCGGGTCGCACCAGGTGAACTTGGCCAGCTGGACTTCCTCCAGCAAGCCTTCGGCGATCATCAGGGCCTGCTTGCGCCGCAAGGGGTCGGCGCTGCCCTTGGTGGTCAGGTTCATCACCCCGATGACGGCGGCCAGCGCGATACCGACGATCATGATAAACATGATCATCTCGATCAGGGTGAGGCCCGACTGGCCCCGGGCCGGCCGCCGCGCCTTACCGGACATAGCCGGTCTCCCGGGTCACCGACACGGTGCGCGTTTCACCCGCGCTGCCGATGGTCAGGGTCAGCCCGCCGAAGTCCTTGCCGCCCACCGGGCGCCCGAGGGCGTCGAAGCTGAATTCGATCATGGGCTCGGACAAGGCGAGCTGCACGCCCTCGGGCCGGCCGAGGCAGAACCAGCCGGGCGCCTGGCACTGGGCTTCGGAGGCCCCGCC
>CAMPHU010000192.1 GCA_946886065.1 uncultured Massilia sp. | reverse complement strand
CGGGGCGCGCTACTACGGCTCGAACCCCATCTTCTTCATCGCCTTCGCCAAGGTCTTCGCGGCTTTGGCATACCCCTCCCACGGCGTATTCCCCTTGTCCAGCCTGGTGTGCGCGTTCGTGATGTCCCACTGCGTGCTCGACTTCAGCCCCTCCAGCTCCTCCCACGCGAGCGGCACCGAAATCCCCAAACCGGGCCGCACGCGCGCCGACCAGGCGCACACCGTGGTCGCGCCCTGCCCGTTGCGCAGGTAGTCGATGAAGATCTTGCCCACCCGGTTCTTCGGCCCGCTCTTGAAGGCGAAGCGCTCCGGGAACACCGTCGCCAGGTGCTTCACGATCGCCTGCGAGAAGCCCTTCACCGTGTCCCAGTCGTAGCCGCCCTTGACCGGCACCACGATGTGCAGGCCCTTGCCGCCACTGGTCTTCAGGAAGGACGGCAAGCCCAGCTCGTCGAGGAAGGCGTGCATCAGCTGCGCCGCTTCCTGCATCGCGCGCCACTCCACGCCATCGCCCGGGTCGAGGTCGAACACCATCCGGTCGGGCGTGGCGTAGGCCTTGCGCGTCGCGTTCTGGGTGTGGATCTCGACCACGTTGAACTGGGCCGCCGAGAGGATGCCCTGGACGCTGGCGATTTCGAGGAAAGGCTGGTGCTCCGGATCGAGCTCCTGCGGCATGTGCTTCACGCCGGGCAGCTTGGCCACGTCGGCGTGCTTCTGGAAGAACAGCTCCCCGCCCACGCCCTCCGGCGCGCGCACCAGCGAGACCGGGCGCGCCTTCAGGTGCTCCATCATCAGTTCGCCCACCAGCGCGTAGTAGCGGATCAGGTCCAGCTTGGTCGAGCCGGTCCGGGCATCGATCACGCGCTCGGGGTTGGTCACCTTCATGGTGGCGGGCAGCTTGCTGGCGACGCTTTCTTCCATGGCCTTCTCCTCGCTCTTCCCTGCGCTCTTTCTTGCACTCTTCTTCCCGGCCGCGGGCGCGCCGGCGAGATGCTTGGGCACCTCGCGTGTGATGTTCTTCGCCGGCTTGTCCTTGCGCAGCCCCTGGAACACCGGATGGCGGATCGATCCCGTCGCCGTCCACTCCGAGAAACTCACCTCCGCCACCAGGGCCGGCTTGACCCAGTGGTGCTTGCGCCCGGGGACCGAGCGTGGCGGGAAGGGGCTGTCGTCCGTGCGCAGCTTTTCCAGCTCCGCGCTGATCGATTTCAGCGACGAATGGTTGAAGCCCGAGCCCACATTGCCCACATAGCGCAGCACCCCGTGCTCGTCGTGGGTGCCGAGCAGCAGCGAACCGACTCCGGTGCGCGACCCCTTCGGGTCGGTGAAGCCGCCGATCACGAATTCCTGGCGCAAGCCGCACTTGAGCTTGATCCATTCCGGCGAGCGCGCCGATACGTAGCGCGAGCCGCGCCGCTTGCCGATCACGCCCTCCAGGCCGATGCGGCAGGCCGCCACCACCAGTTCTTCCGGATTGGTGCCGAATTCGGCCGAGAAGCGCACCCGCCCTTCCTCATGGCCCTTGAGGGCGCCCTCCAGCAGCGCGCGCCGCTCGACCAGCGGCACGTCGCGCAAGTCGTAGCCGTCGAAGTAAGGCGCGTCGAACAGGAAGTACAGGATGTCGGCGCCGCGCGTGCCGTCGAAGGCCAGCTGCAGCATGCCGAAATTCGGCTTGCCGTTCTCGTCATGCACGACGATCTCGCCGTCGTACCAGCCATCCGGCAGTTTCATGCGCTCGATTTCCTCCTTGAGCGGCAGCAGGCGCCCGGTCCAGTCGTTCTCGTTGCGGGTGATCAGGCTCACCGCGCCCTTCTCGATCCGCGCCAGCATGCGATAGCCGTCGAACTTGACCTCGAACACCCAATCCTCGGGATCGGGCGGCGCGGCATCGACCAGGGTCGCCAGTTCCGGCTTGAAGCGCGCGGGCAGCGCGGCTTTCACGGCGCCCTCGGGCATCGTCCTTGCACCGCGCTTCCTGGCCGGGGCGGCCTTTTTCGCCGGCGCCGCCTTCTTCGCCGCGGCCGCACGCCTGGGCGCCGGCGCTTCCTCTTCTTCCCTGAGCGCCTCGAGCTTGCGCTCGGCCGGCCGCTCAGGCATAGGCAGGGCCTTCACGCTGTCGGGCATCTCGTCGACCACCGAGAACTCTTCGCTGGAGCGCATGTACTCGTCCTTTTCCTTGATCAGCAGCCAGGGCTCCTGCCGGTCGTCCTCGTGGCCCTTGAGGCGCACCAGGGTCCAGCGCCCGTGCATCTTGTGCCCGTGCATCTCGAACTTGATGCTGCCTTTCGCGAAACCCTCGTGCGGATCTTCCAGCGGCGTCCAGGTGCCCTTGTCCCAGATGATGACCTTGCCGGCGCCATATTGCTTTTCGGGGATGGTGCCTTCGAAGTCCGAGTAGGATATCGGATGGTCCTCGACGTGCACGGCCATGCGCTTGTCGCGCGAATCGTAGCTGGGTCCCTTGGGGACGGCCCAGCTTTTCATCGTGCCATCCAGTTCCAGGCGGAAATCGTAATGCAGGCGCGACGCCCAATGCTTCTGGATGACGAAGGTCAAGGCGTCGGCGCTGGCCTCGCCGCCTTCGGCCGGCTCCGACGTGATCGCAAAATTGCGCTTGGCTTTATAGAGTTTGAGCGCGTCAGGCATGGTGTCACCTCTCCGGCAATCCGATGCCCCGAGTCTAGGTCCGCCAGCCCGGCCCGACTGTTCGGCAGCGAACCTAGCCCGCCGTAACAGGCCGCAGGCGCATTTGTAAGCGGATGTAAATACCCGGAATGCGCGTCAACCGTGCGCGAAACCTCCACGTTGATAGCTCAGTAACACGGGAAACACTTCCCAGCTTGTCATCCACCAAAACGAAGGAAAGACACTATGAGCAAAATCGTCGCTACCCTGTTTGCCGGCCTGTTCGCTACTTCCGTGTTCGCCCAGACTCCCGCCGCCACCAGCACCGCCGCCACCACGCCGGAAGCCAAGGCGGAAGCCAAGGCCGAGAAGAAGGAAGCGAAAGCTGAAGCCAAGCACGACAAGAAAGTGGCCGCGGCCGACGCCAAGGCTGCGAAGGCCAAGGCGGATGCAAAGGTAGAGAAGACTGCCGACAAGGCGGATGCAAAGGTCGAGAAGACCGCCGAGAAAGCCGACGCCAAGATCGAGAAGACCACCCAGAAGGCTGAAGCGAAGGCCGACAAGGTCGCTGCCAAGACCGAAGCACAACACAAATAACAATCCCCGAGAGCTCAAGCCCCCCTCGCTCGAGCCCCGCCATATTTGGCGAAGACAGGGTCCGCCCTGCCTTCGCCCCTCTTTTTCCCGATGGTTCCCCCGCGCGCCTGTGTTCTACAATGCGGTTTTGCCCGCTGCGAAAGGACACCATGCACCGTATCGTCTTCCTCGACCGCGACAGCCTGATCGCGAACGTACGCCCGCCCGCCTTCGCGCATGCGTGGCAGGACCATGCCGCCACCGCCGAGCAGGAAGTGGTCGGGCGCCTGCAGGGAGCCACGGTCGCCATCACCAACAAGGTGCCCTTGCGCGCCGCCGCGATCGCCCAGCTGCCGGACCTGAAGATGGTCGCCATCGCCGCCACCGGCTCGGACAACGTCGACCTCGCCGCCTGCCGCGAGCGCGGCATCGTGGTCTCCAACATCCGCAATTACTCCACCGTGTCCGTGCCCGAACACTGCTTTGCGCTGCTGCTGGCGCTGCGCCGCAACCTGCGCGCCTATATCGCCGACGTCGAGGCCGGGCAATGGGAACGCTCGACGCGCTTCTGCCTGCTCGACCATCCGATCGGCGACCTGGCCGGCAGCCGGCTCGGCATCGTCGGCTACGGCGCCCTCGGCAAGCAAGTGGCCCACCTGGCGCGCGCCTTCGGCATGGAAGTGTGCGCGACCTCGCGCTCGCCGATCGGCGACAGCGGCGTGATCCAGCTGGAACTCGACGAACTGCTGCGCACCTCCAGCGTGGTCAGCCTGCACCTGCCGCTGACGGAACAGACCCGCCACCTGATCGGGGCGCGCGAACTGGGGCTGATGCGGCGCGACGCCCTCCTGATCAACACCGCGCGCGGCGGCCTGGTCGACGAGGCCGCGCTGGCCGAGGCATTGCAGGCGGGCCAGATCGCCGGCGCCGGCTTCGATGTCCTGAGCAAGGAGCCGCCCCTGCCCGACAACCCGCTGCTGCGCCTGCGCCTGCCGAACTTCATCCTGACGCCGCACGTGGCCTGGGCCAGCGGCGGCGCGATGCAGCGGCTGGCCGACATGCTGGTCGACAATATTGAAGCCTGGGAGTCGGGGCGCCCCCTGAACACCCTGTAAGAGGCCGCCGCGGCCGGCGGCTATCGTCCGGTCAGCGCTTCCACGCTGTAGCCCGACACCCTCCAGCTGCCGTCCTTGTCGCGCTGGGTGGTGATCGTTTCGCTGGCCTTCTTGTCCTTCTCGAACTGGGAGGCATACTCGAGCGTCACCTTGCCGCCCTCGGCCTGGGCCTGGGTACGCTTCAGCGTGCGGGACTGCGCGTCGCCGAGGGGCATGCGGACGCCCCCGATCAGCGTGGTCCAGAAGAACTTCGAGGTATTGGCGCGCACGTCGGCGGAACTGCTGTTCCAGGCGCCGGTGTAATCGCCGGCGTCGACCAGTGCCAGCCATTTCTCGGCGGCGGCGCGGGCCGGCGCCGTTTCCCTGGTTTCTTGCGCCATGGCGGCGGAGCAGCACAGCAGCGACACGGCGAGCGTGGCGGACAGGATGGTGTTCACGTGACTCCCTTTCTTGGATGATGCCGGGCAGTGTAGCCGGGCGGGGGTCCGGCCCGCTGCGGCTTCCGACAGACTGCGCGATGCAGGGGATGAACGGCGGGATCCCGCCTCAGGCCTGGACCGCTTCTTCCGTGCTGCGGGCGTCCGGCGCGCGCAGCGGCAGCTCGATGACGAAGCACGTGCCTTGGCCAGCCTCGCTCTCCACACGGATGCTGCCGCCCAGCAGCGAAGTCACGATGTTGTAGACGATGTTCAAGCCCAGACCCGTCCCGCCCTGCCCCATGCGCGTGGTAAAGAAGGGGTCGAAAATGCGCGCCAGGTGTTCCGGGGCAATGCCCCGCCCGTCGTCGCGGAATGCGATCCGCACCATCGTCTCCACCTGCACCGCCGACAGCCTCATCGTGCCGCCCGCCTGCTCGAAGGCGTGCAGCATCGCATTGTTGACGAAGTTGATGATCACCTGCCCCAGCGCCCCTGGGAAACCATTCAGGACGATGCCTGGCGGCACATCGACCACCAGGCTGTGGCCGGCCAGGCGTACCGTGTTCATCATGGTGGCCGCGATTTCCTGGCAGGCCTGGGCCAGGTCGAAGCGGCGCCGCTGGGCGCTGGCCTGGTCGACCGAGACCTGGCGGAAGCTGCTCACCAGCTCCGCCGCGTTGTGCAGGCTGCGCACGATCAGGTCGGACGCCTCGGTGGATGCGGCCATGTAGTCGGCCAGGTCCGAACGCTTGAGCTGGGCCTGCTCGAAGCGCGCCGCCACCGCATGGGTTTTTTCCTGCAGCGTGCTGGCCATCAGCAGGCTGTTGCCGATCGGGGTGTTCAGCTCGTGCGCCACGCCGGCCACCAGGGAGCCGAGCGAGGCCAGCTTTTCGTGCGACGCCAGCTGGGCCTGGGTCTCCTTGAGCTGCTGGTAGGCGCGCGCATTGTCGATCGCCACGCCCACATAGGCGGCCAGGGTCTCGAGCATGTCCAGGTGCACCTGGCCGTAGGCGTGCAGCGCCGGGCTTTGCACCGTCACCGCGCCAATCACCTGCTCGCCGACCGTTACCGGCACGCACAGCAGCGAGCCCGGCGTCTGCGCATCCGCCTGCGCGGCCGCGGCGCCCGGCCCCAGGATGGTGGGCAGCTCGGCGGCCAGGTCGCCGGCCAGGATTTCGCGCCCGCCCGCCATGCACCAGGCCACCAGGTGGCGCCGGGGATCGTCGGGAAGCTCGTAGGCGGGCACGCGCTGCCCGCCGGCCACGACGAAGGGGAAGCCGATCATGGCGCGGTGGGATTGGCGCAGCGCCACCGCGAAGCTGCGCGCGTCCATCAGGGCCTGCACGTGCTCGTACAGGGTGCGCATGATCGCCTCGCTGTCGAGGTTTGCCGTCAGCATCCGGCCGATGTCCGACAGCAACGCGATGTCGCGGTGGGCGCGCTCCACCACCTCCTTCTGGCGCTCGACTTCGCGCTTGCCGCGTTCGGCCGCCTCCTTCTGCAGCAGCAGCTCCGCGGTGCGCGCGCCGACCTCGTGTTCGAGCAGTCCTTTTTGCTGGACCAGCACGCGCACGCGCAGGCGGTAGACCAGGGAGGACAGCGCCAGCACCGCGATCACGGCCAGCGTGCGGAACCACCATGTCTTCCAGAACGGCGGCGTGATGGTGATGGCGAGCGTGGCGGCTTCCTGGCTCCACAGGCCGTCCTTGTTGCTGGCCCGCACCCGGAACACGTAGGGCCCCGGATCGAGGTTGGTATAGGTGGCGAAGCGGCGCCGCGCGTCGGTGTCGACCCAGCCCTGGTCGAAGCCTTCCAGCTGGTAGGCGTAGCGGTTGCCCTGCGGATCGGCGAAGTGCAGCGCCGCGAATTCGAGCGCGAACACCGCATCGCGGTGGGACAGCGTGATCTCCTTGTTGCCGCCAAGCTTGTCCGCGCGCGAGCGGTTCAGGACCAGCAGGTCGGTGATCACGGGCACCGGCGGGAATGGGTTGTCGCGCACCGACTCGGGGCGGAACGAGGTCATGCCGTTGATGCCGCCGAAGTGCAGATGGCCGTCCGGGCTGCGCCAGCCGGAGCCGACGAAGTAGGAGCCGTCGATCAGGCCGTCCTTGGACGTGTAGTTCTTGATCTGGCCGCTGACCGGGTCGAGCCGGGTGATGCCTGCCGTGGTGCTGACCCACAGGATGCCGGTCGCGTCTTCCAGCACGGCCCCGATGGGCAGCGCTTCCTGGCCCTTGGCAAAGGGGTAGAAGCGGAAGCGCGTCCGCCCGCCGGCGGTTTCCATCTTGTGCAGGCCGCCGGCGGTGCCGATCCACAGCTCGCCACGCGACGATTCCTTTAGATAGTACACGCGGCTGTGGCGCAGGCTGCCGGGGTCCCGGGGATCGTGGCGGAAGCGCGTGAAGACGCCGCTGCGGCGGTCGAAGCGCTCCAGGCCCGTCTCGGTGCCGATCCAGATGATGCCCTGGCGGTCTTCCAGCACCGCGAAGCCGTAGTTGTCGCCCAGGCTGGCCTGGTCGTCGGGGTCGTGACGCCAGCCATGGGCGTGCTCCGAACCGGACGGCAATGCGGACAGGCCGCCGCGCGTGGCCACCCACAGGGTGCCGTCACGTCCTTCGCGGATCGCCTGCACGAAATTGGCCGCCGGCCCCGGGCCGAGCTCCACGTGGCCGATGCGCCCCTGTGCATCGCGCCAGGCCAGTCCCAGCGGGGTGCCGATCCACAGGCGGCCGCGCGCGCGCGCAAGCGAGGTGACGACATCGCTGGGCAGGCGCTTGTCGCGCAGCGGCCGTACCCGGCCCGTGCCGCGGTCCAGCCGCAGCAGCCCGGAGCCCGTGGTTCCCAGCCACAGGCTGTCTCCACCGTCGTCGACGATCGCGCGCACCCTGCTGTGGCCCAGTCCCTCGCTCTCCGCATAGCGCATGAAGCCGCCGCTGGCGAGATCGGTGCGGTTCACGCCGCCGTAATAGGTGCCGGCCCAGAGCGTGCCGGTGCGGTCCACCAGCACCGCCTGGACCTGGTTGTCGGACAGGCTGTGCTGGTCGTTCTCGGCATGGATCCAGGAATCGAAGCGGCCGGTGGCCGGGTCGCGCCACTTGATGCCTTCGCTGTCGGTGCCGACCCATAGCTGGGCGCCGCTGTCGTGGTACAGGGTCAGGATGCGCACATCCTGCATGCCGTCGGCCGGGCCCAGATGACGGCGCTGCGGGCCGTCCTCGCCCAGGCGCCAGGCTTCGAGCCCGGCGGCGGTGCCGATCCAGAGCGTGTCGCGCGGGCCCATCGACAGCGAGAGCACCGTGTTGCGCTGGGCGTCGCGCGCCGGTTCCACCGAAAAGTGGCTGAAGCGCCCGCTGGCCGGGTCGAGCCGGTCCAGGCCGCCCTCCGTGCCGACCCACAGCTGCCCGCGGCCGTCGGTGGCGAGCGAGGTCACGCGGTTGTCGCGCAGGCTGGACGGGTCGTCGGGATCGTTGCGGTAGGCCCGGAAGCGCTTGCCGGCGGGATCGAAGTGCAGCAGCCCGTCGCTGGTCGCCACCCACAAGGCGCCCTTGGGCGCGGCGGCGATGGCGCTCACCGCGCGGTTGCCGCGGCGCGCGTGGCCGTCGGCCGGCGCGAAGCGTTCGAAGCGGGCGCTGAGCGGGTCGAAGCGCGCCAGACCGCCCTTGGTGCCGAACCACAGACGGCCCTCGGCGTCTTCATGGGATGCGGACACGAAGTTGTCCGGCAGGCTGGCCGGATCGTTGGGATCGTTGCGGTAGACCGTCATGCGGTAGCCGTCGAAGCGGTTCAGGCCGGCCTGGGTGCCGAACCACATGAAGCCCTGGCGGTCCTGCAGGATGCTCAGGGTGGATTGCTGCGACAGGCCTTCTTCGATCGACAGATGCTCGAAGCGCAGGCTGCGCTGGGCGGCGCCGGCCTGCTGCGCCAGCAGCGCGCACAGCGCCAAAGCCGACAGCAGGCGAAGGAGGCGAAGCGGACCGCCGCGCGCGGCCCCGGTGAAACCCGACATATTATTCCGTTCTAGAAACCCATCCGCCTAATCTACCAGAGGACATGAAAACCGAGAAAGAAAATGAGACTTCCGGAAATAAACCGTCGCTGCTATAATGCGTGCCTCGGGCGGCTGTAGCTCAGCTGGATAGAGTACTTGGCT
>CAMPHU010000191.1 GCA_946886065.1 uncultured Massilia sp. | reverse complement strand
ATTTCGCACATATGTGCGAAATGAAGCGCAAGCAAGGAGATCGTCATGTCTAATCTATGGTTGCTGGCCCTGCCTTTCGGCGGCTATGTCTGGTATGTGCTGGGCTGCGTGATGCGCATCGTTCCGAAATCGAACGAGGATTTCACCTTTTTCTGAAGCGGCCGGCGCCGTCAACGGCCGGCGGGGGAATGCCGATGTGATTGGTGACGCAGGTGGAGAAAGTTCGCCCCGGACCAGCTATGCGACATGCACTTCGACTTGTCGCTACGATCTGGTCAAGCGAACAACAACAAGGACGATGCCATGTCTTCTCCAACCGCAGCCGGCGTGCACGATCGCCACCCGCCAGGGCCGCTGCATGCCACTTTGCTTGCCGGAAGTGTTCCTCTTTTCCTGGGTGCATTGCTGAGCGATGTCGCCTACTACCAGACCTACCAGATTCAGTGGAGTAACTTCGCATCCTGGCTGATCGCGGGCGGCTTGCTGTTCTGCGGCCTGGCGCTGTTGTTTGCCCTGGTCAAGCTCATCCGGGCGGAGCGGAAGGCAGGGCATCCCGTGCTGTATTTCTTGTTGCTGCTGGCAAGCTGGGTGCTTGGGCTGATCAACGCCTTCGTGCACGCCAAGGACGCCTGGGCCGTGATGCCGTCCGGCCTGGTCTTGTCGATCATCGTGACCGTTCTGGCCTGCATCGCGACCTGGGTGGGACTGGAAACACGCCGGGGAGGTGCGAAATGAAGCCATGGAGGCCATTGACGGTATTGGGTGCGGCGCTGCTGTTGAGCGCATGCGGTGAAGAAGGAGCGAGCACCCAGGCGCGCGGGCCGGACCCGACGATGCCGGAGCCGCAACGCGGCTTGCTGCCCAGCATGAAGATCGCCGAGCCTGAGGCCTGGGGCAAGCAGAAGCCGAGCGTGCCCAAGGGATTCACGATCACGGCGATCGCGACCGACCTCAAGATTCCGAGGCAGACCCTGGTCCTTCCCAACGGCGACATCCTGGTGGCGGAAGGGCGCGGAGGCAAGGCCGCCAAGCTCAAACCCAAGGATGTGATCGCCGGTTATATCAAGGCCAAGGGGAATACCAAGGTCAAGGGCGGGAATCGCCTGACTTTGCTGCGCGACGCGGATGGCGACGGCCAGTACGAGCTGAAAACCGTGTTCGCGGAAAACCTCGATGCCCCTTACGGCCTGGCCCTGGCCGGCAACAAGCTCTTTGTGGCCAACCAGGACGAGCTGGTCAGCTTCGACTACAAGGAAGGCCAGACCAAGGCCAGCGGGCCGCCGGTCAGCGTCACCAAGCTCCCCTCCGAGATCAATCACCACTGGACCAAGGCGCTGACCGTCAGTCCCGACGGGCGCTTCCTGTATGTCGGCATCGGCTCCAACAGCAATATCACCGAGCGCGGGATGGAGGCCGAGGTCGACCGGGCCATGGTGTGGCAGGTCGACGCCGCCACGGGCGCCCACAAGCCGTATGCGACCGGCCTGCGCAATCCGACCGCGCTGGCGATGCACCCGCAAACCGGGCAGTTGTGGGCGGTGGTCAACGAGCGCGACGAACTGGGGCCGGACCTGGTGCCGGACTACCTGACCTCGGTGCGCGAGGGCGCGTTCTATGGCTGGCCGTACAGCTACTGGGGCCAGCATGTCGACACCCGTGTCAAGCCGCAGGACAAGGACAAGGTCGCTTCCGCCGTCAAGCCGGATTACAGCCTGGGCTCGCATGTCGCCGCGCTTGGCCTGAGCTTTTCCGTGCCGGCAATGGGGCAAAACTACGCCAGCGGGGCCTTCGTCGGGGAGCACGGCAGCTGGAACCGCAATCCGCCTGTGGGCTACAAGGTGATCTTCGTACCCTTCAGCAACGGGCGTCCTGCGGGTGACCCGGTCGACTTCGTGACCGGCTTCCGCGATGCGGATGGAAAGACGCGCGGGCGGCCGGTCGGCGTGACGGTCGATCCGCGCGGGGCGCTGATCGTGGCGGATGACCTGGCCAACACGGTGTGGAGGGTCGTCCCGAGTCCTTGAATCCGGCCTGTCCGGTCCGCTCGCCGGCGGGCGGACCGGACAGGCGGGGCTCGCATCGCCGGCCCGGAAAAACAGCATGAACGTACAAGACCGCCGGACGGAAAGGGCGCACAATCGGAGTCTCTCATCCAAGCCAGGGGGCATCATGAACCACACCGCAGCGCTCGTACGAAAAGTCGCCAACCATGGCGTCGCGTGGGAAGACATCTACGGTTATTGCCAGGCAGTCCAGGTCAAGGACGTCGTCTACCTCTCGGGTCAGCTTGGCCACGACAAGGAGGGCAATCTGGTCGCGCCGGCGCCGCTCGACGCCCACGGCAAGCCGACCGACTTCTCGGGCATGGAACAACAAATGCGCCAGACCTACCTGAACGCCATCGCGCTTCTGGCCGAGTTCGGCGCGACCCTCGATGACGTCGTCGAAGAGACCCTGTATGTGCTCGACGTCGATGCGGCGTTCGCGGTGGCGGGGAAGGTCAGGAAGGAAATGTACGGCGCCGAGCGTCCGCTCGTCGCCAGTAACCTGATCGGGGTTACCCGGCTCGCTTTGCCGCCCCAGCTCATCGAGGTGACCTTCCGTGCGATCCTGAAGGACACCCCTGGCGCCTGAACTGCCTGCGCGGTTCTCGGTGGGCGAAGACGCGTTCTACGGTTCGCCGTACAGCTGTCCGGAAGCGCTCAGAGATATTTGCGCCACAGCTCGTTGGAAAATTTTCCCGCGGGGTCGACGGCGCGCTTGAGCACGCGCAGCTGCGCTGCCTCCGGATAGGCTTTGTCGAATTGCGCCTGGGTGGCGTGCAGCTGGTAGGGGAGGTAGTAGCGCCCTTCGAACCTGAGCGCCGTGTCGATCATTTCGCGCGTCCAGTCGCCGATCCGCTGCCGGGCGCCGGCGTTGGTGCGCTGCTTGTAATACACCACGAAGGAGAATACCTCCTCCTTCGCCCAGGGCAGCAAGGCGACCGGATCCGCAGGAGAATGGCGGACGGACACGTTCAGGACTTCCACGCCGTGCTTGCGAATCACTTCGGCCATCTGCCGCGCGTAGCGGGCGAAGTGCCGCATCGGGATAAAGTATTCCTGCAATACGTACGTCGAGATCGCGCGGGTGCGGGGCTCCAGCTCGGCCACGTCCAGGCTGGCCTCGTGATTGCGCCATTTCACAGCGGGTTGCGCACGCAAGAGCGGATGCACGATCTCGCGGTAGAGCAGCGCGCCGCCTGGCAGCTCCGTCATCGCAAAGATCATGTTCTGATTGGTTCCGGAGACCTGGCCACGCGGGGAGAGGCGGGCCTGTTCCGTGAGCGGCTTGCCGGTCTGGTTCCAGGATACCGCCACCGGCGCATCGAAGCGTGGCGGCAGCAGGTCGGCGTTGTGAAGGACACAGTCCTTCCTGCCCAGCACCGACCGGGCGAAGTAGCCCGGATAGGCCTCGAGCGCGACCGGCGTGGCGACGCGCTCGATACGGCAGTTGACGGTGAGATCGAGCTCGACTTCCGTCATCACGCCGATGGCGCCGTATCCGCCGATCGCGGCGCGGAACAGCGCGGGATGCGCGCTGCGGCTCACCTCCGTGATGGAGCCGTCCGCGAGGACGAGCTGCAGCGCACGCACCGAGTTGCCCACCGGGCCGTTGCCGACATAGCGCCCGTGGCCGTTGACGGACACCGTGCCGCCGACGGTAAAGTTGGCGTAGCTCTGCATCGTCTGGACCGCCAGGCCGAGCGGATCGAGAAACTCCTGCAGGTCGCGCCAGGCCATGCCGGCCTGTACCCTCGCCACCCGGTGCGTGCGGTCGAGCTTGACCAGCTTGTTCATCCGGCGCATGTCCAGGTGCAGTCCCATGACCACGGCAGTCTGGCCGCCCATGCTGTAGCGCCCGCCGCCGACGGCAATCTTGCCGGGCCACTGCAAGACCTCGCGCGCCACTTCCTCCGTCGAGGCAGGCGTGGCGACGCGCGCCACCTCGACCGGGTACAGTCCGGTGATGTTCGGGACCAGGATTCCCTGCGCCGACATCGCCACTGCCGGGCGCAGCGCCAGCAAGCCCGCGGCAGCCAGCGCCTGGGATAGAAAAGTACGGCGCATCATGGAGATGTCCGGCATGTGCCACTTATCAGACAGCGCGACGGCATCAACGGTGTCGAAGCGCATCCGGCGCCTCTTCGCAGTTCAGCAGTAACGCGTACTTGCCTTCGCTCTTTCCAACCAGGGAAATCGGTAGCGAGGTAGCTCCGCCGTCCATGGAGATGCGTACTTCCATCTCCTGGTTGTCAAAGGTTTGAAGTTCTTTGATGAGTTGCGCTATTGTTTTTCCCCGCGAAGTCCATACGGGAGATGACATAACTGCTCCTAAAGGTCCATGTTCAGGCTCAGGTATCGGCCTTGATCCGCGCGCGGGTATCCTCGTCGAGCATTTGCCGGACCGCGGCGAACAGGGGATGCGCCTGGGTGTAGCGCTGCCCATAACCCAGGTTGAACGCATAGTCGAAGTCCGCCGGATTGTCGCCCTGGTTGTGCTGCAGGATGGTCTCCAGCTTGTCCATGGCCTTGACCGCCTGGGCTTCCGGCGTCGCCGCCGCCTCGTACTCCTCCCACAGCGCCAGGATTTCCTGGCGCAGCACGGGGTCGAGCGGGCTGGTGAGCTGCAGCATGTCGCGCCGCTCCTGCTCGCTCTTGGCGGCGGGATCGGCCTGGACGATGGCGGGGATGTCGCCGTGGATGGCTTCGCCCAGGTCGTGGACCACGCACAGCTTCAGCACCTTCAGCATGTCCAGGCCGGCCAGGCCGTCTTCGAAGGCCAGGGCCATCAGGCACAGGCGCCAGGTGTGTTCGGCCGTGCTCTCCGGACGCCCGGACGAGGTATGGCCGCTGCGCAGGACGCTTTTGAGCGATTCGGCCGCGCGCAGGAAGGCCAGTCTCGCCCGGATGGTCTCGTGGTCCATGCCGTCCCCGTCAGGCGCCCGCGGGACGCCAGTCGTTGAGCCCTTCGATCTCGCACATGGTCTTCCAGCTCTGGCGCTGGAAGACGCGCAGCGCGAGTTCGTTCAGGTGCGTCCAGGTGGTGCCCGGACGCGGCATGTTGCGCGCCCAGCGGATGTACATGGTCAGCTGGAGGTCGGCGCTGGAGAAAGTCTCGCCCAGCAGGTAGGGGCCGTTGCTGGCGAGATGGCGGTCGATGCGGTCGAGCGTGGACTCGATCTTCACGCGCAGGGCCTCGCGCACGGCGGCCGGGTGCTCGTCGAGGCCGATGTCCCCCGAATAGAACCAGGTGCGGTACAAGGCGCCCAGGTGGCA
Organism: uncultured Massilia sp.; assembly: GCA_946886065.1. The sequence continues at coordinate 3,632 of CAMPHU010000191.1, read as the reverse complement.
GGACAGGTGCACGCTCCACTTCAGCCAGTCCACGCGGCCGGGCGTGCCCGGCGCCGGCGCCAGGCCCGCCTCGGGATGGCGCTCGGCCAGCAGCATGACCTGCGCCGCCGATTCCTGCATCGCGACGCCGTCCACGATCAGGGTCGGCACCACGCCGTCCGGATTGAGTTCCAGGTAGGCGCTGCCGTGCTGCTGGTCCTTGTCGAAGTCCACCAGCTGGAGCTGGTGCGGCGCGCCGGTTTCCAGCAGCATCGCATGGACCACCATGCTGGCGGTGCCCGGTGAGTAGTGCAGCGTGTACATCCCGTATCCCCCGTTGAATGGAAGTGCAGAGCTTAGGGCATGTGCATGCGGGATGTCACGCATAATCGTGGGACATCAGGCCTTGCCGCATCACGGCGATACCCGCTGCAAGCTGGTATCAGGCCACCAGCGCGCCTGCCAGTTCGTCCAGGGTCACGTGTCCCCGGAATGCTCCGCCGCCGCGGACGTTCTTGCCTTCTTCGATCCCGAGCGCGAAGCGTCCCGCCGCGGAGTTCCTGATGCGGTCCGCATGGCGGTGGATGGCAGGGAAGAGCGCCTGCGTATCGAACAGCCGGTGGTAGTCGGCCCAGCGGCTGACGGCGAACAGGTAGGCGTCGGCGACGGTCGGCGCTTCGCCGCCCAGGAGCCAGGTGCGCTCGCCGAGCATGCGTTCGACATGGCCGAATTCGTGCCTGACCAACGCCAGGCCCTCTGCGCGCATCTGCTGCTTGCGCTCCTCGCCCAAGCCTTGTCCTTCATACGATTTCCACAGCGGAGCGAAGGCGGCGAAGAAATCGGTGGTCAGGTAGGACAGCATCTCGGTCAGCCGGTCGGACTCCAGCGTGCCCTGGCGGAAGCCGAGGCCCTGCTTGACGCCGCGCGCGCCGATGTGCTGGAGAATCGCCGCGCTTTCGGTCAGGCTGGCCCCGCCGCCGCCGCCGCCGAGCCGCAGGGCTGGCGTCTTCATGCGCGGATTGAAGCGGACGAAGGCGGCCGGCCAGGGCTGCTCCAGCATCTCGATGCGGCACAGCTTGTAAGGCTGCCCAAGCCACTCGAGTGCAATGATGGAGGCAAGCGAGCATCCGCCGGGTACGCCGTAAAACAGGACTGGTTCCATGGTTTCTTTCCTTTGAAGTGTTCGTAATGAGACGCGTCCGGATGCGTGGGATAACTATAGCTTCGTGGACGATGGGCGCATAGACTGGCCGGTGTAGAATCAGCGTCCATATTTGTGGACGATAAAGATGCTGAACCTGAATGACGTTGCCCTCTTTGTGCAGGTCGTCGACCGGGGCGGGTTCTCGCCGGCAGCGCGCGCGACCGGGACGCCCAAATCCACCCTGGCCAAGCGCGTCGCCGCACTGGAGGCGCATCTCGGCGTGCGCCTGATCCAGCGCTCCTCGCGCCGCTTTTCCGTGACCGACCTGGGACAGGAGTTCCACCGCCACGCCGTGGCCATGCTGATCGAGGCGGAGAGCGCGGAGAACCTGGTGAAAGGGCGCCTGGCCGAACCGAGCGGCATGGTCCGGGTCACGGCTTCGCTCCCGACGGTGCAACTGGCGCTGGCCCGGCCCTTGGTCGAACTCGCGCAGAAGTATCCACGGCTGCACGTCGTGGTGGCGGCCGCCGACCGTTTCGTCGATATCGTGCAGGAAGGGTTCGACATCGCGGTGCGCGACCACTTTGCACCGCTGCCCGATTCAGGGCTGATCCAGCGCCCTGTGTGCAGCGATCCGGTGTGCCTGGTCGCTTCGCCGGATTACCTGGCCGCGCATGGGGAACCGGCGCGGCCGGAGGAGCTTACCGGGCATCAGGGCTTGCTGACCAACCCCCAGGCGGGCAGCTGGCACTTGCAGGACGATGCGGGCAAGGCGGCGGAGGGGCGGCCGCAGGCGAAGTTCTCGGCCAATGAATCGAGCGTGCTGCTCGCAGCGGCTGCGGCGGGCCTGGGCATCGCGTGCCTGCCGCGCAAGTTGTGCGGCGCCGCCCTGAAGGCCGGGACCCTGGTCCGGGTGCTGCCGCAATGGACCGCCGGAAGCGTCACGACGACGCTCCTGATGCCGCACCGGCGCGGCCAGCTTCCTTCGGTGCGGGCGGTGGCGGAGCTGCTGGCGCAGCGGATTCCGGAAGCCGGCTGAGGCTTCAGCGCAGCAGCTTCAATCCCGGCGGCAGTGCATCGCCCAGCATGCGCGATTCGACCGCCTGGTCCAGCTCCACCACCTCGCGCACCATGGCCGACCAGGACGCGGGCGCGCCGCTGGCCGCCAGCCGGCGCAGCACTTCTGCGCGCACCGGCTCCCCAATGTCGCGCGAGCGGTCGCCCGTCATGCGCGCGATGTGGGCCGCCGCGAAGCCGGCCGGTTCCACCTTGCGCCAGTCGAGCTGCATCAGCTTGCCCAGCCATTGCTCGGCCACGTCCAGCGGCGCCACTTCGTGGGCGCTGGACTGGAAGGACTGGCGCGCGCCCACGCGGCCCAGCGCCCACAGGTAGCGGGCGTAACGCGCGCCGGTCTTGGCGTCCAGCCTGGCGGCCGCGGGAATCGCCATGATCTGCTCCAGCAGCCATTCGCCGATCTCGGCCTTGTAGCTGGAGGGGATGCGTTCCAGCGAGGCGCCCATGCGCAGCATGTCGTCCTCGCTGCCGTCCACCAGCGTGACGGGGCGGCGGCCGCGTTCGGATTCGTCGGCCTGCAGGTTGAAGGCGAAATCGTCGAGCAGGCGCAGCTGGGCTTCGGTATCCAGGCCGCCGGCCACGCGGCGCCACAGGGTCCACCATTCGGCGCGTACCTGGCTGTCCTTGTGGTACTGCACGCCGTTCTCGAACATGGCCCACAGCTGCTCCATGCGCCACTCGTCGAGCGGGTGGCCGAAGCCGGGACGCAGGCAGTAGCCGGCCAGGTTCAGCCAGGCGCGTTCGTGCTCGGCGGAGCGGCGCCGGCCCTTGGCGCGCGCCACCAGGGCGTCGAACAGGCGGCGCAGCAGCGGCGTGTCCCAGCGTTCGCGCGCGCCCAGCAGGTATTCGAGGCTGGCGCGCAGCTGGCGCGTTTCCTTCGCGTCGACCTGCTTGGAACGGGCGCCGAACACGCGCTCGATCTTCTCGATGGCGGCATCGAGCTGCGCGGGCAGGGTTTCCGATGCCGCCGCGTCTTCCTCTCCCTCGCCGCCGCGCAGCTGGAAGGCCAGCTGCCAGCGCTGGCCGCTGCCGTCCTCGGCGACGCAGTGCACGTCGAGCGAACCGACTTCGCTCAGGGCGGTCACCAGCTGCACCGGGATCTCGGCGCGCGCGGCCGATCCCGGCGCGGCGCGCAGCACGGTGGAGATGGCGGGCAGGCGCACCACGTCGGCCGGGTCGAGGTCGACCAGGTCGCCGGCCTGCGGCGGGACGGCGTCGGCCACCGTGGAGACGAGGTGGAAGCGCACCGGGCGTCCGACGCGCAGGCCGAAGCTGCGGCCCGCCAGCGGCACCTCGATGGCGGCCGGTGCTCCGCGCGGCAGCAGGCAGACGGCGCGCAGGCTGTCGCCTTTCGCTTCTCCGTCCAGCAGCAGGTAGTAGCTGCGCGCCGCACCGCTTTCGATGGACGGCGCCAGACCCTGGCGCGCCAGCGAAT
>CAMPHU010000190.1 GCA_946886065.1 uncultured Massilia sp. | reverse complement strand
ACTTCGTTCGGCGAGAAGCCGCGCTCGCGCAGCATGCCGCGCAGGCGGTCCAGCATGAACACGGTGACTTCGGCGCGCGGGTCCTTGAACGCAGCCTGGCCTTCGAAGACAGCGGCGGCGTCGGCCAGCAGGTCCGAGATAGCCAGCGGCAGGCGCTTCTCGACCAGCATGCGCATCACGCCAAGGGCGTGGCGGCGCAGCGCGAACGGGTCCTTCTCGCCGGTCGGCTGCAGGCCGATGGCCCAGATGCCGACCAGGGTTTCCAGCTTGTCGGCCAGCGCGGCGGTGAGGCCGGTGTTGGTCGAGGGCAGGGCGTCGCCGGCGAAGCGCGGCTGGTAGTGCTCGGAGGCGGCCAGGGCCACTTCCTCGTGCTCGCCGTCGTGGCGCGCGTAGTAGGTGCCCATGATGCCTTGCAGCTCGGGGAACTCGCCCACCATGTCGGTCAGCAGGTCGGCCTTGGCCAGGCGTGCGCCGCGTTCCGCCAGCGGCACGTCGTAGCCCAGGCGGCGCGCGATGCTGCTCGCCAGGATGGTGACGCGTTCCGTACGCTCGGCCTGGGTGCCCAGCTTGTTGTGGTAAACCACGCTCGCCAGCAGGGGCAGGCGCGACTCGAGGGTCTTTTTCTTGTCCTGCTCGAAGAAGAACTTGGCGTCCGACAGGCGCGGGCGCACCACGCGCTCGTTGCCGCCCACGATGGCCGACGGATCGTCGGTCTGCAGGTTCGACACGATCAGGAAGCGCGAGCGCAGCTTGCCGCTGGCATCGGTCAGCGCGAAGTATTTCTGGTTGGTCTGCATGGTCAGGATCAGGCATTCCTGCGGCACGGCCAGGAATTCCTCCTCGAAGCGGCACTCGTACACGACCGGCCATTCGACCAGCGCGGCCACTTCATCCAGCAGCGATTCCGGCATCAGGACCTGGTCGGCGCCCGCCTTGTCCAGCAGCTGGCGGCGGATGCTTTCCTTGCGCGCGGACGCAGAGGACAGCACCTTGCCTTCGCTTTCCAGCACGCCCGCGTAGTGGTCGGCGTGCGGGATGGCGATCTGGCCGCCGTGCGACAGGAAGCGGTGGCCCATGGTGTGGCGGCCGGCTTCGAGGCCGAGCAGCGACAACGGCAGCACCTGTTCGCCGTGCAGGGCGAGCAGCAGGTGCACCGGGCGCACGAATTGCACGGTGGCGCCATCCGGGCGCTGGTAGCTCATGAGCTTCGGGATCGGCAGCTTGGCGACGGTGTCGGCCAGCACATCCTGGAGGGCGCCCGCGAGGGCGCTGCCCGCGGCGGTGTAGGTGTAGAAGAAGGATTCGGCCTTGCCGTCCTGGGCGCGCTCGAGATCCGACACTTTCAGGTCGGGGAAACCCAGCGCGGCCAGCTTCTTGCCGAGGGGCGCGCTCGGATTGCCGTCCTTGTCCAGGGCGACGGACACCGGCAGGACTTTTTCGCGGATCTGCTTGTCCGGCGAGGTGCCGCGCACATTGGTGATCGTGACCGCCAGGCGGCGCGGGGTGGCGTGGGTGGTGGCGACGCTGTCGGCTTCCAGGAAGTCGCGCGCCTTCAGGCCGTTGGCGATGCCGGCGGCAAAGGCCGCGCCCAGCTTGACGAGCGCCTTCGGCGGCAGTTCTTCGGTCTGGATTTCGACGAGGAGAGTCTGATTCATGGTCTGTTCTGGTCTGTTTCAGGCAGCGGCTTTGGCAGCGCTTGGGAGCATCGGGAAGCCGAGCTTCTCGCGCGAGTCGTAGTAGGCCTGGGCCACCAGGCGCGACAGGGTGCGCACGCGGCCGATGTAGGCGGCGCGCTCGGTCACCGAGATGGCGCCGCGGGCATCGAGCATGTTGAAGCTGTGCGAGGCCTTCATGATCTGCTCGTAGGCCGGCAGGGTCAGCTGCAGCTCGACCAGGCGCTTGGCCTCGGCTTCGTGGTTGGCGAAGGCCTGGAACAGCAGGTCGGTGTTCGCGTGCTCGAAGTTGTAGGTCGACTGCTCGACTTCGTTCTGGTGGAAGACGTCGCCGTAGGACAGGGTCTTCTTGACGCCGTGCTCTTCCCACTCGGTCCATACCAGGTCGTAGACGTTTTCCACGCCCTGCAGGTACATGGCCAGGCGTTCGATGCCGTAGGTGATCTCGCCCAGCACCGGCTTGCAGTCCAGGCCGCCGACTTGCTGGAAGTAGGTGAACTGGGTGACTTCCATGCCGTTCAGCCAGACTTCCCAGCCCAGGCCCCAGGCGCCCAGGGTCGGGCTTTCCCAGTCGTCCTCGACGAAGCGCACGTCGTTCTTCTTCAGGTCCAGGCCCAGGGCTTCCAGCGAACCGAGGTAGAGGTCCAGGATGTTTTCAGGCGCGGGCTTGAGGACCACCTGGTACTGGTAGTAGTGCTGCAGGCGGTTCGGGTTCTCGCCGTAGCGGCCATCCTTCGGGCGGCGCGAGGGCTGCACATAGGCTGCGCGCCACGGTTCCGGGCCGATCGCACGCAGGAAGGTGCCGGTGTGGAAGGTGCCCGCGCCGACTTCCATGTCGTAGGGCTGGAGCAGGGCGCAGCCCTGCTTGTCCCAGTAGGACTGCAGGGTCAGGATGATTTGTTGGAATGTGAGCATCTTGGATGGGCGACGCGGGAATCTTGCCGCGAACGGGGTAAGTTTGCCAAATGACCAATTGTACTGAATTTTTTCCCGCCTCTCGGCGTGATTTGACTCGGCAGTTCGAATTGGGAGGATGGATTTATGCGCCCTGCTTGCCGCGGTAGCGGCGCCCGGCGAACCAGGCGCCAAGGAGCGCCAGCGCGCCCAGCAGCAGGAAGGCGGCATTGCCGAAGCGGACATAGGGCGTGAAGCCCGCCGTGCCGCGCAAGGTGGCGGTCAATATGCCTTCTTCGTAGAAGGGCAGCAGCTGGGTGATCGTGCCGCGTCCGTCGATGATCGCCGTCGCGCCATCGTTGGTCGAGCGCAGCATGGGCCGCCCGGTTTCGAGGGTGCGCATGCGCGAAATCTGCAGGTGCTGCGGGATCGCCACCGACTGGCCGTACCACGACAGGTTCGACACGTTCAGCAGCAGGGTCGCCGGGCGCGGCGCATTGCGCAGCTGGTAGGCGATCTCCTCGCCGAACACGTCCTCGTAGCAGATGTTGGGCAGCACCAGCTGGTCCTTCACCGGGAAGGGCGCCTGCAGCGCCTTGCCGCGGGTGGCGTCGTTCAGGGGCAGGTTCAGCATGTCGGTGAACCAGCGGAAGCCCGGCGGGATGAATTCGCCGAAGGGCACCAGGTGCGCCTTGTCGTAGCGGTAGGGCTGCGGTTGCGGCGACAGGGCGACCACGCTGTTGGCGTACTGCTGCGGGCCGTCGAGCAGGGGCATGCCCAGCGCCAGCGTGCTGCCCGTCGCCGTGGAGAACTGCTGCAGGCCTTCCAGGTAGCCGTCGGGCAGCTGTTGCGGGAAGACGGGAATCGCGGTCTCCGGCGTGGCCACCAGGTCGGCCGGCGCCTGCGTGATCATGCCGCGGTACTTGTCGAGGATGCTGTTCAGGAAAGCCAGGTCGAACTTGCGGTCTTGCGGGATGTTCCCCTGCAGCAGGCGCACGGTGATCGGCTGGCCGGTTTCCTCTGTCCAGGCGACGGTGCGCAGGCCCGCGCCCGCCGCCAGCACGGCCGCCAGCAGCCCGATGGCCGGCCAGCGTGCGCGCTGGGTCAGCATCACGATGCAGCCGGCGCAGAGCGCGACCAGCACGCCGATGCCGTAGACGCCGACCAGCGGCGCATAGCCGGCCAGCGGCGCGGTGTCGTGGGCGTAGCCGGACGCCGCCCACGGGAAGCCCGTGAACACCCAGCCGCGCAGCCACTCGGACAGGCCCCAGGTCACCGGCAGCACCAGCAGCAGGAAGGCGCTGACCGGCAGCGACCAGCGCCGCCGCAGCCAGGTGGCCGCGCCTGCGGCGAAGGCGCCGTACAGGCCCATGTAGAGTCCGAGCAGGATCACGCCGATCGTCGCCAGGAAGATCGGCAGGTGTGCGAAGCGCGTCATGAAGACGTACAGCCAGTGCATGCCGGCCACCGACCAGCCGAAGCCGAAGGCCCAGCCGAGCAGGGTGGCGCGGCGCGTCGAGCTGCCCATGCCCACCTGGTAGAACAGCCAGGCCAGGGCCAGGAACTGCACCGGCCACCAGCCGTAGGGCTGGAAGGACAGCAGGGAGCTCAGGCCGGCGAGGGTGGCGAAGGCCAGCGCGAGTGGGGATGGACGATCTCCGCGTAAAGCTGGATCAGGCGCCACCGTGGGCTTGGTACGGCGGCGCAGCATCAGTCGTGGTCGTCTTCAGGGAGCGGAAGCTTCTCGACCAGCAGCACGTGGATCTGGCGGGCGTCGGCGCGCAGGACCTCGAAACGCAGGTTCTCCAGGTCGAATACCTCGCCCTTGTGGGGCATGCGCCCGAGGTGGCTGGCGACCAGGCCGCCGATGGTGTCGACGTCGTCCTCGGGCAGGTCGGCGCCGATCTCTTCGTTGAACTGCTCGATCTCGGTCAGCGCCTTGACGCGCCAGCGCGGGCCCAGCTGGCCCTCCTTGATCGACAGGATGTTGTCTTCTTCCTCGTCGAAGTCGTATTCGTCCTCGATGTCGCCGACGATCTGCTCGAGCACGTCCTCGATGGTGATCAGGCCGGCCACGCCGGAGTATTCGTCGACCACGATGGCCATGTGGTTGTGGTTGGCGCGGAAGTCGCGCAGCAGCACGTTCAGGCGCTTCGATTCCGGAATGAAGATGGCCGGGCGCAGCATGTCGCGCACGTCGAATGATTCTTCAGCGTAATAACGCAGCAGGTCCTTGGCCAGCAGGATGCCGACCACCTTGTCGCGCTCGCCCTCGATGGCGGGGAAGCGCGAGTGGGCGGTTTCCAGCACGGTCGGCAGCCATTCCTCGATGGGCTTGGTGATGTCGATCACGTCCATCTGGGAACGGGGCACCATGATGTCGCGCACGGACAGGTCGGAGACCTGGAACACGCCCTCGATCATGGACAGCGCGTCGGCGTCGATCAGGTTGCGTTCGTGGGCTTCGTGCAGGACTTCGAGCAGTTCTGCGCGATTTTCTGGCTCGGGGGAGATGAGTGCGGTCAGCCGTTCGAACAGCGACCGATGGGGTTTGGCGTCCGATCGGACGTCACTGGGATACTCGGGCATAGTTGGCGTGAAGCCGTTGTTACGATGGGCATAGGATACACCAAAAGGCGAACTGCCTGATTTTGATGCAGGCCGGATAGGATTGTTATGCAGCGATTGCGGGCATGCATGGGTGCGCCGCGGGACCGGAGCTTGTCCTATAGTCGGGGTAGTCCCCCCACAGGAGCCAGTCATGCCAGTGCTCAATATCAACGGCGCCACGACCACCCTGAATGTTCCTGACGACATGCCCCTGCTGTGGGCGCTGCGCGACGTGGCCGGCCTGACCGGCACCAAGTTCGGCTGCGGCGTCGCCCTGTGCGGGGCCTGCACCGTGCACGTGGACGGCCAGCCGGTGCGTTCCTGCGTCACCCCGGTTTCCAGCGTGGCCGGCAAGCAGGTCGTCACCATCGAGGCCATCGGCAAGGATCCGGTCGGGGCGAAAGTCCAGGCGGCCTGGCGCGAGGTCGACGTGGTCCAGTGCGGCTATTGCCAGTCCGGCCAGATCATGGCGGCCACGGCCTTGCTCAAAGCCACTCCCAAGCCGGGCGACGCCGACATCGACAATGCGATGTCGGGCAATATCTGCCGTTGCGGCACCTATAACCGCATCCGCAAGGCGATCAAAGCGTGCGCGCAGGCGATCGCCGCGGCCAGCTGAGGAGGGCGTCATGGAAGGCCTCAAGCAAGCGATGACCGAGTTGGCGCGCGCGCCCGTTCCAGGGGGCTTGCCCGATTCCGAGGCGCGCCGGCGCTTCATGCGCCTGGGCGCGGCCTCGGGCGGCGGCCTGCTGCTCGGCTTCTCGCTGTTCGGCTGCAAGCGCCAGGAAGAGAGCCGCCAGGAGAAACCGTCCGAAAGCGCGGTCGGGCAGGCCACCGACCGGGCATCGAGCCAGCCGGCGGGGCTGGCCCAGGACGCCTTCATCCGTATCGGGCGCGACGGCATCGTCACCCTGATCGTGCACAAGGTCGAGATGGGGCAGGGTACCTTTACCGCCATGCCGATTCTGCTGGCGGAGGAACTGGGGGCCGACCTGTCCAAGGTGAAGCTGGAGCAGGCGCCGGCCAACAACAAGCTGTATGCCGACCCGCTGCTGGGCGGCCAGGTGACGGGCGGCTCGACCTCGGTGCGCGGAGCGTGGAAGCCGCTGCGCGAGGCCGGCGCCATGGTGCGCGGCGTGCTGGTGGCGGCCGCCGCCAAGCAGTGGAACGTGGACGCGGGCGAATGCGCGGTGGTGGCCGGCACGGTCACCCACGACGCTTCGGGACGCAGCGCCCATTTCGGCGAACTGGTCGACGCGGCGGCGAAGATGGAGCTGCCCAAGAACCCGGCGCTCAAGGATGCTTCCCAGTTCACCCTGATCGGCAAGCCGCACAAGCGCCTCGATTCACCCTCGAAGTGCGACGGCACCGCGCTGTTCGGGATCGATGCGCGCCTGCCGGGCATGCTGGTGGCCGCCGTCACGGCATCCCCCGTGGTGGGCGGCAAGCTGGCCACGGTCGACGAGCAGAAGGCGCTCGCCGTTCCCGGCGTGCGCGAAATCCTGAGGATCGACAACGCGGTGGCCGTGGTGGGCGACCACATGTGGGCCGCGCGCAAGGGCCTGGAAGCGGCCGCGCCCACCTGGAACGACGGCCCGAACGGCAACGTGAGCACGGCGTCCATCGTGGCGGACATGATGAAGGCGTCCGGCGCCGAGGGCGCGGTGGCACGCGAGGTGGGCAACTTCGGCGGCGGCGCCCTGCGCAAGCTCGATGACAAGGGAGGGCGGCGCATCGACGCGGTCTACGAAGTCCCTTTCCTGGCCCACGCCACCATGGAGCCGATGAACTGCACGGTGGACCTGAAGAACGACGGCTGCGACATCTGGTGCGGCACCCAGGTGCCGGTGCTGGCCCAGGCGGCGGCGGCCAGGCTGACCGGGCTGGGGGAAGGGCAGGTGCGGGTGCATAACTTCTACCTGGGCGGCGGCTTCGGGCGCCGGCTCGAGGTCGACTACGTGGCCCAGGCCGTGGCCCTGGCCAAGACGGCCAGGAGCGGCAAGCCGCTCAAGTTCGTCTGGACCCGCGAGGAAGACATCCAGCACGACATGTACCGTCCCTATTACGTGGACCGGCTGTCGGCGCGCCTGGACGACAAGGGCCGGCCGCAGGCCTGGTTCCACCGCGTGACCGGTTCCTCGATCATGGCGCGCTTCGCGCCGCCGGCGGTCAAGGACGGCATCGATCCGGACGCGGTGGAGGGCGCGCGCGACCTGCCGTATGCGATTCCCGACCTGCGGGTCGAATACGTGCGTCACGAGCCGCCGATCCCCACCGCCTTCTGGCGCGGCGTGGGACCGACCCACAACATCTTCGTGGTCGAGAGCTTCATCGACGAACTGGCGCATGCGGCCAAGCAGGACCCGGTGGCCTATCGCCGCGCACTGCTGGAAAAATCGCCGCGCACCCTGGGCGTGCTGAACCTGGCGGCCCAGAAGGCCGGATGGGGCAGGCCCCTGAAGCCCATCGCGGGAAGGCGGGTGGGACGCGGCATCTCCTGCCAGTTCGCCTTCGGCACCTACATGGCCCAGGTGTGCGAGGTCTCGGTGGGACCGGACGGCGAAGTGAAAGTGCACCGCGTGGTGTGCGCGGTGGACTGTGGCCAGGCGGTGAATCCGGACACCATCACGGCGCAGATGGAAGGCGGCATCGTGTTCGGCCTCACCGCGGCGCTGTGGGGCGAGATCACGCTGGACAAGGGCAGGGTGCAGCAGTCGAACTTCGGCGACTACCGCATGATGCGCATGAACGAGTCGCCGACGGTGGAAGTGCACCTGGTGACCAGCCGCGACGACCCGGGCGGGATCGGCGAGCCGGGGACGTCGGGGATCGCGCCGGCCTTGACCAATGCGGTGTTCGCTGCGACGGGGCAGCGGATCAGGAAGCTGCCGATCGGCGGCCAGCTCAAGAAGGCGTAAAACGGAAGGCGCCGGCAGCGGGCTTGCCGGCGCAGGCGATCAATCCGAGTACGGATCCGGGTAGCCCAGCGCTTCCATGATGTCGCGCTCGAGCTGCTCCATTTCCTCGGCTTCCTCGTCGTGCTCGTGGTCGAAGCCCTGCGCGTGCAGCACGCCATGCACCACCAGGTGGGCGACATGCTCCTCGACCGTCTTCTTCTGCTCGTCCGCCTCGCGCTGCAGCACGTCGGTGCACAGCACGATGTCGGCCTGGACCGGCTCCTCGTCGCCCAGTTCCTCGCCCTCGTTGTAGGCGAAGGTCAGCACGTTGGTGGCGTAGTCCTTGCCGCGGTATTCGCGGTTCAGGGCCTTGCCTTCCTCGGCGTCGACGAAGCGGATGGTCAGTTCGGCGGGACCGAGCAGCGAGCACTCGACCCAGCGCCGCAGGTCGGCTTCGGTGATCTCGCTTTCCAGTCGCGGGTCGGCGAACTGGACTTCCAGTTCAAGTGGATGTTTTTTTTCTTGCATGTTTCACCGGTGCGGGTTTGGGAAGGGCGGCCAGTTCCTGGACCGAGGCGCTTGTTTCATACGCATCGATAATACGCGCAACCAGCGGATGGCGCACCACGTCCGCGCTCGAGAAATGGGTGAAGGCGATCCCGCGCACGTCCTTGAGCACATGCATGGCGTCGACCAGGCCCGAGCGCTGGGTCTTGTGCAGGTCGACCTGGGTCACGTCGCCCGTCACCACGGCCTTGCTGCCGAAGCCGATACGGGTCAGGAACATCTTCATCTGCTCGACCGTCGTGTTCTGCGCCTCGTCCAGGATGACGAAGGCGTGGTTCAGGGTGCGGCCGCGCATGTAGGCCAGCGGGGCGATCTCGATCACCTGTTTCTCGAACAGCTTCTGGGTGCGGTCGAAACCGAGCAGGTCGTAGAGCGCGTCGTACAGCGGGCGCAGGTAGGGATCGACCTTCTGGGTCAGGTCGCCGGGCA
>CAMPHU010000189.1 GCA_946886065.1 uncultured Massilia sp. | reverse complement strand
GCGCACCGGCGTGTACGCCGAGCCGAAGCGCATCAAGGCCGCCGAATACGAGCTGGCCGACACCGAGAAGATGGTGGCGGCGGCCGAATCCCTGTACGGTCCCTATCGCTGGGGGCGCTACGACATGCTGGTGCTGCCGCCGTCCTTCCCGATCGGCGGCATGGAAAACCCGCGCCTGACCTTCCTGACCCCGACCATGATCGCGGGCGACCGCAGCCTGGTCGACCTGATCGCCCACGAACTGGCGCATAGCTGGTCGGGCAACCTGGTGACCAACGCCTCGTGGAAGCACTGGTGGCTCAACGAAGGCTTCACCACCTACGTCACCACCCGCATCCTGGAAAAGATCTACGGCGAGGACGTGGCGACCATGAACCTGCAGCTGGAGCAGGAAGAGGCGCTCGAGCACATCAAGACCCTGCCGGCGGCCAAGCAGGCGCTGGTCACGCGCGATCCGGACACTTCGTCCGAGCACTACACCGACGAAGAGCTGGCCTATCCGAAAGGCGCCTGGTTCCTGCGCACGCTGGAGCAGCGCGCCGGCCGCGCCGCCTTCGATCCCTTCCTGCGCGGCTGGTTCGACCAGCACGCCTTCCAGAGCGTGACCACCGACCAGTTCGTGGCCTATTTGCGCGCCAACCTGCTGTCGAAGAACCCGTCGATCATGACGGACGCGGAGCTGGACGAGTGGCTGTACGGCCCGGGCATCCCGGCCAGCGCCCAGCGCGCGGTGTCGACCCGCCTGGCCAAGCTGAACGCCACGACGGACGCCTGGCTCAAGGGCGAGCTCAGGACCGCCCAGCTGGATACGAAGAACTGGAACGCCGCCGAGTGGATGAAGTTCCTGAACGACATCGACAACAAGGCGAATGCCCAGCAGCTGGAAGAACTGGACAAGGCCTTCGGCCTGGCGAAAACCTCCAACAACGAAGTCGCCTTCCGCTTCTACCGCGCCTCGGTGCACGCCGGCTACCGCGGCATCCGTCCGAACCTGGAAGCCTTCCTGATGAGCGTGGGCCGCCAGAAATTCGTGGTGCCGCTGTACGGCGCGCTGCGCGCCAATGCGGACGACCGCGCCTGGGCCGAGCGCGTCTACAAGGCCGCGCGCGCGCGTTACCACCCGGAGACGCAGTCCAGCGTCGACAAGCAGATGAACAAGAAATAAGGAAGACGATGCAAGCAATGAACCGACTCGCGGCCGCGATCCTCATCGCGTTCGCTACTGCCGGCGCAGCCGTGGCGCAGGCGCCGGCCGCCGTTACCGCGCAGGCCCCGGCCTACAACCTGGAGGCCGACGTCAAGCGCGTCATGAAGGAATTCGACGTGCCCGGCATCGCGATCGCCGTGGTCAAGGACGGCAAGGTGCTGGCGGCGCAGGGCTTCGGCGTGCGCAAGCTGGGCGACCCGACCCCGGTGGACGGCAAGACCCTGTTCGAGATCGCCTCCAACTCCAAGGCCTTCACCGCCGCCGGCCTGGCGATGCTGGTGGACCAGGGCAAGCTGTCCTGGGACGACCCGGTGATCAAGCACCTGCCGGACTTCCGCATGTACGACCCGTATGTGACGGCCGAGATGACCGTGCGCGACCTGCTGACCCACCGCAGCGGCCTGGGCCTGGGCGCGGGCGACCTGATGTGGTGGCCGACCACCACCTTCAGCACCGACGAGATCATCCACAACCTCCGCTACATCAAGCCGGCGACCAGCTTCCGCAACAGCTACGCCTACGACAACCTGCTGTACATCGTGGCCGGCAAGATCATCGCCATGAAATCCGGGAAGCCCTGGGGCGAGACCATGCGCGAATGGATCCTGCAGCCGGTGGGCATGGCCACGACCACCACCAGCCTGGAAGAGAACGCGCGCGCCGCCAACGTGTCGGCGCCGCATAGCAAGATCAACGGCAAGATCTCGGTGGTCAAGCCGATGCCGGTGGCGAATGCGGTGGGCGCGGTAGGCATCAACACCAGCGCCGAGGACATCGCGCGCTGGATGAACGTGCTGCTCGACGACGGCCGCATCAGGCAGGACGCCGGCGGCAAGGAAGTGCGCCTGTGGTCCGAGAAGCAGGCGCGCGAGATGTGGACGGCCCAGACACCGATGAAGATCAACCAGCCGCGTCCTCCGCTGGCGGCGACCAAGCCGAACTTCTACGCCTACGGCCTGGGCTTCCAGCTGCGCGACTACCAGGGCAAGCTGGTGGCGATGCACGGTGGCGCGCTGCAGGGCTTCTATTCGCGCGTGCTGCTGGTGCCGGAAGCGAAGCTGGGCATCGCGATCTTCACCAACGCCGAGAGCGGCCCGTCGCTGAACGCGCTGCAATACCGCCTGATGGACCAGTACCTGGGCGTGGCGCCGACCGACTGGATCGGCCGCATCGCGGACGTGGACAAGGAGATGCACGCCAAGGAGATGGAGCGCGTGAAGAAGGAGTCGGCGACGCGCGCGGCGCAGAGCAAGCCTTCGCTGACGCTGGCGTCGTACGAAGGCGAGTACGAGGACGCCTGGTATGGCAAGGCATTCATCAAGAAGGTGGGCGGCAAGCAGGTGATGGTGTTCTCGCGCACGCCGGACCTGATGGGGGAACTGGAGCACTTCCAGCACGATACCTTCATCGTGCGCTGGAAGGAGAGGAACTTCAATGCGGATGCGTATGTGACGTTCTCGCTCGATCATGACGGGTCGATCGAGCGGATGCGCATGAAGCCGATTTCCACGGAGACGGACTTCAGCTATGACTTCCAGGATTTGCTGTTTACGCCGGTGAAAAAGAAGAAGTCGGCGGATTGAAAAAAGCTTGGGCCTCCGCCTGTGCGGGGATGACGGTCTTGGGGCCAACTCAATAAGCACGTCATCCCCGGCCTCGGCGGCCCCCTTGGCGGGGACCCAAGTTTGCATGAGCTGTGTCAGCTCACTTTCCGCCCCACACCTTCATCATGTCCTCCGACCCCTGCGCCCTGATCCCGTTATCCGACAGGATCGCCTCGGTCGCATCCAGCGTCGCCTTGCGCGGCAAGATCATGGTCTCGCCATAGCGCTGGTCGAAACGCAGCACGATCTGCTCGTCCTTCAAGTCGCGCAGCAGCGCCACCAGGTGGCTCAGGCTGCGCACCGGCTTGCCGTTGATCGACTCCACGACCGACCCGAAGCGGTTCGAATACCCGCTGACCACTTTGTGCGGGAAGAACGGCGCGCTGATCACCACCAGTTCCTCGCGCTGGGCATCCGGCGAATCGCCGCGGCGCGTGATGAGCGGGCTGGCATTGAAGGCATACCCGTGCATCGCCGCCGCATTGCCGCCGATGAAGCTCAGGAACTCGGCGCTGGCGCGCGTGAACGCGATCGGGCCATAGATGAAGTAGGACGGATAGCCGCCGTTCAGGTCGGGAATCAGGAGCGGACGCGGGCCGGTCGCCGGCACATCCACCTTCATGCTCTTGCCGTTGCGGATGATGGTCATCGGCACCTTGCCGTTCCTCGCCACCTGCTGGATGCGGTACTGGAAGCGCACGCGCAGGTTCGAGCCCAGCTTGACCATCGCCTGGTTGTCGACCGGGTACTCGCCGATGTGGGTCACCACGTCCCACTCCTTCAGCGGCCAGGAAGCGTCCGTGCGGTAGGGCTTGTGCACCACCGCGCCCTCGACCGACTTGTCGAGCTTGAGGAAGGCGCGCAGCGCCGGGTTTTCCAGGGTCTGGATGCTGTCATGCAGCAGCGGCTTGCCGTCGTAGCGGCCGTCGGCCACGTCGCGCAGGAACAGCTCGATCTCTTCGTTCGGGATCACGTAGCCGATGTTCTGGGCGCCGGCCGCCATCGAGAAGGCCAGGCCGATCATCTTGTCGCCCGCGATCACCGGGCCGCCGCTGTTGCCCGGATTGATAGGCGCGTCGATCTGGATGCGCAGGCCCGAGCTGAAGGAGCTGTAGGGCACGAACTCCACGCGCGACACGATGCCCTTGGTGGTCGACAGCGAATTGCCGCCCACCGGGTAGCCGTAGGCGAACACCTGCTCGCGCACGTCCGGCAGCACGGCGGAGCGGCTGACCGGCGGGCGCTTGTCGAAGAAGCTCGGGTCTTCCAGCTCCAGCACCGCCAGGTCCAGCCCGCGCGCGATCGCGATCACCTTGGCCGCCACCTTGTCGCCCGACTGGGCGGCCTGCACTTCCACCTGGCTGGCGTAGTTCACCACGTGCGCATTGGTCAGGATGCGCTTGCCCTCGATGATCACGCCCGAGCCGGTGATGTCGTTCGGAGAGGCCTTGGTCCAGGGCTTGTACGGGTCCGGACGGCGCACGGTCGAGAAGATCTTGACCACCGAGGCCTCGATGGCCGGCAGCGCGGGCGCGGCGGTCTGGGTCGTGGCGGCGGGCGGAACGGGCGTGGTCTGGGGAGTGCTGTCCTGGGCATGGGCCAGGCTGGATGCGGCAAGCGCGAGGGCGGCGAAACGGTAGATGTTCATGAATTCCTTCGGTTGCGGTGGTGTGTGCTCAACCGGAAGAATATACACCCGCGCCGCAATTGGAAATACGCGCATGCTCACAGGGGACGGGCGCGCCA
Source organism: uncultured Massilia sp. (assembly GCA_946886065.1). The sequence continues at coordinate 4,526 of CAMPHU010000189.1, read as the reverse complement.
TCCCCCCGGAGAATGAAGTTCGCGCTTACTGTTTGACGAACTTGAGCGTCATGCGGTCGCTCTCGCCGATCGCCATGTACTTCTCGCGGTCCTTGTCCTTGTTGGCCAGCACCGGCGGCAAGGTCCACACGCCTTTCTCATGGTTGGCGGTGTCCTTCGGATTGGCGTTGACCTCGGACTTGGCGGCCAGCTTGAAGCCGGCGCTCTCGGCCATCTTGATCACCCAGGCTTCGTGCACATAGCCGCTCGAGGCCTTGGCGTCCTGCGTCATCGAGGCCGGCAGGCGGTGGTCGACCACGCCCAGCACGCCGCCCGGCTTGAGCACCTTGTGGATCTCCTTGAAGGTGGTGCGCAGGGCGTCTTCGCCGTTGCCGACCCAGTTGTGCAGGTTGCGGAAGGTGAGCACCATGTCGACGCTGTTCGGCGGCGCGATCTGGTAGGTGGCGGGCGGCTCGAACACGGACGGGACGACCTTGTCGAAGACCGCCGGATTGGAATCCAGCTTCTTCTTGAAGGCCATGCCGTAGCGCTTGTCCGCCTGGATGGCTTCGCCCGCGCCGATCAGCTTGCCCTTGTCGCGCAGGTAGGGAGCCAGGATCTCCGTGTACCAGCCGCCCGAGGGCGACAGCTCCACCACGGTCATGTTCGGCTTGATGCCGAAGAAGCTCAGGGTCTCGTAGGGGTGGCGGTACACGTCGCGCGCCTTGTTGGCGGCGCTGCGGTGCTCGCCGGCGATGGCGGCCTTCAGGGCGTCGTCCGCCTGCGCGGCGCCGGCCAGTCCGGTGGCCAGCATGGCGGCCAGGATCAGTCGTTTCATCGGTGCGAAGTCTCCATGGTGATGGTGGGTGGCAGGGCGGGACGCCGCTGCCGCCCGGCTGATGATCCGGCAGTGTGGCCGGACAGTCAAGCTTGGCATTCATGCATATGCCGGAGTGTCCGCGCCTGTCCGGGGCGGACAGCCGGACAGCGGGCGGACAGTGTCCGGACACGTATGTACCTTGTCCGGAGCGTTGCCGAATCAAGCACTTCACCTCCCGCTGTATGGATGGCATAAAGATTGCCTAACCAAAAACTTTAGTCTATGGTTGAGAAGTTTGCCGTCCTCCCATCCGGAGGCGACGAAGTTCCCAGAAGCGCTGTACATACAAGAGCGGCGCCGTGCTGTGCCGGCGGAACCGCTGCCCGAGAGGATACCCAGGAGACCCTATGGAACGTCGTACTTTTCTCAATTTCAGCAGCCTGGCGCTCGGCGCGACCCTGCTCCCGTTCTCGCGCGCGATCGCCGCTGAAGAACTGCTCAGCACCATGCCCGTCGCCGCCAAGAAGGCGCTCGCCGACGTCGCGCTGAACGCCGCCACCAAGGCCGGCGCCAGCTACTGCGACGTGCGCATCGGGCGCTACCTGAACCAGTTCATCGTCACCCGCGACCTGAACGTCGAGAACGTTGCCAACACCGAGTCGGCCGGCGTGGGCGTGCGCGTGATCTGCAACGGCGCCTACGGCTTCGCCGCCACCTCCGACATGTCCAGCGACGGCATCGCCAACGCGGCGCGCCAGGCGGTGGCGATCGCCAAGGCCAACGCCAAGCTGCAGTCCGAGCCGGTGCGCCTCGCACCGGTCAAGGGCGTGGGCGACGTCTCCTGGGCCACGCCGATCAAGAAGGACTGGCGCGCGGTGCCGATCAAGGAAAAGGCCGACCTGCTCATCGCCGCCAACAAGGCCGGCATGGACAACGGCGCCAACTTCATGCAGTCGATGCTGTTCCAGGTGAACCAGCAGAAGTTCTTCGCCTCGACCGACGGCTCCTACATCGACCAGGACGTGCACCGCCTGTGGGCCCCGTTCCAGGCCACCGCCGTGGACAAGGCCACCGGCAAGTTCCGCTCGCGCTCGGGCCTGAGCTCCCCGGTCGGCAAGGGTTACGAATACCTGGACGCCCGTCCCGAGCACAAGATCAAGGCCGCCGGCGGCGTCGCCACCCTGTACACCGAATCCTACGACATCATCGAGGATGCCAAGGCCGCCGGCCGCGACGCCAAGCGCAAGCTGACCGCCAAGTCGGTCCTGCCGGGCAAGTACGACCTGATGCTGTCGCCGGAGCACCTGTGGCTGACCATCCACGAGAACGTCGGCCACCCGACGGAACTGGACCGCGTGCTGGGCTACGAGGCGAACTACGCCGGCACCAGCTTCGCCACCCTCGACAAGTGGCAGACCAAGAGCTTCAAGTACGGCGCGCCGATCGTCAACCTGTATGCCGACAAGACCAGACCGGGTTCGCTGGGCTGCGTCGGCTACGACGACGAAGGCGTCAAGACCAAGCAGTGGGACATCATCAAGGACGGCATCCTGGTCAACTACCAGGCCACCCGCGACCAGGCCCACATCATCGGCGAGAAGGAATCGCACGGCTGCTCCTACGCCGACAGCTGGAACTCGGTGCAATTCCAGCGCATGCCGAATGTCTCGCTGGCGGCCGGCAAGAAGAAGCTGACCCCGGACGAAATGGTCAAGGACATCAAGAAGGGTATCTACATCGTCGGCGACGGCTCGTTCTCGATCGACCAGCAGCGCTACAACTTCCAGTTCGGCGGCCAGCTGTTCTACGAAATCAAGGACGGCAAGATCGGCCAGATGCTGGAAGACGTGGCCTACCAGGCCAACACCCAGGAATTCTGGAGCGCCTGCAGCGCCATCTGCGACGAGCGTGACTGGCGCATGGGCGGCTCCTTCTTCGACGGCAAGGGCCAGCCGCCGCAGATCTCGATCGTCTCGCATGGTTCCTCGACCACGCGCTTCAACGGCATCAACGTGATCAACACCGCTCGCAAGATCGGCTAAGGACGGGACCCATGAGCATCTTGACCCAGGAACAAACCAAGCGCATCGCCGACCGCGTGCTGTCGCTGTCCAAGGCCGACGAGTGCATCGTCGGCGTCGAAGGCAACCGTATCGGCAACATCCGCTTCGCGCGCAATGCCGTGTCGACCGCCGGCCTGGCCGACGACACCCGCGTGCAGGTGCAGGTCGCCTTCGGCAAGCGCCAGGGCACCGCCACCATCAACGAGTTCGACGACAAGTCGCTGGAGCGCGCCGTGCGCCGCGCCGAAGACCTGGCGCGCCTGGCGCCGGAAAACCCGGAGTTCATGCCGGCGATCGCCAAGACCGGCTACAAGGGTTCCGAGACCTTCGTGCCCGCTACCTCCGCGATCGATCCGGAATATCGCGCCCAGGCCGCCGCCTACGCGATGGAGGCCTGCCGCAAGAAGGGGCTGGTGGCCGCCGGCTTCTTCACCGACCGTTCGTCCTTCGAGACCGTGGCCAACTCAAACGGCGTGTTCGGCCACCAGACCGCCACCTCGCTGGACTTCACCTGCACCGTGCGCACCGAAGACGGCCGCGGTTCGGGCTGGGTGAAGCGTTCGGCGCGCGACGTCGCCAAATTCGACCCGCGCGAAGCGGCCGAAGTGGCGATCGAAAAGGCGCTGCGCTCGGTCGAAGCCAAGGCGCTGGAGCCGGGCCGCTACACCGTGATCATGGAGCCGGCCGCTACCAGCGACCTGATCGGCTTCATGCTGAACGGATTCAGCGCGCGCAGCGCCGACGAGGGCCGCAGCTTCCTGTCCAAGCAGGGCGGCGCCAACCGCCTGGGCGACAAGCTGTTCGACCAGCAGGTCAACATCTGGTCCGACCCCTGGGACAAGGATGTCCCGGTCCTGCCCTGGGACAACGACATGCTGCCGCGCGAGCGCATGCACCTGGTGAAGGACGGCCGCATCAACGCGCTCAACTACTCGCAGTTCTGGGCCAAGAAGAAGGGCCAGCGCGCCGTGGGCAGCGCCGGCAACATCATCATGGCCGGCACCGACAAGTCGACCGCGGAACTGATCGCCAATACCAAGAAGGGCATCCTGGTGACCCGTACCTGGTACATCCGCATGGTGGACCCGCAGTCGGTGCTGCTGACCGGCCTGACCCGCGACGGCACTTTCTATGTAGAGAACGGCAAGATCAAGCACCCGGTGAAGAACTTCCGCTTCAACGAGAGCCCGGTCACGATGCTCAACAACATCGAAGAGATCGGCAAGCCGGTGGTGATCGGCGGGGATGAGGCGAATTATTCGATGCTGATTCCGGCGATGAAGATTCGGGACTTCAACTTCACGTCGCTGTCGGACGCTGTTTAAGCACCAAGGCAAGTAACAGTTAGCCCGCACCCTTAGCCCGTCATCCCCGCCTTCGCGGGGATGACGGGCGAAAGCTAACGACGGGCGAAACGCTAACGGAAAACAAACATGGAACGTCGTAGCTTCCTCAAAATCGGCGCCGGCACTGCAGGCGCCATGATCATCCCCGTCTTCGGCAACGCCATCGCCGCCGACGAGCTCCTGAACCCGATGGCCGCCAGCGCGAAGAAGGCCCTGGCCGACGTCGCCCTGAACGCCGCCACCAAGGCCGGCGCGTCCTATTGCGACGTGCGCATCGGCCGCTACCTGAACCAGTTCATCATCACGCGCGACCTGAAC
>CAMPHU010000188.1 GCA_946886065.1 uncultured Massilia sp. | reverse complement strand
CCGCGGCGGCCCAGGCCGAGACGGTGGCGGCCAAGGTGGTGGCGGCGATGGCCGCGCCATTCCAGCTCGGCGAGCTGAACTACACGCTGTCGGTCAGCGTCGGCGTGGCCACCATGTGCGGCACCTCCGACACGGTGGAATCGACCCTGCGCCAGGCGGACGCCGCGATGTACCAGGCCAAGGCCTCGGGGCGCAATACCTTCCGCTTCCACGACCCGGCCGTGCAGGCGGCCTGGTCGGCGCGGGCCCAGCTCGAGAACGGGCTGCGCCGGGCGCTGCGCAACAACGAATTCATGCTGTATTACCAGCCCCAGCTCGACCGTGCCGGCCATGTGATCGGGGCCGAAGCCCTGCTGCGCTGGCGCCTGCCGAATGGGAAAATCCTCTATCCGGCCGAGTTCATCCGTGCGGCCGAGGAAAGCGGACTGATCGTCGACATCGGCCGCTGGACCCTGCGCACCGCCTGCGCCGAGCTGGCGCGCTGGCAGAGCGCGCCGGAGACGGCGGGGCTGACCATGTCGGTCAACGTCAGCGCGCGCCAGTTCACCGAGCCGGACTTCGTGCCCATGCTGCAGCGGATCTTCGAGCACACCGGGGTGCAGCCGTCGAGCCTGAAGCTGGAGCTGACCGAAAGCCTGGTGGTGAGCGACTTCACCCAGACCGCGCACACCATGGCCACGCTCAAGCGGCGCGGGCTGTCGTTCTCGCTGGACGATTTCGGCACCGGCTATTCCTCGCTGGCCTACCTGCGCAAGCTGCCGCTGGACCAGCTCAAGATCGACCACAGCTTCATGCGCGACGTGCTGACCGACCAGAACGACGCCTCGATCGTGCGCTCGATCATTGCGCTGGGCGACAGCCTGGGGCTGCAGGTGATCGCGGAAGGGGTGGAGACGCCGGGGCAGCGGCAGTTCCTGTCGGATGCGGGGTGCCATATCTACCAGGGGCACCTGTACCAGCAGGCCTTGAGTGCGGAGCAGTTCACGCAGTATGCGCGGAGTTTGCACTAAAAGCTGCTGTCACTCGATGCACGCAAACTTGGATTCCTCGCATAGAGTCAGCTCTCGCAGCACCAATAAAAAACCCGCCGAAGCGGGTTTTTCTTTAAGAACTTGCAGCGGTCAGAACTTGTAACCCAGCGCCACCACCACCGACACCGGATCCAGCTTCATCGCCTGGGTCTGGCCCGTCGAGAAGCTCACATTGGTGCGCAGGCGCGCCTTGTTGACCGTCACGTCCGCAAACCAGCGCTCGTTGAAGTTCATCGCCACGCCAGCCTGCACGGTGTAGGTGAACTTGTTGTCGATGCTGAAGGTCGTCGGCGTGGTGCTGCCCGGGTTGGTCACCGCGGTCATCTTGAACGAGCCGCGCTCCTTCATGAAGTAAGCATAGGTCGCGCCCAGGCCCACGAAAGGACGGAAGGTCGCGCTCGGCTCGAAGAAACGGTACTGCAGGAACAGGGTCGGCGGCAGCGCCTCGACCGTCCCCAGCTCGCCGGTGCCGGCGATCGCGCCCGCGCCGAAGATCTTGTGCTTGTAAGGGGTGCCCAGCGCCAGCTCGGTCGAGATGTTGTCGGTCAGGCCGTAGGCGAAGATCAGCACCGGCTGCATGTCGCTGCCAACGTCGGCCTTGGTGCCCGGCAGGGCCGGTGCGCTGATGTCGCCGCTCTCGACCTTCGGGGTCAGCTCGTTGACACCGAACTTGACGGTCAACTGGCCCTTGGACTGGGCCGACGCGGTCGAAGCGCATGCCAGCGCGGCAGCCACACCCAGCATCGTCACGACGCTCTTGAAACGTACTTTCATTTTTTCTCCTGGTTCTTATGTGATGGCCCGCCGCACCTGCTCGATGCGGGGCGGGCCTGCCGCAGCCTTACAGCCAGCCCTTCACAGCCATGTCCTTCAGGACGTAGCGTGCGATCAGGTTGTTCTCGAACGGGGTCGGGTGGACCGTGTCGGCAAACATGTAATGGCTCACATCGCCTGCGACCGTGTTGCTGGCGGTGCAGACCAGGGAGGTCGAGCCCAGCGGGTTCGCGCCGCAGGCGGGAGCGCTGGTGTTGGTCAGGCCGTACGGGGCCGGGTTCTTCACCTGGTCGTTGGAGACCCAGTACAGATCGACGTAGAGGATGCGCGGATCGTCGGCGCCCAGGCCGGTCTTCAGCTGGGTGTTGAAGGCGTTGATCATGGCGGTCACCAGTTGCTGGATCTCGACCGGACGCGATTTCGCGGCCGGGGTGCTGGCCACGTCGGGGAGGTTGGCCACGACCACGTACTTCGCGCCCTTGCCGACCAGTTCGTTGCGCACCAGTGCAGCCATGGTGGCGCCTGCGGTGCCGAGCTCGGTCACCATGCGGGTGGCGTTGGCGCTTGCGTAGTCGCCGGCGGCCTTGGTGCCGGCGGCGGTCCCGTCGGCCTGGGCTTTGGTGACCATCGGGCCGTACACGGCCGGCGAAGCGACCGCCTGGTTGCCCGGCTGGGTGGCGGCTGCCGTGACGGCGGCCTGCACCACGCTGGCGTCGGTCTTGCCCGGACGTGCGTTTTCGGTGGCGATCGCTGCGCCGATGGCCTGGGCCGCGGTCTGCGGATTGGTCGCGCCGGCCGCCAGCTGCATGGTCAGCGAGGTGGCGAAGGCTTGCGCGCCGGCGGTGGTGCCGGCGGTCTGGATCGCGGCCATCTGCATCAGCACGTCGTTACCGCCGGACAGGACGGTCACCAGTTCGGTGCCGGTGAACTTGCCGCCGGTCTTGGCCAGGTGATTGGCGATCTGGTTGGTGAGCGGCAGGGTCATCTCGCCGATCGGCGAGCCGGTCGCCTTGTTGCCCGGGCCGACCGGGTTGGCGACGCGCGAGCCGCCCTGGGCATAGTTGAAGCAGTTCGCGTGGTTCGTGATCGGTACGCTGAAGCCCAGGCTCGCATCGCCTTCCAGGCCGGTCTGGGCGGCGCAAGGCGCCGGCAGGCCCAGTTGGGCGGCCATGAAGTCGAGCCAGATCTTGCCGGTCAGGTCGGGGTTGGTGCTGGTGCTGTCGCCATTGATGGTGAACTTGCCGCCGCCCGCGGCCTTGACTGCGCCTACCGAATACGTGCCCACGTCCGACAGGCTGTCGCCGAACGACACTTGCTGGCTGAAAGTGGTCTTCTGGGTTTGGTCGCCGCCGGCCGGGCTGGTACCGCCACAGGCCGCCAGCAACGCTGCCGACAACAGGGCAAGCGCGAGTTTGGTTTGACGCATTGTGTCTCCTAACGATGGTTATTGTGAAACGAACGCCCGTGCTATTCGTATCACAACTAATATGCCAGTGTTCAGTTCGCTTGTATAGCGAAATCATTGCAATTTCGTAATTTTTACAACCCCGCCCCATAGGCGGCGGAAGCGGCAAAAAGGGAGGCGATTATAGCGTTCTCATGCGTAGCCGAAAAAGCGCTTTTCGCACGTGTGTGCCGTCAAGACAGGGCGGTTTAGGCCCTATCTTGAGGATGTTTGATTCAGCTCAAGCTTGCGGTTGGCGGTTGAGCAGGCCGTGCACGATGCCGGTGGAGCCGTGGGCCGCGCGGCGCAGGCGGTCGTTCACGCCCAGCCACGGACCGTCCTTCGGCGGCGCCTCGACCAGGATGACATCGGCGCCCTCCCCGTCCATCGCGCGCAGCGCCGCATACAGCGCGTGGGCGAAGCCGTCCGGCGTGGCCGGCAGGCGCAGCGCCGCGTGGGTCGGCGGCATGTCGGTGTAGTGGACCAGCGCCACCTTGCGGCCGGCCTGGGCCAGGTCCGCCAGCGTGGCGCGCAAGGTGGCGCTGTCCTGCATCGCCACCGGAGTGTGCGGGGCATAATGCGACTCCAGCGTACCCGAGGCGCGCGGCGCGGCCGCGTCGGGAGCGGCCGGCAGCTGGTCGATCACGGCGGCGATCGCTTCCGCGCTGATGTGGCCGGGGCGCAGCAGCACCGGGCCGTGGGTCGCCAGGCGGGACAGGTCGACGATGGTCGATTCGATGCCCACCTGGGAAGCGCCGCCGTCCAGCACCAGGGCCACCGAGCCGTCGGCGCCGAACTCGTCGCGCACGTGCTGGGCCAGGGTCGGGCTGACGTGGCCGAACTTGTTGGCCGAAGGCGCAGCCACGCCGCCGCGGCCGCCCTTGAAGGCGCGCAGCAGCGCGATCGCCACCGGATGCGAAGGGCAGCGCAGGCCGACCGTGTCCTGGCCGCCGCTGACGGCGTCCGGGATATTCGGGGCGCGCTTGAGGATCATGGTCAGCGGGCCGGGCCAGAAGGCCTCGGCCAGCGCATGGGCTTCCTGCGGGATCCCGCTGGCCCAGTAATCGAGCGGCGCGCCCGGCGCCAGGTGCACGATGACCGGGTGGTCCTGCGGACGGCCCTTGGCGGCGTAGATGGCCGCCACGGCCGCCGGGTTTTCGGCATCCGCGCCGAGGCCGTAGACGGTCTCGGTCGGGAAAGCGACCAGCGCGCCCTGCTCGAGGGCGCGCACGGCCGCGTCGATCGCGGCCTGGCCGGGAGTGTGCTCCGCCATCGTCACTCCGGGATGCCCAGGATGAGGCAAGCCTGGCGCAGGCTGTCCTGCGCTTGCGCCAGGGTCGGCGCGACGAAAGTCACGTGGCCCATCTTGCGGCCGCGGCGCGGATCGTCCTTGCCATACAGGTGCAGGTTGGCGCCCGGCAGCGCCAGCACCTTGTCCCAGGCCGGTTCGCGTGCCTCGCTTGCGTCACCCGCGCTGCCCTCGTCGAACCAGACGTCGCCCAGGATGTTGAGCATCACGGCTGGGGAATGCTGGCGCACGTCGCCCAGCGGCAGGCGCGCCATCGCGCGCACCTGCTGCGCGAACTGGCTGGTGATGCAGGCGTCGATGGTGTAGTGGCCGCTGTTGTGCGGACGCGGCGCCATCTCGTTGACCACCAGGCTGCCGTCCTCCAGCACGAAGAACTCGATGCACAGCACGCCCACGTAGCCCAGCTGGGCGACGATGGCGCGCGCCGCGTCCTGGGCCTGCTGCGCGCAAGCCTCGGACACGTTCGGTCCCGGCACGGTGGTGGTGAACAGGATGCCGTCGCGGTGCACGTTCTCGGCGATCGGGTAGACCACCGACACGCCGTCCGCGCCGCGCGCGGTCAGGACCGAGACTTCATAGGCCAGCGGCAGCATCTTCTCCAGCAGGCAGGTCACGCCCCCCATCTGGTCGAAGGCGGCGCGCACGTCCTCGCGCGAACGCACGCGGACCTGGCCCTTGCCGTCGTAACCCATGCGCACGGTCTTGAGGATGCCCGGCAGCAGTTCGTCGCCGATGGCCTCGATGTCCGCGTGGGAGGCGATGGTCTTGTGAGGGGCCGGCATCACGCCGGAGCTCGGCGCGCATTCGACGAAGAAGCGCTTCTCGAGAATGCGGTCCTGGGCGATCGACACGCAGCTGGCGGCGGGCGCGACAAAGCTGCGCTCGCCCAGCCAGGCCATGCTGTCGGCCGGGACGTTCTCGAATTCGGTGGTGATGGCGACGCATTGCCGGGCCAGTTCGGCCAGGCCCGCGGCGTCGCTGTAGCCTGCGGTAATCAGGCGTTCGGCGACCTGCCCTGCCGGGCAGTCCTGCGCCGGCTCGAGCACGGCAACCTTGTAGCCCATCGCCTGGGCGGCGTGGGCGAACATGCGGCCAAGCTGGCCGCCGCCCATCACGCCGAGCCAGGCCGACGGATTGGCGGAGGGGAGAAACGGATCACTCATGCGTCAAAACGGGAAGGGTCATGGCCTGGGCCGCCGCGGTCTGCTCGGCGCGGAAGGCCAGCAGGCGCTGGGCCAGCGCATCGTCGGTGGCGGCAAGGATCGCCACCGCGGTCAGGGCCGCGTTGGCGGCGCCGGCCTCGCCGATGGCGAAGGTCGACACCGGCACGCCTTTCGGCATCTGCACGATCGACAGCAGCGAATCTTCGCCGCGCAGGTACTTCGACGGCACCGGCACGCCGAGCACCGGCACGATGGTCTTGGCGGCCACCATGCCCGGCAGGTGGGCGGCGCCCCCCGCCCCGGCGATGATGGCGCGCAGGCCGCGCTCGCGCGCGGTTTCCGCGTAGGTGAACATCTCGTCCGGCATGCGGTGCGCCGAAATCACCTGCGCCTCGAAAGGCACGCCGAACTGCTTCAGGACGTCGACGGCATTCTTCATCACGTCCCAGTCCGACGAGGAACCCATGATCACGCCGACCAGCGGCTTGTTCTGCTCACTCATCGCTCAGGCCTTCAGCTTCTCGCCGGTCAGGCGTTCGATGGCTTCGAAGTACTTGGCCTGGGTTTTCTCGATCACGTCCTGCGGCAGGGCCGGGGCCGGCGCGGTCTTGCCCCAGTCGGTCAGGGTTTCCAGGTAGTCGCGCACGAACTGCTTGTCGAAGGACGGCGGCGACATGCCCGGGGCGTAGGAGTCGGCCGGCCAGAAGCGCGAGGAATCGGCGGTCAGGACTTCGTCCATCAGGTGCAGGACGCCGTTGTCGTCCAGGCCGAATTCGAACTTGGTGTCGGCGATGATGATGCCGCGGGTGGCGGCGTACTCGGCGGCGGCGGTGTACAGCGCAATGCTGACGTCGCGCATCTTGGCGGCGAGTTCCTTGCCGATGCGGTTTTCCATCTCTTCGAAGGAGATGTTTTCGTCGTGCTCGCCGATGTCGGCCTTGGCGGCCGGGGTGAACAGCGGCTGGGGCAGCTTGTCGGCCTGGCGCAGGCCTGCCGGGAGCTGGATGCCGCAGACGGCGCCGCTTGCCTGATAGTCCTTCCAGCCGGAACCGATGATGTAGCCGCGCACGACGGCTTCCACCAGGATCGGCTTGAGGCGCTTGGCCACGACGGCGCGGCCGCGCACTTGTTCCACTTCGTCCGGCGCGACCACGGATTCCGGCGCCACGCCGGTCAGGTGGTTCGGCACGATGTGGCCGAGCTTCTCGAACCAGAAGTCGCTCATCTGGTTCAGCACCATGCCCTTGCCCGGGATCGGCTCGTTCATGACCACGTCGAAGGCCGACAGGCGGTCGGTGGTGACGATCAGGATCTTGTCGTCGCCGACGGCGTAGTTGTCGCGCACTTTGCCGCGGCCGAGCAGTGGCAGGGACTGGATAGTGGATTCGTAGAGGCTGTTCATAGAAGGGATATCAGGGAAACAGTGCCGGCGATTGGGGCGCCGGTGTGGGGTGTTCAGGCCTCGAAAGCCTGCTGAATGCGTAATTTTACGTCAATTCGCATACCGCTGCCGCCGACCCGAGGGCCAGCGCATTTTGCCCACCGCCGTCGTCCCCGCGAAGGCGGGGATCCAGGTTTGCGTGCATCTCGGTACTGCTTGAGCTAGCTACTGCGGTGCGAACGTGGGTTCCCGCCTGCGCGGGAATGACGGTTTTGAGGGCGCGGGACGATGCTTGCAGCACTTGTCCGCAGCCGCTGCAAAGCAACTGCGGACACATCTACATCGCTTTTACTGAACGATCTGCGCCAGCTCGCCAGCCTTGTAGCGCTCGGCCATCTTGTCCAGCGGAATCGGCTTGATCTTGGCCGCCTGGCCTTCGCAGCCGAAGGACAGGTAGCGCGCCTTGCACACTTCCATGGCCGCTTCGCGCGCCGGCTTCAGGTAGTCGCGCGGGTCGAACTTCGACGGGTTCTGGAACATGTACTTGCGGATCGCAGCCGTCATCGCCAGGCGGATGTCGGTGTCGATGTTGATCTTGCGGACGCCGTGCTTGATGCCTTCCTGGATCTCTTCGACCGGCACGCCATAGGTTTCCTTCATGTCGCCGCCGAATTCGCGGATGATGGCCAGCAGTTCCTGCGGCACCGACGACGAGCCGTGCATCACCAGGTGGGTGTTCGGGATGCGCGCGTGGATTTCCTTGATGCGGTCGATCGCCAGGATGTCGCCGGTCGGCTTGCGGGTGAATTTATACGCGCCGTGCGAGGTGCCGATCGCGATCGCCAGCGCGTCGCACTGGGTCTTGGCCACGAAGTCGGCGGCTTGCGCCACGTCGGTCAGCAGCTGTTCGCGGGTCATGGTGCCGTCCGCGCCGTGGCCGTCTTCCTTGTCGCCCTTCATGGTTTCCAGCGAGCCCAGCACGCCCAGCTCGGCTTCGACGGTCACGCCGATCGAGTGCGCGAACTTGACGACTTCCTTCGAGACTTCGACGTTGTACTCGTACGAAGCCACCGACTTGCCGTCGGCTTCGAGCGAACCGTCCATCATCACCGAGGTGAAGCCCGAACGGATCGCGGCCATGCAGACCGCCGGCGACTGGCCGTGGTCCTGGTGCATGACGACCGGGATGTGCGGGTAGGCTTCGACGGCGGCGTCGATCAGGTGGCGCAGGAAGGCTTCGCCTGCGTACTTGCGGGCGCCGGCCGAGGCCTGCATGATCACCGGCGCGTTGACCGCGTCGGCGGCAGCCATGATGGCCTGCACCTGTTCCAGGTTGTTGACGTTGAATGCCGGCAGGCCGTAACCGTGTTCGGCGGCGTGGTCCAGCAGTTGACGCATTGATACGAGTGCCATGGGTTTACTCCCAAACAATTAAGAAACTAGTTCGTCCAGCTCGCCGACGCGCACGATCTTGAGCGCGTTGGTGCCGCCGGCCTGCCCCATCGGCGAGCCCCAGGTCACGACGATCAGGTCGCCCTTGCGGACCATGCCTTCGCGAATCAGGACTTCTTCCGCGCGGCGCAGCACGGCGTGGCTGCCGCCTTCCTGCAGAAGATGGAATGCTCGCACGTTCCGGTACAGGGACGCCTTGCGCTGCGTCGCCTGCAGCGGGGTCAGTGCGAAGATGGGGGTGTCGATCGAGTGACGGCTCATCCACAGTGCGGTCGAGCCCGATTCGGTCAGCGCCACGATGGCCTTCACGCGCAGGTGGTGCGCGGTGAACAGGGTGCCGTAGGCGATCGACTGGTCGATGCGGGTGAACTGGACGTTGAGGAAATCGGCGTCACGCTTGTTGTATTCGGATTGTTCCGCTTCCAGGCAGATGGCGGCCATCATCTCGACCGTTTCCACCGGATACTTGCCCGATGCAGTCTCTGCCGAGGTCATCACGGCGTCGGTGCCGTCCAGCACGGCGTTGGCCACGTCCGAGACTTCGGCGCGGGTCGGCACGGCGTTGACGATCATCGACTCCATCATCTGGGTCGCGGTGATGGCCAGCTTGTTGGAGGCGCGCGCCATC
>CAMPHU010000187.1 GCA_946886065.1 uncultured Massilia sp. | reverse complement strand
CTTCCACCGCGGCGTTCAGCGCCAGGATGTTGGTCTGGAAGGCGATGCCGTCGATCACGCCGATGATGTCGGCGATCTTGCTGGCCGAGCTGTTGATCTCGCCCATGGTGCCCACCACTTGCGACACCACGTCGCCGCCCTTGCGGGCCACGTCCGAGGCGGTCGCCGCCAGGGCGTTCGCTTCACGGGCGTTGTCGGCGTTCTGCTTGACGGTCGAGGTCAGTTCTTCCATCGCCGACGCGGTCTTCTCCAGCGAGCTGGCCTGCAGTTCGGTACGCGAGGACAGGTCGATGTTGCCGGCCGCGATTTCACGCGAGGCGGTGCCGATGGTCTCGGTGCCGCGGCGCACCTGTTCGACGATGCCGACCAGGCTGTTGCGCATTTCCTTCATTTCGACCAGCAGGCTGCCGCGGTCGGATTCCTTGGTGTCGATCGCGATCGACAGGTCGCCGTGGGCGATGCTGCCGGCGATCTTGGCGGTGTAGCCAGGCTCGCCGCCGAGCTGCTTGAGCAGGCTGCGGGTGATGAACCATGCCGCGGCGGCGCCCAGCACGACGGCGACCACCAGCATCACCAGCATGAAGTTGCGGGCGTTGGCGAAGGCGGTCTGGGCATCGACGGCGCTCTGGGCGTTCTGCTTCTCTTCCAGGACGGCCAGCTGGTCCAGGGCCTCGGTCCACTTCTTCTGCACCGGGCGCACTTCCTTGATCATCACGCGGGTCGCGTCCATGGCGTTATTCGCCAGGTACAGTTCCGCCGCCTTGGCGATCGCCGGCATCGCGGCGCCTTCGTATTCCTTGATCTGGGCCAGCAGCTTCTTTTCGGCGTCGCTGGCGTGCGCGGCGAAGATCGCCGACAGCTTGCGCTGCGATTCGTTGTACTTCTCGGTCTGGGCCTTGAACTTGTTCATCTCCGGCTCCATGTCGGCCGGGTCGGTCATCAGGGTCAGGACGCGCAGCGAAGCAACACGGTCGCCGACATTGTTGCGCATGTCGACCACCAGGCCGGTCGAGACGTTGTTCACGCTCACCACCTGCTCCAGACGGTCCTGGATCTGCGCCATGCGCAAGACACCGACCACCGTCACGGCTACCAGCAGAACCAGCACCAGTGCGAAACCGAGGGCCAGCCTGCTGCCGACCTTCATGTTGTTCAAATTCATACGCAGTTTTTCCCTGTAACTATTGATCGGACTCGCCCGGAGTGGATAGCGCCGTGCGACGCATCACGAAGCCTTGCTTTGCGGCTTCGCATATTTCCGACAGGATAAATCAAAACCTTGACCCAACAGTCATAAATTGTCTTGGCAATCCGGTGTGTTTCGACCGAACAACAGCGTTGATGTCATGCAAGTTCTATTGATGACGCGATTATCAAGCCTCACTTGCCGCTGAGCAAGCTTTGCGCAACATTGCGTAGAAGAATTGTTAAGAAAGTGTGGCAATTTGCCGACAGGCAACAAAAAAGAATGGGCGTGCGGCTTTTCTTTCGATAATCGAACGCACATACATAGGGCAAACACGCCAAGGGGGACGAGCGAAACGGCGCGAAGCGAATTCGCGAAACGGCGAAGTTTCCGTTACAGTCTGTCTGGGCCGTGAGAGCTCAGGAATGAGCGCGACCCGCCGTTAAAGTTGACAAATGGAAACTCGTGATGCAACGTAGCTGGATGTCACGGGCTTCCCGCTGTCCACCACTACCGCCGAGGAATGAACGCGATGGAATCCTTCACCACCACGCAGATCAAGATGAGCTTGACTGCGCTGGGCATCCCTTTCGAATCGAACGAGATCGAGCTCGACCGCCTCCAGTTCAAGAGTTTCAGACGCATCGAGCCGCACGGCATTTATTATGCGGAGGGACGCAGCGATGCCGGGATCAGGGAATCGCTGGTCCTGTGCGCCGACACCACGGGCTTCGACGGCTCGAACTGCCTGGTCCGGCTCAGCCATCCGCAGCTGGCCTTCTACAAGCTGATGCGTCATTTCCACGGCAAGGCAGGCAGCGCCGGCGTGCATGCCAGCGCCATCGTCGATCCCGGGGCCGTGATCGCTCCCGGTGTCGAGATCGGCCCCTATTGCGTGATCGGCAAGGCGGTACTGCAGGCCGGGGTCAAGCTGAGCTCCCACGTCGTCGTCGCCGACAACTGCATCCTGGGCGAGAACACCGTGGTCGAGCCGCATTCGACCATCGGCGCCAGCGGCGTGGCCTGGGTCTGGGATGTCGAGACGGGCGAACGCATCGTCCAGCCCCAGATCGGCGGCGTGGTGATCGGCAAGAACTGCTTCCTGGGCAGCGACGTCTCGATCGTGCGCGGCTCGGTGAACGAGGACACCGTGGTCGGCGACGGGACGGTCATCGCGCACGGCACCAAGGTCGGCCACGGCTGCTCGATCGGCGCCCACAACCACTTCGCCAACAACGTCAGCCTGGCAGGCAACGTCAGCACGGGCGAGCGCTGCTTCTTCGGCTCGGCCGCGGTGGTCAGGCCGATGATCAGCCTGGCGGCGGACACCACCGTCGGCGCGGGCGCGGTAGTGGTCAGCAGCGTCGACCTCCCGCACCAGCTCCTGATGGGCGTGCCGGCGCGCAGCACGGAGCCCGCGAAGGACAAGCTCAGCGGCGTGCCTAAGAAAAACTCGAACAGGACGGAACAACCATGAACGCTCACAACCTGAACAGCATCTCCCCCAGCGCCCGGATCGCCGAAGGCGTCGCCATCGGCCGCTTCGTCATCATCGAGGACCAGGTCGAGATCGCGGCCGGCTGCGTGATCGAGGATTTCGCGCTCATCCAGGCCGGCTCGACGATCGGCCCGAACACGAAAGTGGGGACCTATTGCAAGGTCGGGAAGCGGGTCACGATCGGCAGCAACTGCTCGTTCACGGCCTACTGCGAAATCCGTGACGGCTGCGTGCTCGGCAACAAGGTCTCGATGGGCAGCAGGTGCACGCTCTCGGCCGGCACCATCGTCGAGGACGAAGTCATCATGAAATATGCGTTCGTGGTGACCGACACCCCCGTCCTCAGCAAGAACAACGAGAAAGTGGTGGGACGCCTGAAACGGGGATCGAAATTCGGCGCCAGCGTGGTCATCATGCCGGGCGTGACCATCGGCGCGAACGCGGAAATCGGGGCCTGCTCGCAGGTCCGGCACGATGTGCCCGACAATGAAGTCTGGTTCGGCACGCCCGCGAAGTTCTACCGCAAGAGCGCCTAGCGCGCCCTGCCCCGCCGCGGCAGGGCAAGACGGAAGAGGATCAGGCGCGCGCGTCCACCAGCGCCGCCGCCTCGAGCAGCAGGCGCGGATCGCCCGACGCCAGCTTCTTCGGGTCCGACAGCAGCTGGCGGAAGGCGCGTGCGCCGGGCAGGCCGGCCATCAGGCCGAGCATGTGGCGGGTGACGCTGTTCAGGCGCATCCCCTGGGCGCCGTGCTGGGCGAGCTGGGCCGCCGTGTAGGCCACCATGGCCTCCAGCACTTCGGCGCGCGACCTGGCCGGCGCCGCCGCGCCGTAGAAGCGCTGGTCCCAGTCGGCCATCACATAGGGGTTGTGGTAGGCCTCGCGGCCGAGCATGACGCCGTCCACGTGCTCCAGGTGCAGGGCGATCTCGTCGTCAGTCTTGACGCCGCCGTTGATGATGATCTCGAGTTCGGGGAATTCCCGTTTCAGCTGGTAGGCCACCTCGTACTTCAGCGGCGGGATCTCGCGGTTTTCCTTGGGCGACAGCCCTTTCAGGATCGCATTGCGGGCGTGGACGATGAAGGTCTGGCAGCCGGCCTCGGCGATGGTGCCGACGAAATCGCGCACGAAGCCATAGTCCTCGTTCTTGTCAATGCCGATGCGGTGCTTGACCGTGACGTCGATCGAGACCGCGTCGCGCATCGCCTTCACGCAATCGGCCACCAGCTGCGGCTCGGCCATCAGGCAGGCGCCGAAGGCGCCCTTCTGCACGCGCTCGGAGGGGCAGCCGCAGTTCAGGTTGACTTCATCGTAGCCGTAGTCCTGGCCCAGCTTGGCGCTCTTGGCCAGGTCGGCCGGGTCGCTGCCGCCCAACTGCAGGGCGATCGGGTGTTCCAGGTCGTCGTAGCGCAGGTGGCGCTCGACGTCGCCGTAGACCAGGGCGCCGGTGGTCACCATCTCGGTGTAGAGCCAGGTATGACGGGTAATCTGGCGATGGAACACGCGGCAGTGGCGGTCGGTCCAGTCCATCATGGGTGCTACGCTGAGTGTTCGCTTTCCATACTTCATTGATTACCTGCTAAGCCTTATTCGGGAGTTCGGGTCCGGCGCGCGCGATCGGTCTTTGCCGTATTAATTTGCCGCAATGCAGAGAATCCCGCAGTGGCGGGATGATTGCAGGGGTCGGTGGAGCGATGCGATGTGCGAGGACTGGCGCGGAAAGCGAGATCTTACCCGAAAAGGCGGCGCCGGCTGATACCAAAAAGAAAATTCACTGCTACAGATTGCAAACTTTCAGTTGCGTGTGCACGACAAAAATTTCCCTACGGCACATACGGCGAGTACAATTCTCCGATCTTCTTTTCGCGACGAACCATGAACGCGCTGCGCTCTCCGGCAGTCAGACTGCCCAACCCATTCTTCACCGCCAGGACGGCTGTATGACCGACAAGCTTGCCGCGCAAATCGACCACCACCGCCGCGCGATCCGCGCCAACCCGCGCGACGCGCGCGCCCACGCCATGCTGGGCCTGGCGCTGCTCAAGCGCGACCGGCTCCAGGACGGGGTCGCCAGCCTGCAGCGCGCGCTCGAGCTCCAGCCCGGCCTGGCCGACCTGCACCAGGTGCTGGCCGGCGGACTGAGCGCGCTCGGCCAGCACGAAGCCGCGGCCGACAGCTTCCGGCGTGCGCTGCAGTTTCAGGCCCAGGATGCGGCCCTGCACAAGGGCCTGAGCGTCGTGCTGCGCGAGCTGGAGCAGTTCGATGCGGCCCTGGCCAGCGCCCGCCGCGCGGCCGAACTGCGCCCCGACGACGCCAACATGCTGCTCTGCGTGGCGGCCGCCGAGAACGGCCTGGGGGACGTCGAGGCCACCGCCGCCACCTTGCGGCGCGTGTGCGAACTCGCGCCCGGGCATGCCGACGCCGCCTATGACCTCGGCACCACCCTGATGCGCCTGAAGCAGTTCGAGGAAGCGGCCGCGTGTTTCCGCCGCTTGCTGGAGCTCAAGCCGGGCCACCAGGAAGGAACGCTGCGCCTCGCCTTCTGCCTGCTCGAACTGAAGCAGCTCGAGGCGGCCGAGACCAGCTACCGGCAGGCCCTGGCGCTGGCGCCCGACCACCCGGCCGCGCTGCGCGAACTGGCCTTGGTGCTCAAGAAACTGCAGCGGCCGGAAGAAGCCTTCGCCTTGCTGGAGCGCGTCCTCGCGCTCAATCCCGACGACGCCGACGCCCAGCGCTACCTGTCGACCGTGTGCTTCGACCTGAACGACTGGCGCCAGGGCTTGCACTGGGGGCATCTTGCGCTCGCCCACAGCGCGGAGCCGGCCAGCACGCACAGCGCCATGCTGTTCATGCTGAGCCACGCCTGCAACGATCCCGAGGTGCTGTTCGCGGAACACCGCAAGTTCGCCGAACGCTGGGAAGCGCCCTGCCTGCCGCAGCGGACTCCGCATGCCAACGACCGCCATCCGCAGCGCACCTTGCAGGTCGGCTTCGTGTCGGGCGACTTCTTCAATCACGCGGTCGCTTCCTTCATCGAACCCATCCTCGACGTGCTCAAGCACAGCAACCAGGTTTGCCTGCACGCCTATTCGAACTCGCGCAAGGAAGACAGCCATACCCAGCGCCTGCGCGCCCATTTCGCCCACTGGCACCTGGTCGCCGGCCTGGACGACGACACGGTCGAGCGCCAGATCCGGGCGGACGGCATCGATATCCTGATCGACCTGTCCGGCCATACCGCGAACAACCGCCTGCCCCTGCTCGCCCGCAAACCGGCGCCCATCCAGGCGACCTGGATCGGCTACGCCTGCACGACCGGCATGCAAGCCATCGATTATTTCCTCGCCGACCAGTTCTTGCGCCCGATGGGCCGCTTCGACGACCAGTTCACCGAACAGATCGTGCGCATGCCGCTGGCCATGCCCTTCGCGCCGGACCCGCACGCGCCCGCGGTCAACGAGTTGCCGGCGCTGGCCAACGGCTACCTGACCTTCGGCAGCTTCCACCGTGCGAACAAACTCAGCCGTGAAGTGATCGCCCACTGGGCCCACCTGCTGCGCTCGGTGCCCGATTCCAAACTCCTGCTGGGCGGAATGACGCCGGGCGCCGACACGCGCCTGCTCGCCTGGTTCGAGGAAGAAGGCATCGCGCGCGGGCGCCTGCTGCTGCGTCCGCGCGTCGGCATGGGCGAATACCTCAAGATGCACCACGAAGTTGACGTCTGCCTCAGCCCCTTCCCCTATACCGGGGCGACCACGGTCAGCCATGCGCTGTGGATGGGCGTGCCGACCCTGACCACGCTCGGCCCGACCGCCCCCAACCAGGGCGCCGCCTGGGTGCTGGCCCACCTCGGGCTGAGTTCCTTCATCGCCGACGACGCCAAGGCCTATGCGGCCCTGGGCCAGTTCCTGGCCACGAACCCCGCCGCGCTGGCCTCGCTGCGCTCCACCATGCGCGAACGCTTCGCCAACTCCCTGCTCGGCTACCCGGGCGTCACCGCCGCAGGCGTGGAGCTGGCGCTGCGCCAGATGTGGCAGCGCTGGTGCGCCGGCCAGCCCGCCGCCCCCATCGAGGTCCGGCTCGCCGACCTGTCCGACGAAGAGGAAGCCGCATGAAATCCATCCGCCAACCCCAGGACCTGGCCATCCACGGCGCCGCGCCGGCCTTCGAGCAGCAGCTGCATGTCGGCCGCCCGAACATCGGCGACCGCAACGCCTTCATGCAGTATGCGGCCGATATCTTCGACCGCCGCTGGCTCAGCAACAACGGTCCGCTGGTGCAGGAACTCGAAGACAAGGTGGCCCGCCACCTGGGCGTGAAGCATTGCGTGGCGATGTGCAACGGCACCATCGCCCTGGAAATCGCGATCCGCGCCCTCGGCCTGGAAGGCGAAGTCATCGTCCCCTCCTACACTTTCGTGGCGACCGCCCACGCCCTGCAGTGGCAAGGCATCACCCCGGTGTTCGCCGACATCGACCCGGCCACCCATAACCTGTCGCCGGCGGCGGTGCGCCGCATGATCACCCCGCGCACCACCGGCATCATCGGCGTGCACCTGTGGGGCCGCGCCGCGCCGGTGGCGGAACTCCAGCAGATCGCGGACGAGCATGGCCTGAAGCTGATGTTCGACGCCGCCCACGCCTTTTCCTGCAGCTCGGGCGGCAAGATGATCGGCAGCTTCGGCGCCTGCGAAGTGCTCAGCTTCCACGCCACCAAGTTCTTCAATACCTTCGAAGGCGGCGCGGTCGTCACCAACGACGATGGGCTGGCCGCGACCATGCGCCTGATGCGCAATTTCGGTTTCGAAGGCCTGGACCAGGTCAGCCATCCCGGCACCAACGGCAAGATGATCGAGATCGCGGCCGCCATGGGCCTGGCCAACCTGCCGAAGCTGGACGAGGTCATCGCCGCCAACCGCCGCAACTACCAGGCCTATGCAGCAGCCCTGGACGGCATCCCCGGCCTGTCCCTGCTGCGCTACGACGAGAACGAACGCAATAATTACCAGTATGTCGTGCTCGAAGTGGCCGAGGACTGCCCGGCCTCGCGCGATCGCCTGGTCGAGGCCCTGCGCGCCGAGAACATCATGGCGCGGCGCTATTTCTGGCCGGGCTGCCACCGCATGGAGCCCTACCGCTCGCTGTTCCCGCATGCCGGCCTGGTGCTGCCGGCCACCGAGGCCGTCGCCAACCGCGTGATCGTCCTGCCGACCGGCCAGACCATGGATGCCGACATGGTCCAGACCGTCGTCCAGGTGATCCGCACCGTGGTCCAGCACCGGGCCTGACCTACCCTGCTCGCTGGCGGGCCGGCCGATGCCGGCCTTTTTTTCGCCTGTTTCATGATCAATTTGGCAAGACCTGTCCCCGGCACATCACACTGCCCAGAGGGAAGGCCCGGTGTTTTTACTTTTTTTCGTTTCTTTGAAAAAATTTTTCCGTACGGCACTTAATGAACCTGCTCAGGCTGTCGCCTTGTACTGATGAGAGCGCGAAAGCACTCGAGACCCGACCCCCAAATACCAGGAGTTTATAATGCTGAGCCTTCACACCAACAACGCCGCCCTGTCCGCGCAAAACTCGATCAGCCGTACCCAGAATGCGCTGTCGACCTCGATGACCCGCCTGTCGACCGGCTTCCGCATCAACTCGGCAATGGACGACGCAGCCGGCCTGCAGATCGCCACCCGCCTGAAAGCACAAAGCTCGGGCATGGCCGTTGCAATGCGCAACACCCAGAATTCGATTTCGATGCTGCAGACCGCCGAAGGCGCGCTCGACGAAGTCACCAACATGCTGGTCCGCATGAAAGACCTGGCCACCCAGGCAGCCGACCAGTCGTCGACCGCTGACGACAAGAAAGCAATGCAGGAAGAGTTCAACAACCTCGGCCAGGAACTGGGCAACGTCCTCAAGAACACCAAATTCGGCGGCGAAACCCTGCTGGTCGGCGGCACCGTTGCCGGCGCCATGACCTTCCAGATCGGCGCGGAAACCGCCGAGACCATGAGCGTCGACCTGTCGGCCGCCATGTCGGCCATGGAAAGCGCCGTCAGCACCGCGACCGCCAACTACTCGGCCGCTTCGACCGGCGCCAGCGAACTGACCTCCACCGCCAACGCCACCATCGACCTGCTGAAGACCGCGATCGCCGACGTCGGCACCGTCCGTTCGGGCCTGGGCGCTGCGGCCAACCGCCTGAACCACGTGTACAACAACCTGGCCAACATCAGCACCAACACCAAGAACGCAACCGGCCGCATCATGGACGTGGACTTCGCTAGCGAAAGCGCGAACATGACCTCGAACCAGATGCTGCTGCAAGCCGGCACCGCGATGCTGAAGCAGTCGAACAGCATGTCCTCGATGGTCATGTCGCTGCTGCAGTAATGGCTGCCTCCTGGGCCTAGCTCAGGGTATCATCAAGGGCCAGCCGCGACGGTTGGCCCTTTTTCTTTGCGGACCCGCTTTGTGGAGCCGCTTTAGGATCCGCTTTGTGGAGCCGCTTTAGGA
>CAMPHU010000186.1 GCA_946886065.1 uncultured Massilia sp. | reverse complement strand
TCGCCGGCGATGCCGTCCGAGTACATCGAATAGCCGCCCTCGCGGGTGCAATGCCACAGGTAGACCGCCACCCCGGCCGCCGGGGCGCAGCAGCGCTGCCTCAGCGACCGCGAGGTGGACGGAGATCTTGTTCATCGTGGTTTCCTCAGGCGGTTCGGAGCCGCCATTCTGTTGCGGCCCCATGTAAAACGCCGACAAGCGGCGTAAAACGAGGTAAATCTCCCCGGACCGACAAGGAGCCGGGGGCCGCTCTTTGCTATCCTTGCGCCATGAATCACGTACTCCTCATCGACGACGACGTCGAACTGGTCGGCATGTTCGCGGAATACCTCGGACAGGAGGGCTTCCAGGCGTCCTGCGTCCACAACGGCGAGGACGGCGTGCGCGCGGCGCTGGCCGGCCAGCACGCCATCGTCATCCTCGACGTCATGATGCCCGGCATGAGCGGGATCGAGGCCCTGCGCCAGATCCGCGCCGCCAGCCGTATCCCGGTCCTGATGCTGACCGCGCGCGGCGACGACGCCGACCGCATCCTGGGCCTGGAACTGGGCGCGGACGACTATGTCGCCAAGCCCTGCACGCCGCGCGAGCTGACCGCCCGCGTGCGCGCCATCCTGCGCCGCACCCACCCGCAGCCGGACACCGCGCCCGGCGCAGTGCTCGGCGTCGGCAAGCTGACCATGTTCCCCGAGCAGCGCCGCGCCACCTGGGACGGCGCCCCGCTCGACCTGACCAGCACCGAATTCAACCTGCTCGAAGTCCTGGCGCGCAACGCGGGCCGGCCGGTCAGCAAGAACGAACTGTCGGAATTGGGCCTGGGCCGTCCGCTGGCGCGCTTCGACCGCAACATCGACGTCCACCTGAGCAGCCTGCGGCACAAGCTCGGCCCGCTGTCGGACGGCCGCTCCTGCCTGCAGACCATCTACCGCCAGGGCTACCAGCTGATCCGGGAGTAGCATGGGCCGCTTGTTCTGGAAGTTCTTTTTCTCGATCCTGCTCGCCCAGGTGGCGGCCACGATCGGCATCGGCGGCGCCTTCTGGCTGCGCGACCAGGCGCGCCAGCACCAGGCGCCCGTGCTGGATACCGGCCCGCCGGCCACCATCGTCCTCGACGCCGCCAGCGCCACGCTCAGGCATGGCGGCATCGGCGCCCTGCGCGGCATGCTGGGCGAACTGCAGCGGCCGCAGGTCTTCGTGCTCGACACCGGGCGCCGCGACCTGCTCGGCCGCGCCGTGCCGCCCGAGCTGGTCCAGGAAGCGGAGCGCAGCCTGCGCGAAGGGAAGACGCTGCGCGGCGTGCGCCAGCTGCTCGCCCCGGACGGCAGCCGCTACCTGGCCCTGGTCTCGCGCCGCTACAGCCCGCCGCCGGGCGTCCTGCGCGGACACGGCGGCCCCGGCATGGATCCGGGCTGGGGCCGGCGTGTCGGCCAGGCGGCCGGCATCGTCGCCGCCGTCCTGGCCAGCCTGCTGTTCGCCGCCTTGCTCGCCTGGTACTTCGCGCGCCCGATCCGGGCGCTGCGCAGCGCCTTCGACGCGGCGGCGGCCGGCGACCTGGCGCCGCGCTTCACGGACAAGCCTACCGGCGGCGACGAACTCAGCGACCTGGGGCGCGACTTCGACCGCATGAGCGGCCAGCTGCGCATGCTCATGGACGGCCAGCGCCGCCTGTTGCACGACGTCTCGCACGAACTGCGCTCGCCGCTGGCGCGCTTGCAGGCGGCGGTCGGGCTCGCGCACCAGCAGCCAGACAGGATCGCCTCCTCGCTCGAGCGCATCGAGCGCGAGAGCGTCCGCATGGACAAGCTGGTCGGCGAGCTGCTGACGCTGTCGCGCCTGGAGGCCTCCGACGGCGTGACCAGGCGCGAAGCGGTCGACCTGACCGAACTGGTGGACGCCATCGTCGACGATGCGCGCTTCGAAGCCGGCGAGGCGGATCCCGACGACACGCCGCGCATCGCCGTCGAAGCCGAAGGCAGCGTGAACGTCGATGGCGACCCGGACCTGCTGTGGAGCGCCCTGGAGAACGTGATCCGCAACGCCGTCAAGCATGGCGCGGCGGGTGGGCTGGTCAAGGTGGTCGTCACCGGCACGCAGGGAATGGCGCGGGTCGAGGTCCTGGACCACGGTCCGGGCATCGCGCCGGCCGGGCTGGCCCACATTTTCGAGCCCTTCTACCGCGCCAACCCGGCCGGGACGGGCGTGGACGGCCACGGCCTCGGCCTGGCCATCGCCCAGCGCGTGGTGCATGCCCATGGGGGCGACATTTCGGCGGCGAACCGGGAAGGCGGCGGCCTGCAGGTGAGGATCTCGCTGCCGCGCGGCTGATCCCCGCGCATGGTCGGCAGCGGGCGTCGGCGCCACCCGTACATCATGCGGGCGGCGTTTTTGTTATGATTTTTGGAATGAGCCCCGTACTGCTGATCGACGACGACGTCGAGCTGCTTGGCCTGTTCGCCGAATATCTTCAGCGCGACGGTTTTTCCGTCGGCTGCGCCCACGACGGCGAAACCGGGGCACGCGCCGCACTGTCCGGGGAATACGCGATTGCCGTGCTCGACGTCATGATGCCCGGCATGAACGGCATCGCCACCCTGCGCCGGATTCGCAGCCACAGCAGCATCCCCGTCCTCGTGCTGACCGGCCGCGCCAACGATGCCGACCGCATCCTGGGCCTCGAACTGGGGGCGGACGACTACGTCGGCAAGCCCTGCACACCGCGCGAGCTGGCGGCGCGGGTGCGCGCCATCCTGCGCCGCAGCCATGGGCTGGACGCGCCTCCCGGCATGGCGCTCACCGTCGGCAGGCTGGCCGTCCATCCGGAGCAGCGCCGTGCCTACTGGAACGGCCAGCCGATCGGCTTGACCAGCACCGAATTCAGCCTGCTGGAAGTCCTGGCGCGCAATCCGGGGCGGCCGGTCAGCAAGCACGAGCTGTCGGAACAGGCCCTGGGGCGGCCGCTGGCGCGCCACGACCGCAATGTCGATGTCCATTTGAGCAGCCTGCGCCACAAGCTGGGGCGGATGAAGGACGGGCGCTCCTGCCTGCAGACCGTGTACCGGCTCGGTTACCGGCTGCTCGCGGACTAGGCGCTATTTGCCGTGCCAGTAGCGCGCCTGTTCCCGGCGCTGCTCGGACACGGACAGGGTGCGGCCGAAATGCAGGGTCACCGCGCCGGCCTCGTCGGTACGCAGGCGGCGGATGCCCAGCTCGGCATAGCGCGCATAGACCTCCTTCTTGGGATGGCGGTAGCGGTTGCGGTAGCCGACCTGGAATACCCCGAGCGTGGGCCCGACCGTTTGCAGGAAGGCCGCCGTGGAGGAAGTGCCGCTGCCGTGGTGCGGGGCGAGCAGTACATCGGCGCGCAGGGCCTGCGGGAAGCGGCGGACCAGGTCGGCTTCCTGGGCGGCTTCGATGTCGGCGGCGAGCAGCATCGCCTTGCCGCCGGCGCTGATGCGCAGCACGCAGCTGCGCGCATTGGATGTGAGGGCCGGATCGCCGTAGCTGGCCGGGTCCGGCCCGAGCATCTCGAAGCGCACGCCGTCCCAGTCCCATTGCTGGCCGGCCCTGCACCGGGTATGCCGCCTGGCTGCCTTCACCGCCGGATGCGCTTGCGGGAGCGAGGAAATCAGCGCGTCGACCGGCAGCGCCGCCAGCATGTCGGCCGCGCCGCCGGCGTGGTCGACGTCGCTGTGCGAGACGACCATCCCCTCCAGCCTGCCGATGCCCCGTCCGCGCAGGTAGGGCAGGATGACGCGCGTCGCACCGTTGGCGCCGGGCGCGTATTGCGGCCCGGTATCGTACAGCAGGCGGTGGGCGTGGGTTTCGACCAGGAGCGCCATGCCCTGGCCGACATCGAAGGCAGTCACGGTGAATTCGCCGCGTGGCGGGCTCGAAGGCAGCTGGGCCAGGAGAGGCGTCCACGCCGCCAGCCCCGCCCAGCGGTGCGGCCAGCCGCGCGGCGCCAGCAGCCATGCGGCGCCGACGAGGGCGAGCACCAGGATCCACGGCTCCGGCGCAGGGGCGCTCCACACCGCCAGGCGCGGCGCGGCCAGCCAGCCCAGGCAGGCGGCCAACAACGCGACGGCGCCGTGCGCGGCGCCCAGCCCCGCGTCGGCCAGCGGCGACGGCAGCACGCTGCCCAGTAGGGCGAGCGGGGTCACGAACAGGCTGATGACGGGGATGGCGACGGCATTCGCGATCGGGCTCACGAGCGATACCTGGCCGAACAGCAGCAAGGTAAGCGGCACCAGTCCCACGGTCACCGCCCACTGGGTGCGCGCCGCCAGCAGCAGGCCGCCCCGCCAGCCGGGCTGTTTGCGGTCCAGGCGGCCGACGCTGGCGTAGAGAATGGCGGCGACGGCGC
Organism: uncultured Massilia sp.; assembly: GCA_946886065.1. The sequence continues at coordinate 4,840 of CAMPHU010000186.1, read as the reverse complement.
AGTACGAGAGCCAGAAGCCGGGCCACAGCATCGCCCAGGGGTCGAGCAGCAGCACCACGCCGAGCGCCAGGCACAGCACATGGGAGGCGGCCGTGATGCGGCCCATCCAGAGCGCCAGCGCGACCACGGCCAGCATGGTGAAGGTGCGCTGGGCCGGGACGCCGAAGCCGGCCAGCAGCACGTACAGGAAGGCCGTCGCGGCGCCGGCCAGCGCCGCGGCTTTCTGGGCGGGCAGGACCAGCGGAAGCTGCGCGCCGGTGAAGAAGGAACGCCGCCACAGGAAGGACGCCAGCCATGCGGCCAGGCCGGCCAGCATCGTGATGTGCAGGCCGGAGATGGACACCAGGTGGCCGATGCCGGTCCGGTTGAAGACGTCCCAGTCGGATTGCGCGATGCCGCGCTGGTCGCCGATCACCAGGGCGACGATCACGCCGGCGTAGGGCTTGCCCCGCAGCGTTTCCGTGATGCGGTCGCGCAGCAGGGCGCGGGTGCGCTCCACCATGCTGCGCGCCGCCGGGACCCAGGCGTCGAGGCGGCGATTCTCCGGGCCTGCAGGGCGCACATAGCCGGTGGCGCGGACGCCCTGCTCCAGCAGCCAGGCCTCGTAGTCGAAGCCGTGGGGATTGGCGTTGCCGTGCGGGCGCTGCAGGCGCACCTTGAGCCGCCAGCGCTCGCCTGGCTGCAAGCACTGTGGATCGCTTGCCGCCGGGCCATACCAGGAGAGCGCGACGCGCCGGGGAATGGCGGCGTCCACTGTGGCGACCCGCTCGATACGGAAGTGGAAGCGTACGCCGCCGTCGAAGCGGTGCGGGAGGCTGTCGATGGTGCCGATCACGGTGACATCGCGGCCTTCGTCCGACCTTGGCAGGATCCGGTCGAGCGCCATATGCGCGGCCGAAGCGGCCCACAGGTAGCCCAGCAGGCTGCCGACGAGCACGTGGCGGACGTGGCCGCGCACCAAGATGGCGCCGAGCGCGGCGGCGGCCAGGCAGATCAGGAGGACCGTGTGACCAGGTAAGGCCGCTCCCGTTTGCAGGAAGCAGGCGCCGCCGAGAAAGGCGAGGATGGCGGTGCGCATCGGTCCGGGTCAAGCCATCGACCGGCCCGCTTGGCCGCGGCAGTGCGCCTGGGCGCCGCGCCTGGGCGACTCCGACCGCGGCCCAAGGCACGGTCCCCACCATGTCCATTGAAACGGGTAGCCTGTCGTGAAGCCAGGCCTGCGGACGGGCATCACAGGATCCCGGTCGGGAATCCTGGTACGCCGGCGCGTGAAAACGCGCATTTTTCCCCGTCCAGGCGCGGGCCGACCCGGCCTGGCAGCGGCCAGGCGTGGACGCCCATCGCGCCATGCATCGCTCTCCGTCATGATCGTGCCGGCTGCAGGCGGGCTAGGAAAGCTGCGGGGCGGGCGCATCCGGGAATCCCGTCCGGGTGCGGGGCCCATCCACTTCCAATGGCGCCTCGGCGAGGCGAACCAGTTGCCAGGCGCTACGGCGATGAATCAATGCGGGATGACCGGCGCCACGTCCATGCACCTGGGTGCGGAAGGTCGCCGCAGGAAGCACGCTGCCTGCCGCGAACCAGCGTGTTCCATCGAGCGCATGGCTGTCCTCGCAGCGCCACCAGCCACCGGCCGGACAAGCCGCGCCGGTTTTCGCGACACTCCCGATCGGCGCCTCGATGCTCGCGCCCGGGGTGGCGCCGGCAGGAATGTAGCCCGCATCCGCGCCAGGCAATGCTTGCGCAAGCCCGGCAGGGGGTGAAACGCGAGCGCTGCTTCGCTTATCGGCCAGCGTCCATAATGTGGGATGCCTGCTCTCGTAGCTGGGCTGCATGCCGCGCAGGCGCTGCCACAGCGTTGCCGGCGGAAGCAAGAGCGCTTGCGGCATGCGCTGGCCCTTCTTGAGGAACTGGCGTTCACCGCCAAACACACCGATACCATCGCCGCCGTCGCCACATTGCCACCAGCCTGACTCCGGACAGGCCTCGCCCGCGAGCGCATTGGTGCCCAATGGAAGCGCCGGCGGCGTCGACCCGGCATGCTTGCCGCTGACAGTGGGACGTATCCGTATGCTGCTCGACATACGTTCCCACAATTCCAGCATCACTTGCTCGGACAACGAAGACTGGACCGGTTTTCCGCCGCTGACCGGATTGGTTCCCGACTCCAGTTCCAGGGTCAGCAAAGGAGCAAGGATGTCGTCTTCCTTTCCCGCCATCTCCCATTGGAGATCATAGCCGGTCGTGAAATTCGTCTCGCGCACACGCAGCATCAATTCTTCACCTGGCAAGCTGTTAATCGTACGGGGACGCTCGCGTAGCGTTGTGAAAGCAAGCCGCAGATAGAGCGGCAATCGTTCGGCTGCGGCCCCGTTGCGTGCCAATAAGCCAGGCGCCGGCGCGGTGCCGGCCATGGTGGAGAGGACGATATTCACGTCTGGATGCGCTGGAAATCCAGCGAACATCACGACACTTTCGCGTTCGGGATCCGGATAGGGATCGCGCACGATCGCATGATCGAGGCAAAAACCCGGCTCCACGGGAACGTCGTCCGATACCAGCGGCCGGATGCGTCCCAGGACGCGCGCCAGGTCTTCGCCACTGTCCGGCGCCATTCCTTCCGCGCTGGCCGTAATGCTCAGTCCGGGAAAACGAAGCATGCCGCGTACGCTCACATCCTCGATCGTCACAATGCGATCTTCCTTGAAAGTTCTCGCACGGTGCCGGTTGTACACAAATACCTTTCCTTGCCCTGCGCCGAAGGCCAGCACTTTGCCCGATTCAAGACTGGGGCGGCCATCCTCGTTACGCGAGGCGGCGAGCTCCGCTTCAAACTGACGGAGACGCGCCGCGAATTCCTCGTCCGTTTCATGCGTGGTCGTGGAGATGTCATAGCCGCTCACAAGCCCCCGCTCCAGGCTGAAGCGCGCTTCGGCGGGAATATCGATCAAGAAGCGTCCTACACATACGGTCTTCATCTTGCTCATCATAGTCGCCACTCTTCGTTGATCTTGACCTGTTTGCACCGAGTTGGCGAAATAGGAGACCAGCGTCAGTCCCAACGCCATCACACCACCAAGGATTCGCATTCGCCGGCCCCCAAGCCGTTTCATTTGATTTCCTGCACAATCTTCACGATGAGATGTCGGGTCAACAGCAGCATGTCCTCATGCTGATAGCTGTCCTGATGCCGGAATCCGCCCGGGGCAAAGATCTGGCGCACATGGGGCTGGGGGCCGGAGCCCGACTGTACGGGAACGGTTTCGTCCCCCTGTGCGTCTTGTGGCCATATGGCAAACCTCAAACGCAGCCCCTTGGCGATTTCAACCTCACGGCCCCCTTCGGAATCGGATTGAACATGCTGCCCCGAGCGGACGTTGGCAGGCGTCAGCGCAGTGCTGGTGCTGGCAGGCTCGCGGGCTACCCATCTGATCTGCCCGAAGGAGCGCAGCGCGGTATCTGCACCGTAGAAAGCATACGTATGAGGGTGATAGAAGGGTTTGTCCTTTCCTTCGTCGACCAGGAGCTCCGTGTGAAAGCGTTCCGCCGCATCGATCGCTGCAACAATCTTTTTCTCGACCCCGCCGCTCAGTTTCGCGTACCGTCGCGCCGGGTCTGCCAATCGTGGATCGATCATCCGATACCAGGATGTCAGATCCCGATAGAAGTCGTAGGGATTCCCGGCTGGAAGCGCCAGCAGATCGCGTACTTCATCCCGACGATTCACGGTACGGACAGTCTTAATCTGTAGCCATGGCCTAGGGTAAAGATGATTTGGCAATAACTGCAATACGCCTGGCGACAGCGCCATGATCGGCGTGGTCTCGGCGGGTGAAGCGCCTGCAATCTCCGCGAAGGCATCTGCCTTGACCTTGTCCCCCAGGGTGTTGGTGAACCTGCCGCCCTCGGTGCCGCAAGCGATGCGGCGATAGGCGACCGGTGCGCCCAGTGCCGGCATGACGCCGTGGATAATGCCCGCGATATCGGCATCTTTGCCAGAGCGCAGGCTCAAGCGTGCACATGCCCGCGCCACCAGGCCGCCCAGGGAGTGCGTGACAATAATGACATGACGGCACTCGTGCTTTCGCTCCATCCAGAATGTCTTGATCTGGTCTATCCTCCGGCGGAGACGCTGGGCCGACACCTCGCAGGACTCCAGCCAGTTGTAACCGAAGGCGTAGACCGGATATTGGTAGTTCGCGTATTTTTCAAGCTCCGTTTCGGTAATTTTCTGAAAGCTCCGCACGCCCCAGCGCTCCGGCTCCACTTGCATGACGCGCTTCCAGTACGAGCGGACCTCCCGCTCGCCGGTCGGTCCGCGCCGATAGGTCTTGTCCAGGCGGCGTTGCAGATCGACCAGGACACTGCCGTACGAGGAGGCATGTACCTCTCCCCAGCCGCGTTCGCGCATCTCGGACTCGTCGAGCATCGAGGCCGGGTAGGCAAGTTCGCCATCGGGATCGACTTCGAGTATCCCAGGATCGAGAACCCGCTGCCGCTGCGCGGGCGTACGCCTGGACCATTTGAAGAGCTCGCGGGCGGCATCGACCATGCCGTTCGGCGGCCGCCAGGCGGGCTCGCCCGCCTTGAGCACGGCACCGGGCCCGGACTTCACCTCTTTTCTCGCCCTCAGGTTCGACCCCATGATCCCCGGCACGAAAATCACCGGTATCACCTTGCGCGACCCCACCGTCACGCGCGCCCGCACCTTGAAGGAAGTGGGCGTGGCAACCGTATGCGCCACCAGGCTGCCGTCGGCTGCGACTCTCGGCTGGTGGATCGGGCGGGTCGGCTCGCTCATGCCTGACCCGCACCGGGGGGACTGGGGCCGTCGTCCGGC
>CAMPHU010000185.1 GCA_946886065.1 uncultured Massilia sp. | reverse complement strand
CGCGCACGCCTTCCGGTTCCAGCGGCCAGATCATCGCCACCTTGTACAGGCGCAGGCCGACCTTGGCGGCCATCTCTTCGTCGATGCCCAGTTCTTCCAGCGCTTCCAGCACGTCCAGGTAGGACTTGCCCGAGGCGATGATGCCCAGCCTGGCGTTGGCGCTGTCGATGGTGGTGCGGTTCAGCTTGTTTTCGCGGGCGTAGGCCAGGGCCGCATAGATCTTATAGTCCTGCATCAGCGCTTCCTGGGCGCGCGCCTGCTGGCCCAGCGGCACCGAGGACAGCTTGGTGTTCAAGCCGCCTTCCGGCATCGCGAAATCCTTCGGATACTTGACTTCGACGCGGAACGGGTCGGCATCGACCGAGGCGCTCGATTCGACCGTGTCGGCCAGCGCCTTGAAGGCGACCGCGCAGCCCGAGTAGCGCGACATGGCCCAGCCGTGCACGCCCAGGTCCAGGTATTCCTGCACGTTGCAGGGGTAGAGCACCGGGATCATGCAGGCCGAGAAGATGTGGTCGGACTGGTGCGGCAGGGTCGAGGAATAGGCGCCGTGGTCGTCGCCGGCCACCAGCAGCACGCCGCCGTGCTTCGCCGTGCCGGCGTGGTTCATGTGCTTGAAGACGTCGCCGCAGCGGTCCACGCCCGGGCCCTTGCCGTACCACATGGCGAACACGCCGTCATACTTGGCGGGGCCGATCAGGTCCACGGTCTGGGTGCCCCAGACGGCGGTGGCGGCCAGGTCTTCGTTCACGCCCGGGACGAACTGGATGGCGTTGGCTTCCAGGTGCTTCTTCGTTTTCCACAGGGTCTCGTCCAGGCCGCCCAGCGGGGAGCCGCGGTAGCCCGAGATGAAGCCGGCCGTGTTCAGGCCCGCGGCCAGGTCGCGCTCGCGCTGCATCATCGGCAGGCGCACCAGGGCCTGGATACCGGACAGGAAGATGGCGCCAGACTTCGCGGTGTACTTGTCGTCCAGGGTGACGGTGGTGAGGCGGGACGAGAAGTCCACGGGTGCGGAAGGCGCGGCGGCGCTCAGGTCATCGGGCATTGCAGTCTCCAAAGGGTATTCGGCTTGTATCCGCGCGCGGCGCCGGGTAGGCGGGCGGCGGTGGGGGAAGCGCGTGGTGGGCGCTTCTTGACCGCGTGGAGTGTAGGGATTTACCCGTCCAGCGGCCAATAGGGATTCCGGATGGGGGTATAAGAAAAACTGATGACCGATATTCAGGCAGCCAGGCGGGCGCCCGGCCAGGCGCCGCGCGCGCACAGGTCTTCGGTCACCTCGCGCACCAGGCGCCCGATGGCCGCCGCCGCATTGGTGAGCGGGATGTTACGCGAGCTGCACAGGATCACGCGGCGCGTGACGGCGGGGTCTTGCACCGGCCAGGCGGCCATGGCGCCGCGCGCCAGGTCGTCCTGGAAGGGCGCGCGCGGCAGCAGGGTGGCGCCCAGGTCGGCCAGGATGGCCGAGCGCAGGATGGCGATCGAATTGATTTCCAGGACGTTGCGCAGCACCAGGCCGGCGCCTTGCGCCACCTGCTCCACCAGCGGACGCACGCCGTGCTGGCGCGCCGGCAGGATCAGGGTGCTGGCCAGGGCCTGGCGCAGGCTCAGCCCGGCCTTCGCAGGAGAAAAGCTGGAACCTGCCTTGCAGATGAAGACCAGGTCTTCCTCGACCAGGGGCGTGGCCGTGAACTGCACGGTGGGCGCGTCGTCGAACAGCACCGCCAGGTTCAGGCGGCCGGACTTGAGCTGCTCGGTGAGGTTGCCCGAGATTTCCTCGGTCAGCTGCAGGGTGATCTCGGGATAGCGTGCGCGCACCGCCGTCAGCAGGGGCAGGGCGAGGGCGCCCGAGATACTGTGCGGCAGGCCGAGCGTGACGCTGCCGGAAGGGCGGTCGAGCGACTGCACCACCGCCGCGCGCGCGTCCGCCACCTGCTTCAGGATCGCCTGCGCATGCTCGTAGAACACCTTGCCGGCATCGGTGCTGACCACGCCGTGGGCCGAGCGGTGCAGCAGCTGGGCGCCCAGTTCTTCTTCCAGCTGGCGCAGCTGCTGGGTCAGCGCCGGCTGCGCGACGTGCAGCACCAGGGCGGCGCGCGAGAGCGAGCCGTGGTCGACGATGGCGACGAAATAACGCAGCTGGCGAAGTTCCATAAATCTTTTTTAACAATATTTGTGTCTGACAAGCAACAGTGTCACGTGACACAAATCTGAAATTGCTATACTGCAACGAGGGGCCGGTGGCCGGCGAGATTAACATAGCAAGGTTACAAGATGTTGAAGAAAGTGGATGCGTCGCAGTTGAAGGTCGGGATGTTCATCCACGACCTGGATTGCGGCTGGATGGAACATCCTTTCGTGCGCAACCGCTTCCTGTTGACCACGGAAGACGAAATCCACAAGATCCGCAACGCCGGGATCCGCGGCGTGGTGATCGATTGCGCGCGCGGCCTGGACATCGACGATGCCCCGACCCTGGCCGAAGCCGATGCGGCCACCGAGGCGGAAGTGACGGCCATCGCCACCAAGCCGGTGGTGCTCGCCCGCGTTTCGCTGGGCGAGGAGCTGGCGCGCGCCGCCAACATCCGCAAGCAGGCCGCCGGCCTGGTGCGCACCGTGATGCAGGACGCGCGCCTGGGCAAGGCGGTCGAACTCGACAAGGTCGGCCCGGTGGTGCAGAGCGTCACCGAATCCATCCTGCGCAATTCCGGCGCCCTGCTCGGCCTGCTGCGCATCAAGAACAAGGACGACTACACCTTCCTGCATTCGGTCAGCGTATGCGCGCTGCTGGTGGCCTTCTGCCGTTCGCGCGGCATGGACGAGGACAGCACCTACCAGGCCGGCCTTGGCGGTCTGCTGCACGATACCGGCAAGGCCCTGGTGCCGGACCACATCCTGAACAAGCAGGGCCGCCTGACCGACGAGGAATTCGCGGTCATCAAGCGCCACCCGCGCGACGGCTATGACATCCTGCGCAAGTCGCCCGAGATCGGCGCGATCCCGCTCGACATCACCCTGCACCACCACGAGCGGCGCGACGGCAGCGGCTATCCGGAACAGCAGGCCGAAGGAACGATCAGCGAGCTGGCCCAGATGGCGGCCATCGTCGACGTCTACGATGCGATCACCTCGGACCGCTGCTACCACAAGGGCATGTCGGCGGCCGAAGCGCTGCGCAAGATCTACGAGTGGAGCAAGTTCCACTTCAGCCCGACCCTGGCGCAGGAATTCATGCGCTGCGTCGGCATCTACCCGGTGGGCACCCTGGTGCTGCTGGAATCGGGCCGCCTGGGCGTGGTCGTCGAGCCGCACGAGAGCAGCCTGCTGACGCCCAAGGTCAACGTCTTCTTCCACACCAGGAAGCAAATCTACATCAAGCCCGAAACCCTCGACCTGTCCAAGGCGCTGGGCTTCGGCGGCGGCGACAAGATCGTGCGCCATGAGTCGCCCGAGAAGTGGAACGTCGATCCTTTCCGCTTCATGCAGGTCGCCTGAACCTGCTCTACAGTCCGCCGCCGCAGCGCAGGGTCGTCCCGGTCACGTAGGAGGCCGCGGGCGACAGCAGCCACAGCACCGGTTCGGCGATTTCCTCCGGCGTGGCCAGGCGCTGCATCGGGATCCTCGGCGCCACGCGCGCGGGCCGCTCCGGCTCGCCGGCGGATGCGTGGATGTCGGTCAGGGTCGACCCCGGCGCCACCGCGCACACGCGGATGCCTTCCGGCGCCAGCTCGCGCGCCAGCCCCAGCGTGAAGGTCTCGACCGCGGCCTTGCTGGCGGCGTAGTGCACGAATTCGTTGGGGCTGCCGAGGGTGGAGGCGGTCGAGGACAGGTTGACGATCACGCCTTTCGTGCTGCTCTTCCTGAACGAGCGCACGGCGGCGCGGCAGCAGTGCATGGTCCCGTGCACGTTGGTGCGGAACACGGCCTCGATCGCGGCCGGATCGGCGTCCATGAAGGGGCCGATGCGGCCGGTGATGCCGGCATTGTTGACCAGGGCGGCCGGCGCTCCCAGTTCCGTCTCCACACGCGCGAACAGCTGTTCCACTTCCTGGACCTGCCCGATGTCGGCCTGGATCGCCAGCGCCCGGCCGCCGGCCGCGGCGATCTCGCGCACCAGCGCTTCGGCGGCCTGGGCATCGCGCTGGTAGTTGACGGCGACCGCGTAGCCACGCGCCGCCGCCTGGCGCGCCACCGCGGCGCCGATGCCGCGTCCGGCGCCGGTGACGATCAGTACTGGTTTCATTCATGCCCCCTGACTTGTTGTCGCATCGCGATTGTGGCAGTGTGTCCGCAGGTTCCGTTTTGGGCAAGCCCCCACCAACACAGGAGGAGCAGGGATGAGTTCTTCAGCACCGCCGGCCGTCGAGTTCTGGTTCGAGTTCGGCAGCAACTACAGCTATCTCACCGTGATGCGCATCGAGGACCTGGTGCGGCGCGCCGGGCTGCGGCTGGCGTGGAAGCCCTTCCTGCTCGGCCCCATCTTCCGCGAGCTGGGCTTCGAGGCGGCGCCTTTCGTGCAGCAGAAGGAGAAGGGCGAGTACGCCTGGCGCGACGTCGCGCGCCGCGCCGCGAAGTACGGCCTGGCGTTCAGGCATCCAAGCGAATTCCCGCGTCAGAACGTGCTGCCGCTGCGGGTGGTGCTGGCCTGGGCCGATGCGCCCTGGATCGGGGAGTTCTGCCGCCGCATCATGCTGCGCAACTGGGTGCGCGACCTGGAGATCGCTTCGGAAGAGGGGGTGCTCGAAGCCCTGTCCGGCCTGGTGGACGACCCCCAGGCGGCGCTGGCCGCGGCCGTGAGCGAGGTCAACAAGCTGGCGCTGCGTGAGCAGACCGCGGAGGCGCGCCGCCGCGGCGTGTTCGGGGCGCCGACCTTTTTCGTGGGCGACGAGATGTTCTGGGGCGACGACCGCCTGGAGGACGCGATCGGGTTCGCGCTGGCGAAGCGCTAGAAGAATTCGGCGGTATCGTTGGCCGCCACGGTCTGCAGCAGGCCGTGCGCGACCAGCTCTTCGTAGTAACAGGCGCGGTTGCGGCCGTTGGCCTTGGCGTAGTACAGCGCCTGGTCGGCGTGGCCGAGCGTGACCACCGGCGAATCGCTGGCGCTGACGCTGGTGAAGCCGACACTCACCGTCACCTGGCCCACCTGCGGGAACGCGTGGCTCTCGACGTTGGTGCGGAAGCGGTCGATGATCTTGCGCGCGTTGTCGAGGGTGGTGGAGCGCAGCAGCACCACGAACTCCTCGCCGCCGAAGCGGAACACGCGGTCCTGCGCGCGGAAGGAAGACTGCAGCAGGTTGGCGATCAGGATCAGCACCTCGTCGCCGTACAGGTGGCCGAAGCGGTCGTTCACCCCCTTGAAATGGTCGACGTCGACCACCGCCAGCCACTGCTTTTCCTCGCTGCCGTGATGGCGCCGCTCCGGGTGGCCCGGTACCAGCAGTTCGCTGTCCGAGGCGTGCAGCATGCGCGCCAGCTGGTCGTCGAAGGTCTTGCGGTTGAGCAGGCCGGTGAGCGAATCGCGCTCGCTGTAGTCGAGCAGGGTCTGGAAGTTGCGGTAGACGCTGACGATGCCGCTGATGACGTGAATGGCTTCCGGCGTGAACGGGCCCTGGTGCGCGATCTCGAGGCAGGTGCCGGCCTTGTCGCCGAACCAGACCGGCAGCCACAGGTAGTGCAGGGCGTCTTCGCCGGCCGATGGCGCCGATTCCGCGCGCGAATCGTGGTTCTCGAGGCAGTGCGCCAGGGCGGGGTAGCTCGCGATCGGCTCGCCCGGGCTGGCGCTGTCCTGGGGTTCTTCCGGGCAGGCCACGCCGCCCTGGCGGATGCAGGCCCGCGAACGCACGAACTTCTGGCCGCATACCGTCGCGATGCTCAGCACCCGCGTCTGCACCGCCTGCCCCAGCTCCTGCACCGCCGAGATCACGGAGATGTCCAGCATCGTGTGATCGCGGTGGCCGGTCATGTCGACCATGTGTCGCAGCAGGGTGTCGTTCACGGGAGCGTCGTCAGTCAAAGGCACGGGGCGTGGTACCGATGGTGCCGCTTTTTTGAGCGGCGAAGCGAAACAGGATAATCCTTTTTTGTATTACGGGCAATTATTCTTATCAATATTTATTCATTTTCCGGCATCGCTCTTGCGCCGTTCCGCCTCCACCCCCCGGCAGTCTATTCCTCGTCAGAATTTTCTGTTTCCACTAGGAAAAGTTGACTGTGGTCAAGTTGCCGCATGGAATGATTCGTTACAGTGAACTCACTGGCAAACGCAACAAAGCAGTAGCGCCGGGGCCCCGGCGCAGCCAGTTTCCTCAACCACCATAAGGAGTTTGTCATGAACACGATGTTCTCCGCCATCAAGACCTTCGTTGCCGACGAAAACGGTGTGACCGCCATCGAGTATGGACTGATCGCCGCGCTCATCGGGGTCGCGATGGCCACGGTCGCCAAGACGCTTGGCTCCGAGATCAAGGACACGTTCCAGGACGTCGTCAACGCGCTGACCGGCACCACCTCGACCTGATCGTCGTGCCCCCTCGTGGCGGTAAGCAGCCCCGGGGGGCTTTTTTTTGGAGCTTCATCATGGTTGTTGCACCGTATCTCGATACCTTGCTGTTGCTGATGGTGGTGGCGAGCGCAGTCAACGACCTGGCGAGCCGCCGCATTCCGAACCGGCTGCTGCTGGCCGGGATCGTGGGCGCACTCGGCCTGCACCTCGCCTCCAGCGCACCCTTGGCCGGCGTGCTGGCCTGGCTGGGCGGCATGGCCACCGGCCTGATCGTCTTCCTGCCGTTTTACCTGATCCGCGGCATGGCTGCCGGGGACGTCAAGATGATGGCCGCCGTGGGCGCCTTCACCGGTCCGATCGAGGCCCTGCACATCGCCATCCTGGCCTGGTGCGCCGGCGGCGTCATGGCGCTGGCGATCGTCGCCGTGCGCGGACGCCTGCTACCGGTCCTGGCGAATCTCTGGACCATCTTGCGCAGCGCGCTGCTGCGCCTGCCGCTCGCGCCGGCTTTCGGCGCCGGGGGCCAGGACAGCGTCGGTTCCATGCCTTACGGGGTCGCAATTGCTGCCGGGACAATGATCATTTTGATAAGCCGCTATGGCTAATTCGGGGCCGGGTGGCCCTTTGTTGGCCGTCAAAGGCCGGCCATGGACGCTCGCTAGAATCAAATCAAGTTCTCTCGAACACTTGTATTGAGCAGGAGGTGGCAATATGGAAGCGCTAACGGGAGCCCCAGCGGTTTACACGGCGACGGATCCGGCCTCGAGCGGTCCTGGCGGACAGCTTGCGCCGGTGGACGGCGACGCCGTGCCGGTGCTGCCGCGCCAGGCGCGGACCCTGCGCGACACCGGCCTCGAGCCGCGCTTCGTGACCGCCCTGGTGGTCAAGGCGATGCATGCGGGCGGCAAGACGCCGCTATCGGTGCTGACCGGCAGGCTGCACCTGTCGGTGAGCGTGGTGCGCGAGGTAATGCAGGGCCTGATCGCGGCGCAGCAGGCCGAGGTGGCCTGGTCGGGCGATGCCGACATCGACGTGCACTACCAGCTGACCGCCTTCGGACAGCGCGCCGCCGCCGACTACCTGGCCGAATCGCGTTACTGCGGTCCGGCGCCGGTGCCGCTGGCCCACTACCGCTCGGTGGTGGAGCAGCAGTCGCTGCGCCTGGGCGCGGGTTTGGGCGCGGGTGTAGGCGACGCTGCGCGCAGTTCACCCAACATCACGCCGGGAGAGCTGCGCGCGGTGCTGGGCGAGGACGGCCTCGAGCCGGCGGTGCGCGAACTGATCGGCGCGGCCCTGCACTCGCAGCGCCCGCTGATGCTGTACGGCCCTTCCGGCAGCGGCAAGACCACGCTGGCCAGGAAGTTCGCCCGCCTGCGCCAGGAACCGGTCGCCGTGCCCTACGCGGTGCTGGTCAAGCACGAGATCGTGCAGCTCTACGATCCGGCCCTGCATCCGGCGCCGCTGGCGAACCGGCGCATGGAAGAGCGGCGCAGCTGCGACGCGCGCTGGGCGCTGTGCCAGCGGCCCCTGGTCCACATCGGCGCCGAGCTGACCCGCGACATGCTCGAGCTGCGCGCCGACCCCGGCAGCGGCATGTTCCATGCGCCGCCGCACCTGAGCGCCAACAACGGCCTGCTGGTGGTGGACGACCTGGGACGCCAGCGCATGCCGGCCGGCGAACTGCTGCACCGCCTGCTGGCGGCCTTCGAGCATGGGCGCGACCACGTGGCCGTGCCCGGCGGCCCGGCCCATGCGCTGCCTTTCGATGTCAGCCTGGTGCTGGCCACCAGCCTGGCGCCCGAATCGGTGCTGGACGAGTCCTGCCTGCGCCGCATCGGCTACCGGATCGCGATCGGCCCGCTGCACGAGGCCGGCTACCGCGCGCTGGTGCAGCGCCAGGCGCGCCTGAGCCGGCTGGAGGCCGACCAGGCCGCCCTGGATTACCTGGTGAATGAACTGCACCGCCGCACCCGGCGTCCGCTGCTGGCGGCATATCCGCAGGAGCTGGTGCAGCGCATCCTCGATTTCGCCGGTTTCGCCGGACGCACGCCGCGCTTCGACGTGGACAGCGTGGCCCAGGCCTGGAGCAGCCTGTTCGGCGCAGGCTCGCTCCCGCTTGCAATGGGAGACCTGCGATGAAAAACCAACGTGCCGTGATCGTGATGGCCCTGGCCGTCGTGTTCGGCCTGGCCGCGGTGGCGCTGGCCGCCCAATGGCTGCTGAACGCCCCGGCGGACAGCGCGGGCCGGATCGCGGTGGCCGCGGCCGACATCGATATCGGCCAGCGGCTGGCGCCCGAGATGGTCAAGCTGGTCGACTGGCCGGCCGACAGCGTGCCGAAAGGCGCCTTCGCCGACCCGCAGAAGCTGGCTGGCCGGGTGCTGCGCACCAGCGTGCTGGCGGGCGAACCGCTGAGCGAGGCCAAGCTGGCGCCGGCCGGCACCCTGGGCGGCCTCTCGGCCCTGATCGCCGAAGGCAAGCGGGCCATCACGGTGCGCGTCAACGACGTGATCGGCGTGGCCGGCTTCGCCTTGCCCGGCAATTACGTCGACATCATCGTCAGCACCGAAACCGAGGCGCAGCCGCAGGCCCAGGGCGGGCAGCGCGAGCGCCATATCTCGAAGATCGTGCTCGAGCGCATCCTGGTGCTGGCCGTGGCGCAGGAGGTCAGCCGCGACGAGACCAGGCCCAAGGTCGTCAATGCGGTGACGCTCGAGGTCACGCCCGAACAGGCCGAGAAGCTCGACCTGGCGCGCAGCGTGGGCACGCTGTCGCTGGCGCTGCGCAACCAGGTCGACCCGGCCGCGGCCGCGACCCTCGGGGCGA
>CAMPHU010000184.1 GCA_946886065.1 uncultured Massilia sp. | reverse complement strand
GGCGGGGGGCGTGCTGCTGGTGGCCTGCAAGCACCGTACCCGCATCGCCAACATGAGCCGCATGGCCGAGCAGATGACGGAAGCGGGCGCGGAAGTGGTCGGCTCGGTGGTGGTGGAGTTCTGAGATGGCGACCCAGGTGCATGCGAACGCCCCGCTGGACGCGGGAGATCGGATGAGCGACCTGCGTGGCGCACTTCCCGAATGGTGGCCCATCATCGCCGGCCTGGCGATCCTGTTCGGGCCGACCTTCTACAGCCTGTTCACCGGCGCCTGGATCGGCGAGGAGCAGGGACACGGCCCCATCATCTTCTTCCTGGCCCTGTGGCTGATCTGGCGCAAGTGGCCGGAGGTGATGGCGGCCACCACGCCGCCCGTGTCGAGCTGGGCCGGCTGGCCGGTACTGGCATTCGGCCTGGCCATCCACCTGCTGGGCCGCTCGCAGGGCATCCTCATGTTCGAGGTCGGCTCCATCCTGGTAGTGATGGCCGCCGTGCTGCTGATCAAGCGCGGCAGCCGGGCCCTGCGCATCCTGTGGTTCCCTTTCTTCTTCATGCTGTTCATGGTGCCGCTGCCGAGCGAATTCGTGGCCGCCGTCACCATGCCCATGAAGATGGCCGTGTCCTGGGCCACCGAGCACATCCTGTTCGGTCTGGGCTACCCGATCTCGCGTTCGGGGGTGGTGCTGCAGATCGGCCAGTATCAGCTGCTGGTGGCCGACGCCTGCGCCGGCCTGCAGACCCTGCTCACCCTGGAAGCGCTGGGCCTGTTCTACCTGAACCTGATGCGCCATCCCTCGGCCTTCCGCAACATCGGCCTGGCCATCCTGATCATCCCGATTTCCTTCGCGGCCAACGTGATCCGCGTGATCACCCTGACCCTGATCACCTATTACTTCGGCGACGCCGCCGGCCAGGGCTTCCTGCACGGCTTCGCGGGCATGGTGCTGTTCGTCACGGCCCTGGTGCTGATCCTGGCGGTCGATTCCGGCCTGCAGTGGTGGCTCAAGCGCAGGGAAGACCGTGGTGGACACGGCCCGGGCGCGCCGCGCACCATGAAGGAGGCGCTATGAACCGCCGTTTCGCCATCAGCCTGATCCTCGGCGCCGCCATGGCCGGCACCTCGGCCCTGACCGTGGCCCTGACGCCCAAGGCGCGCACGCTGCAGGCGCACGAGCAGTTCAGCCTGGAGCAGATGATCCCGGCCCGCTTCGGCGACTGGCAGATCGACCCCAGCGTGGTGCCGCTCACGCCCGACCCGGAGCAGCAGGGCATGCTGGAGAAGATCTACGACCAGACCCTGTCGCGCACCTATATCAACCCGCAGGGCCAGCGCGTGATGCTGTCGATCGCCTATGGCGGCGAGCAGAGCAAGTCGCTGCAGATCCACCTGCCCGAGGTCTGCTACGTGGCCCAGGGCTTCGCCATGATGAAGGAAGGCGAGGGCGTGCTGCCGACCCGCTTCGGCGAGGTGCCGGTCAAGCGTCTGGTGGCGCGCCTGCAGGAGCGCAACGAGCCGATCACCTACTGGATCACCATCGGCAACCAGGCCACCCGCGCCGGCGTCCAGCAAAAGCTGCGCCGCCTGGCCTACGGCCTGTCGGGCGAGATCCCGGACGGCATGCTGGTGCGGGTCTCGACCCTCGGCGCCAACGAGTCCGCCGCCTACCGGGTGCAGGACCGCTTCGTCGCCGACATGCTGGCGGTGATGGCGCCCAGGGACCGCGCGCGCCTGCTGGGCGCCGGCCCGGCCCAGGGCTGAGGAAGGACGGCCGACTTGAACGATTTCCTAATCTACATTTATTACTCGCTGCCCTGGATTGCCGTGATCGGACTGTCGATCGCGGCGGTGGTCGGCTTCGGGGTCGGGATGGTGTGGCCGCGCTTCCTGGTCTATCCCTACCTGTGCGTGTTCTTCTGGGTGAACTCGACCAGCTACGGCAACCTCGCGGTGTTCGCCTCGCGCAGCATCTACAGCCGCGGTTCGGGCATGCTGTTCTTCGGCGTCATCCTCTGGTACATCCTGGGCGCCTGGGCCTGCGCCCGCGTGTCCGCCACCTTCCAGCGCTACCCGGCCCCGGCCTGCAACCTGCGGCCCTGGTTCCTGGGCTGGTTCGTGCTGCTGGCCGGCCACGTGGCCGTGGCCACGGTGTCCGGCGTCACCGTGGCCGAGGCGCTGGCGCCCTCGGGCTTCTCGAACATCGTCTGGATGGCGCCGCTGATCTCGCTGGTCCTGCTGTCCTTCCGCACCCGCGAGCAGGTGATCGAACTGGCCCACTTCATCATGCTGGCCGGCCTGGGCCGCGCGCTGTTCGGCCTGGTGCGCTGGGCGGCCTTCGGCGGCGACCCGAACAATGTCTACGCCAACATGAACGCGATCAAGATCCGGCTGACCTTTTTCGACATCAACGACAGCCTGCTGTGCACGGTCGCCTTCGCCATCGCCGCGGTCCACCTGTTCCAGGCGCACAAGTTCGACCGGCCGAAGTTCTGGCGCGCCGTCGAATGGATGACCCTGGTGTGCACGGCGCTGTGCGTGGTGCTCTCCTACCGGCGCTCGGCCTGGATCGGCTTCCTGCTGGCCTTCGTGGTGGTGATGTTCCGCTTCCCGGTGAAGCGCCGCCTGCACCTGACGGTGGCCGGCCTGCCGCTGGTCGGCGCGGCCCTGGCCTATGTCGCAGTGCGCCGCCTGGCCCAGACCAAGGGCGCGGGAGGAGGGCTGTCCGGCCTGGTCTACGACATGCAGTCGAAGCGCTTCGGCCCCGAAAGCCACCGCGTGCTGGAGCTGAAGCTGGCGCTGTCCGATTTCCTGTCCAGGCCGATCACCGGCATCGGTTCCTGGGGCCGCTACAACGGCTACCAGTACATCCCCTGGCAAAACAATCCGGACGGCGGCCTGTTCCTGCACAGCGGGGTGCTGCACATCGCCCTCAAGAGCGGCCTGCTGGGCATGGCGCTCCTGATCGGCACCATCGCCGCCTTCGTGCTGTTCGCGCGCCGCGCGCTGCGCAGCCTGCCCCCCGAATTGCTGGGGATCGGCACGGCCGGGGTGGCCGGGATCGCCTTCATGATCCCCGACCTGCTGGTCGGCACGCCTTTCCCGCAGGTGCGCACCACGCAGATGCTGGCCTTCTGCCTGGCCTTGCCCTACCTGGCGATGGCGGTGGCGAAGCTCGCCCCGGCGCCGGTCCGGAGCATGCCCAAGCCCGCCGCCCCGCGCCCCCACCTGGTGCCGGCGTGATGAAGCTGCGCCTGGTCAGCAACGCCTGGGCCAACCTGCTCGGGGCCGCGGTCCCCGCGCTGGTGATGCTCGGCACCGTGCCCCTGGTGGTGAAGGGGCTGGGGGAGGCCAACTACGGCGTGTATTCGCTGATCACCGCCATCGTGGGTTATTTCGCCGTGATCGACATCAACGTCACGGCCGGCTCGGTCAAGTACATCGCCGAGCACAACGCCCGGGGCGACGACGCGAAGATCGCCGAGACCTTTTCCTTCGGCCTGGCCACCTACCTCGTCATCGGCCTGCTCGGCGCCTGCGGCCTGTTCCTCGGGGCGGACTGGTTCGTTACAAGGGTGTTCCCGGTTCCGCCGCGCCTGGTCGCGGAAGCCGCCGCGACCCTGGAGCTGGCGGCCCTCGGCTTCCTGCTGGGCCAGCTGCAGAACTACCTCAACAGCGTGCCGCAGTCCCTGATGCGCTACGACATCTCGAGCCGGGTCGAGATGGCCTTCGGCACCCTGGTGCCGCTGGCCACCGTGGGCGTCCTGATGCTCGGCTACGGCCTGTTCGAAGTGATCCTGCTGCGCGTGGCGGCCAGCAGCCTGCACTGCCTGATGCTGTGGCGCGCCATCCGCGGCCTGCTGCCCGGCCTGGCCTGGCGCTGGCCGGGGACGCGCATCCGCGGCGAACTGCTGGGCTTCTCGGCCTATTCCTTCCTGGCGCGCTTCGCCTCGCTGTCCTATGCCTATGCCGACAAGCTGATCATCGGCGCCCTGGTCGGGGTGACCGGCCTGGCCTATTTCACGGTGGCGGCGACCCTGGCCAACCGCGTGCTGGGGCTGACTTTCCGCCTGTCCGGCGTGTTCTTCCCGGCCGCCAGCGCCCTGGCCGCGCGCGGCGAGCTGGCGCGCCTGGACCAGGTCTACGTCAAGGCCACCCGCTACGTGGTGTATGTGAACGCCGCCATCCTGGTGCTGGTGGCGGTGTTCGCCCACCAGATCCTGGGCTACTGGATGAACGAGGACTTCGCGCGCCACGGCGCCGTGGTGCTGGCCGTGATGGCGCTGGCGCAATTCGTCGACTCGCTGACCAACCTGCCGTCCCTGGTCAACGACGGCATGGGCCATCCGCGCGTGTCCGGCATGTTCGCGCTGGGGCGCGCCGCTTGCGGGCTGCTGATCGTCTGGATCGGCGTGGCCGGCTGGGGCATCGACGGCGCCGCCTGGGGCCACCTGGCCGGTTCGCTGCTGTTCACCACCGCCTTCGTGCTCTACGTGCACGGGCGCACGGTGCCGACCAGCCTGGCGCGCCTGCTGAGCCAGGGCTATGCGCCCGGCCTGGCCGGCGTGGCCCTGGTGGCGATCGCCGCCACCGCGGCGGAACAGCTGTTCGACGCCGGCCCGCTCGACTTCATCGTGATCCTGGGCGCCACGGTCATGCTGCTGGGAGCCCACGGCTTCCTGTTCGTGATCGAGCGTGACGACCGCTTGCTGGCCTGGTCGCGCGTGAAGGCAAGATGGCAGCCGGCGAGGGGCTGAAAGATGGAGCGGACATGCGGATCTTGATGGTGTCGGAGGATTTGCCGGGCGAACAGATCGGCGGACTGGGCAAGCACGTGGTGACGCTCGCCAACCGCCTGCTGGCCGAAGGCCACCACGTCGAGATCCTGGGACGCGACGACCGCGGACGCGAGCACTGCGCGGCGCAGATCGGCTTCCGCGGGCGCTTCCACCCCGGCTTCGACCAGGCCCGCCCGGGCTGGAAGGAACTGCAGCTGGGCGTGTTCAATCCGCTCAAGCGCCCCTACTTTGCCCGCAAGATCGGACGCGCCATTAACGCCCACGCCGGCGACTTCGACGTGGTGCATTACCACGGCCACCTGCCCATGGTCGGCCTGTACGTGGATGACGAGGTCAACTACGTACAGACCCGCCACGACCAGGGCAGCGAGTGCCTGACCCACCTGCGCTTCCGCGACGGCGCCGTGTGCGACAACCTGGTGCCGGGCGACTGCTCGGCCTGCATCGCGCGCCGCGCGGGACCGGTGCGCAAGACCGTCACCGCGATCGCCGTCAACGGCTACCGCGACCAGACGGCGCGCGCTTTCGCCCGCCACAAGACGGTGTTCGTATCGGAATTCCTGCGCCGCCAGTTCCTGCGCGCGGTGCCGGGTGCCGACCTGTCGCGCTGCCGCGTGATCCACAACTTCGTCGATTATCCGCAATTGCTGGGCATCGCGCAGGCCGCGCCGGCGCCAGGGCATGGCGATGTCGTGCTGGTGGGCCGGGTCGACAAGGGCAAGGGCTTCGGCGAATTCCTGGCCGCCGCCGAAGGGCGCCTGCCGGCCCATGCGCGCCTGCACATCGTTGGGGACGGCCCGCAGCGCGCCGCGCTCGAGGAGCGGTATGGCGGAGAACAGGTGCGCTTCCTCGGCTGGCAGGACTACCGCGACGCGCTGGCCCTGAGCGCGCGCGCCCACCTGTGCGTGGTGCCTTCGCTGTGCGAGGAAGCCTGCAGCACCACGGTGCTGGAGGCCCTGGCCCTGGGCCGCCAGTGCGTGGCGATGGCGCGCGGCGGCACGCCGGAGCTCGCGCAATACCAGTTGTATGAAGGCCAGCTGCAGCTGGCCGCTTCCATGGACGAGCTGGTCGAGCGCGTCTGCGCCCAGCTTGCCGAACCACCGCGCCGCGTGGCGCCGGCCCCGTCCTTCGGGGCCGACGCCGGGCGGCTGCTACCGCGACTACTGGAGCTGTATGCCGAACACACCCACCTTTTCGATCGTCACCTGCACCTGGAACAGCGCCGCCACGCTGGCTGAGACCCTGGCTTCGGTCCAGTCCCAGACCTGCCAGGAGTTCGAACACATCTTCGTCGACGGCGGCTCGACCGACGGCACCCTGGACATGATCGCCGCCTATCCCGGCAACAAGCGGGTGCTGCGCGACGTCGGCGGCGGCATCAGCCGGGCCATGAACCAGGGCATCGAGGCGGCCCGGGGCGAATATATCGCCCACCTGCACTCGGACGACTACTACGCCGGCCCCGACGTGCTGTCGACCGTCGCGCGCCGCTTCGAGGAGGCGCGCGCGGCCGGCCGGCCGGTCGACTGGCTGTACGGAAACATCCAGGTGCTCAAGGACGGCCGGCTGGTGCCGCCTTACGCCATGCCGCGCTACTCCTACCGCTCGTTCGCGGCCGGGCGCGCCTCGATTCCGCACCCGGCCGTGTTCATCCGCCGCGCGGCGTTCGAGCGCGTGGGCATGTTCGACGAAAAGCTCAAGTACGCGATGGACATCGACCTGTGGCTGCGCCTGGGCGCGGTGGCCCAGCCGGCCATGCTCGACACGCCGCTGACCGTGTTCCGCGACCATGCCGGCAGCGTGTCGTCGGCCAACAAGATCAAGGCGAGGAGGGAAGAGTTCGAGGTGCGCAAACGCTACATGAAGCAGGCGCCGCTGGCCTTCGGCATCTATTGCTTGAGATACATGAAGCGCATGCGTGCACTGGAAACCGAGGCGCAGGGAGTCCGTGCATGGCAAAGATGACAGCTTTGCCTTACTGTCTTTTCAAGCCGAGAACGACCGTTATCAGGCAGCTTACGGTCGTTACGAAGCTTGAAATATTATTCGGCAAAAATTGATTTTTTTGCGTGGTATTTCTGTGAGGCAAACAAAAAAATTTGATTTCTTTGGGAAATTTGCCCGTGCTCAATAAAAGATTGGGGTACCATTCTTTTCGTTGACGGGGCGCATCAGACGTCCGCCACAGTAGTTGACACACGCGCCCGGTCTGCGGCGCCACCCTCAAGAAATCTCAAGTTTTTTCTCGGAGCTTCTGCATGAAATTTCACCGGAATGGTCTCGTCCGCGCTGCGGCAATGGCATCGCTGTTTGTGTGCATGAGCGCACGCGCCGACTGGGTCGAGTCCACCGATCCCCTGATCGTCAAGCCGAGCCCGGCAATGAACCAGGTGCAGGCGCAGAACCCGCCCGGTTTCACCTGGGCCCGCCACAACACCGGCCCGGCCACCTACGAACTGGAGATCACCAAAGTCGGCGGCTCGTCCACCAAGGTGACCGTGGAACGCAACTGGTACCTCCCTTCCAAGGCCCTGGCCCTGGGCAACTACACCTGGCGCGTGCGCCCGAGCGGCTCGAGCGAGTGGTCGTCGCCGCGCACCTTCTCGGTTACCAGCAGGTCGAATATGTTCGAAGTGCCGGACAACGCCACCCTACGCAACCGCATCCTGTCGAAGGCCCGTCCCCGTTCGCTGCCGGCTTCGTTCACCCCGTTCTCGACCTGGAGCTCGGCCAAGAAGCTGGAGCTGGAATCCTACGTGAGCCGCCTGGGCAACGAAGTCAAGGCCCAGGTCACGGCCGTGCCCGCGCTGTCCGATTCGCGCTGGTCGATCGTCATCAGCTCGCCGCTGACCGCCGCCATGGCCGCCCAGCAGACCGACGTGCGCCAGCGCATCAACGAAGCCAGCCGCCAGCTGGAAGCAGCGGCCATCATGTACCGCCTGAAGGGCGAAGCTGTCTACCTGAACGAAGCGCTGAAGCGCGGCGACGAGCTGGCCTCGCTCGACCCGAACGGCCCGACCAGCTACGCCAACCAGGACCAGGCCACCCGCCAGATCGCCTGGTCGCTGGTCAAGTCGATGGACATCCTGGCCGGCTCGCTGGATTCGGCCCGCAAGACCCGCTGGCTGACCGCGGTGAAGTCCCGCGCGACCGAGATGTATAACAACCTGGCGGGCGACAACGGCCGCCTGGACCAGTACCCGTTCGACTCGCACGGCAACACCAGCCTGGTGTTCATGGTGCTGATCTCGACTCTGTCGCTGGGCGACATCCCGGAAGCGCAGAAGTGGTTCGACTTCTCGTTCCGCGCCTACGCCAACAGCCCGTCGCCGTGGAGCGGCGCGGAAGGCGGCTACGCCAACGGCACCGCCTACGCCGAGTACGCCGCCGGCTACCTGCTGGCCCTGTGGGATCCGCTGACCCATGCTACCGGCGTGAACTTCTTCGCCAAGCCGTGGACCCTGGGCTTCCTGGACTTCGCGATGGAATTCATCCCGCCGGGCGCGCGTACCCACGCTTTCGGCGACGCCTCGGAAACCAAGCCGGACCACCGCGTGTTCCGCGCCTTCGCTTCGCGCATGTGGTCGCCGCGTGCGGCCTGGTACGTGAAGAACCTGGGCGGCATGGAAGACTCGCTGTCGCTGCTGCAGGCCCAGTACCCGCTGCCGGTCAGCGACACCAAGGTCTACCAGGCCCCGTCGAACTCGGCCTTCTACCCGAGCATCGGCTGGGTGGCGATGCACAGCGACCTGGCATCGACCGCGCGTAGCTCGCTGTTCTTCAAGTCCAGCCCGTACGGCTCGTTCAACCACAGCCACGGCGACCAGAACGGCCTGCTGCTGTCGGTCGCCGGCCAGCCGCTGCTGGTCAAGGCCGGCTGGTACGACTGGTACGGCTCGCCGTACTGGAGCGACTGGTACCACCAGACCCGTTCGCAGAACGCGATCACCTTCGACGGCGGCAAGGGCCAGATGGTGAACGGCTACCGCGAGCAGCTGCAGCGCAACGGCAAGATCACCGGTTTCTCGGCCCAGCCGTCCTACGACTACTCGGAAGGCGATGCGACCCCGTCCTACGGTGGCCAGCTGACCATGGCCAAGCGCCAGGTCTGGCACCTGCGTAACGCCGGCAACGCCATCCTGGTGCGCGACCGCCTGGCGAGCACCGTGGCCCGTACCTACGAGTGGAACATGCACACCCCGGTCATCATGACGGTGGAGAACAGCCTGAACGTCAAGGTGGCGGCCGGCAACCAGATGGTCTGCGTGCGTTCGCTGAACACCGCGGCGACCTTCGCCAAGTGGATCGGCCCGGGCGCCAAGACCAATGTGGTCGAGGACCATGGCGCCTTCTACCTGAAGAACGACGGCAAGTCGGCCGCCGAGTTCCTGGTGCTGCTCGACGTCGGCTGCAAGCGCCCGGCGGTCAACATCAGCACCTCGGGTTCGGTGCGCACCGTGACCGTCGGCGGCCAGTCGGTGACGCTCAACTAAGCCGGGCCGGCGCATCCCGGTACCAGATCCCCCTGCGGCTTCGCGCCGCAGGGGGATTTTCTTTT